>JAGXIC010000061.1 GCA_024635875.1 Pricia sp.
ACCGTCATTGTCCGCATCGATATCCAAGTGGTTCGGAAGCCCGTCATTATCGCTATCCAACGGATCGGTCAAAGGATTGTTGTCACCGTCAAGATTGGGGTCTTCGACCGTATCGAGAATACCATCGTTGTCGTCGTCAAGATCGGCGGAATCCGGTACGCCGTCACCATCGGTATCTGGACAGATTACCGGGGTCAAACTAATGTGGATGCCATTGATGGAAAAACTGGAAGTAGTGTAGAATAGGATTTCGGTCGCAAAGTCCTGCGATTCCCAAGTGAATCGATTCGGACCGTTTATGGCCGAGGAGGTCGTATTTTCGACATAATAATCGTCATTGCCTTGATTGCCCGAAATTATGCCGGTCGGTAATACATTAGTTTGTACATAGGCCACATTGTCCATAGAGCGGATACCATCCCGTTGGCCGGCATCGACCCTTGGGGAGTGCTCGGCAACTACCATTACGGGTATTGTACCCGAAAACGTAAAGGTCGCCGGAAGGCTTCTATTGACCTCGAACAATTGAAGGGTACTTTTACTACTGGCCCCGCTTACACTGACGATAATACTTCCAGGGGGCAGGTCCCATTTCGAGCTCAAATCGACATTCTCGGCAGATAGACTTCCGTCTTGAACACCATCCGCAAAACCGAAATCAGAGGTCTTGAGCTCCACTCGTTCCAATGATTCGCATCCCTCTATAGCCATCATAACCCTATTCCCTCGAATAGGATTTTCATTTCTATGGACAGCGTCGACAACAGTATCGCTCATCGGATTCGTTCCGACAATACGTACATTACGGTCAAAAGAAGTGGTAAGGCTAAAAAGTGCAAAGGCAATTGCACAAGAGAGGCCATAAAACACTTTTTTCTTAAATTCCGACAAAGTAATTTTCTCCATATATGTTTAGCTTTAACAAACTAATCACCATGGCAAGCAGGAATTTTTGTAAGGCGCAAGATTAGGGAGCAGACGGTTATAACGATGCAATATAAATTTAAAATTGCGATCGCCAAATTGTTTTAAAAATATATAATACGAATATCCTTTAAAAACAGATTTTTTCGATAAAGCGCATACTTTCAATGATTTCTATTTTGCTACATGCGTAATTAAAGGGGTATAGGATGGATGACTTCAACGATAGGGAAAGATAAATGACGTAAAATGTCATTTTGACTGTAACTATTCTGTTATGGAAGACTACTAGTTTTGTAGGAATTTAGCCTATAAAGGTGTGAAAGCATCGCTCTCGAACAAAAACTCAGGACGAGTTCAATATTAACGCTATTTTTGCACAAATTTTTTTAATGAAAACATTTAAGGAGCAGATTCAAAAACGCCGTACTTTCGGTATTATATCGCATCCCGATGCCGGAAAGACGACCTTGACCGAAAAACTGCTTTTGTTCGGGGGCGCCATTCAGGAAGCAGGTGCCGTGAAGAGTAACAAAATCAAGAAATCGGCCACGAGCGATTTCATGGAAATCGAGCGCCAGCGGGGTATTTCGGTCGCTACTTCGGTCTTGGCCTTTTTGTATAAGGATAAAAAAATCAATATTCTCGATACGCCCGGGCATAAAGATTTTGCCGAGGATACCTTCCGCACCCTTACCGCGGTCGACAGCGTTATCGTGGTCATCGACGTAGCCAAAGGCGTCGAGGCGCAGACGGAAAAACTTGTCGAGGTCTGTCGCATGCGGAACATACCGATTATCGTATTCATCAATAAAATGGATCGCGAGGGAAAAGATGCCTTTGACCTGCTGGACGAACTGGAACAGAAATTGGGACTTTCGGTTACGCCCCTAAGCTTTCCTATCGGGATGGGCTATGACTTTAAGGGTATCTATAATATATACGAAAAGAACATCAATCTTTTTAGCGGCAATAGCAAGAAAAATATTGAGGAAACCATTGCCTTTGACGATATTAATACTCCAGAACTCGATACTATCTTGGGAAACAAGGCCGCCCAAAATCTTAGGGAAAACCTAGATCTTGCCATGGGCGTCTACCCCGATTTTGACAAAGAAAGTTATTTGGCCGGGAAGCAGCATCCCGTATTTTTCGGTTCTGCATTAAATAATTTCGGAGTACGCGAGCTGTTGGACTGTTTTATAGAAATCGCGCCATCGCCCCGTCCAAAGAAAGCCGAGGAACGCATGGTCGATGCGAATGAAAAGGAAATGACCGGTTTCGTCTTTAAGATCCATGCCAATATGGATCCCAAGCACCGCGACCGACTGGCCTTTGTAAAAGTGGTCTCCGGCACCTTTGAAAGAAACAAACCCTATCTGCACGTTCGGCAGGATAAGAAATTAAAATTTTCCAGTCCGAATGCCTTCTTTGCCGAGAAGAAGGAGATTGTTGATATTTCGTATCCCGGGGATATTGTCGGTCTGCACGACACCGGTAACTTTAAAATCGGTGATACCCTGACCGAAGGCGAGGAACTACACTATAAAGGGATACCCAGTTTTTCGCCCGAACACTTTCGGTACATCAACAACGCCGACCCCATGAAGTCGAAGCAGCTTTATAAAGGCATCGACCAGTTAATGGACGAGGGTGTGGCGCAATTGTTCACTTTGGAAATAAACGGTAGAAAAGTAATCGGTACCGTGGGTGCCCTGCAATTCGAAGTCATTCAATATCGCTTGGAACATGAATATGGCGCGAAATGTACCTACGACAATTTTCCGGTGTATAAAGCGTGCTGGGTAGACCCAGAAGACCCTAAAAATGCTGAGTTCGCAGACTTTAAAAGGGTGAAGCAAAAATTTCTGGCCACAGATAAGCAGGGGCAGTTGGTGTTTTTGGCCGATTCACAGTTTTCACTGCAAATGACGCAACAGAAATACCCCAGTGTCAAGTTACATTTTGTTTCGGAGTTTGAATGAAAAGGAAGTTTTAAAAATGATTTCTATGAAATCTTCTCTAATTCGACATTGATAAAATCGATTTCCCCCGAGCTCAATTCTAGACCTGCGGCAGCGGAATTCTGAATGGATTGTTCCGAGTTTCGTGCCCCCGCCAATGCAATCGTGATTCCTGAACGTTCGATAGTCCATTTTAAAACCAGTTGTGCCAGTGTTGCCTCTTTTTCTTTGGCCAAAGGTCTTATTTTCTCTAAAAAGGCGTTGGTCTTCGTAATGCTCTCATCTGTAAAGTATGGATTGTCTGCCCTATGGTCACCCTTTTCGAATTCCTGACCGGGCTTCATCTTTCCGGTTAACAAACCTCTTTCCATGGGACTATAGGCCAGAATTGATTTTCCGTTTTCGCGGCAGAAGGGCACAATTTCTTTTTCAATATCCCGATTGACCATGCTAAAGGGCACTTGGTTGGAAACCACGCTGACATACTTTTCGGCTTCCTTCATTTGCGCAACGTTGTAATTGCAAACCCCTGCATGGAGGACTTTACCTTCTTTAATAAGTTCCGCTACCGCTTCGAAGGTTTCTTGAATTGGAGTGATAATATCAGGCCAATGGATCTGGTAGAGGTCAATATAGTCAGTACCTAATCGTTTTAAGCTTTGCTCGACTTCCAGTTTTACGCTTTCCTTGCCTGCATATTTATAAATATCGACTTCCTTACCGTCGTTGTCCTTGCTCTTGAAGTAAAATGTTCCTTTGTCCAAATCCCATCGCATACCGAATTTGGTCAATAGCTGCACTTTATCCCTTGGGATATCCCTTATGGCCTCCCCTACGATTTTTTCACTGGCGCCCATACCGTAAATGGGTGCTGTATCGATCGAAGTAACTCCTTTATCATAGGCATCACGAATGGCCTGAATGGCTTGGTTGCTATCACTGCCGCCCCACATCCACCCACCGGCGGCCCATGCACCGAATGTGATTGCGGATATTTTTAAATCCGTATTCCCTAGTTTCCTGTATTCCATTTAGAATTTCTTTATTCAATTCGTATTCTGACAAAATCAATACTGTTCCAAAAATTCGCTGAATAATATTACAAATTTTGATGCATAATAAAAATAGGTAATTATCCTTCGATTATCGGGTATGTCGTTGATTTCGTCTAAAAAGTTTGATAAAAGGTACTATTTCCATCACTTTACCCTGTCCATTAATTTTCTCACATGCGGATTTTTTAACAAACCCCCATAGGCCACATCTGACATAAAAACATGGGGATCTTCGTTGCCTTCTATAATTGTCGGTCCGGAAGGGGTCAGGGCTATGTCCCATCCTATAAAGCCGTCTGGGATGTATTTTGCACCGTCTACAGCCAGGTCACAGGCTTCCTTAAAAAAAGGAACCTGGAAATTCTCGAACCTAAAACCGCTATCGGGATGCTTTAGGAATTCCCCGCCACCGAAATTCATATCCCGGTATCCAGTCCGTTTTAAGGTCCCGGATTCTTGATCAATACCAACGAACAGCCCCCCAGAGGAACCGTTGTCCACTACACTGCCCCCGGCCCCGATACGTATAAAGGCAGATACGACGTCAACGTTTTCCCCGTCTATATAGGTCAGTATTCGAAGGGTGTTAATCGACTTTTCATAAATATCATCGATATCAGGGTGTTGGGTAATGGCCTCGGTATGGGTATAATCACCTTTCAAAAGATTTTCGTATTGAACTCCGAGTTGTTGTGAAAATCCATCTCGGTCCAATTTAAAACATCCCTGTCCACCGTTAAGAGCCAATGGCCTGAAAAAAATAGCCCGGGTGGCTGTAACTTCGAAAATTTCGGTATAAAAATGTATGAGTTCATCTATACTTGAAATTTCTTGGATTCCTTTTCCAGCAAAAAAACTATGTCCAAAATTATGTCCGATAAGAGCTGGAGAACTCAGCGCATTGCGCTCACAGTATAAGGCAAAATTCAGTTTATTATTCAAGATGGAGGTATACTCTGATTTATGTAATTTTTTACTTGCGTGTATTCTTCGGACTTCCTTCGGAGCCAGGTAGTCCCTATAGTTCTTGATGTCTTTTTTATAGAGATGCTTGAAATAGTATAGGGGCATCTCCTTTTTTGTTGCCCAGAGCACAAGTACCTCTTTACAGATTTTGAGAAAATTCTTTTTATTGGGATCTCTCAAAAAAACCTTGATTCTTCCCGGATCTTCAAATTGCATCCCATAAAATTTTATGTGCGGTCGGGAAACTTTTCCCCGTGCAGTAGGGCCTAAAGATAAATATATTGTCCGAATTTAAACCAAAGGTGTACTTGCAGAACTAGTAATCCCGTTAATTGATCTATTTACAAACTATTTTTAATCAATTTGCTTAAGCAGTTTCTTGAAAGAAGAGTTTCTTTTCAACCCTTTCTCCGTCAGGTCCGATAACAATAAATGAAAATCATGATTGGCCTCTACAATCGTAGGTCCGTTTGGCGTTACAGCCACGTCCCAACCCAACAAAGGAAATTTGAACAATACGGAAGCTTTGGCAACTATTTTTTTTACTTGCATGTAATGGGGGATTTGCAAATTATCAAAAATTATTCCTGTATCAGGATGTTTATAAAAAATGCCTCCACCATTATCGATCAGTTGTAAACCTTCAGCATACATTTTGCCCGTTTCTTTATTAAATGGTATCACGATACCTCCGATATGCGCATTATCTATAATTGCCCCTTTTCTTCCGACCCTAATAAATCCGGATAAAATATCAATCTCGTTTTTTTGGTTTTTGTACGTAACAATCCTCAACGTATTTATACTGGAATAATTTATCCTTTTTAAAACTTCATGTTGTAGTATTAATTCTTGAAATATAAATGCTTTCGAAAACACCAGGTCAATTAGGTTATCCGCTATTTTTCGATGTGAATTTTTGTCTATAACGAAAATGTTCTCACCCCTTATTCCATCAATAGGTTTGCAAAAGATATGTTCGATTTTTTGTTGATTAAAAACTTTTCCTAAAAAGGAAAAAAAGTCGTTTTTGGTTTCTATTTCAAAAACATCGCCTTCATACGTAAATTGGTTCTTTGAATTATGAAAAAAAATTTGTGGGGTAGGAATATTGTTTTTGGTTAAAGTCTCTTCAAATAATACTTTGTTTTCTACCCATGCGATTTGTTCTTTTGCATGTGAATACGACCATTGAAGTAAACCCCTATTTTCTTTAAGGCTTAAATAATCATTATAATTAGTGACGTTTTTTCGGTAAAGTAAATGAGAAATATAATTTAGAGGTAGTTCTCTATTGGCCATATAGAGGGCGGTAAATTCTTTGATAATTTGCGACCATTTTTTTTTGTTTTTATCCCTTAAAAAAAATAATAACATTTGTTTCTTTCTGTTTGATATCATAGCTAATCTAAAGTTTTACTTACTGAGTGTTTTCAATAAATTTATCCGCTAATAGCAGTATTTGTTGAAGTTCTATTAAATTGTATTATTTTACGCTATTAAAATGAAAGACCGGTGACACTAACTTAATTTTAAATTTGCCCTATAAATTTTAGAATACAAGTATACTATCTTACTGTTATGAATGTACTCATTAGACCAAAAAAAATATTGGGTTTACTGCTCATGATTATTCTATTCCTCGAAATTGCAAATATTATCGGTTTAGTCTACTATTTTAATGATACCAATATTAAGTGGCTTTTTAATTTATTCAATATAAGAACGGAAGGAAACATTCCCGCTTATTATTCATCGGTTACTATTCTAATTGCCTCTTTCCTACTCGGTTTTATTTCATTTTTCCGAAAAGCCAACGGATTAAGCTATTTCCTATGGCTGGTTCTATCTATTATATTTCTCTATTTATCGGTTGATGAAGCAGTTCAACTTCATGAAAGGGTAGGAGTTTTATTTGAAAAGAAATTCAGTTTCACGGGTTATTTGTATTGGGCATGGGTAATTCCCTATGGAATATTGTTTATTCTTTTCTCGGTAGTCTATTTTTTCAAGTTTCTCCCACAACTTCCAAAAAAATTCGTTCGGTTGTTTATAGTTTCGGGCGCAATATATGTAATTGGCGCCATTGGGGTTGAAATGATCGGCGCAAAAAATTATAGCTCCAGTAATTTTTCCGAAGTTGTAAATGCTATTTGCTACAGTATCGAAGAATTTCTTGAAATGTTGGGCATAGCTTTATTTATTTATAGTTTATTGCTCTATATAAAAGAAGAAATTGTTATAACCCTAAATAAAACAGCCTAAGGCCATAACCCTACCTTTTTTTTATATCAGCTGTACCAAATATCAAGTAATACCTCTAAAGCTGGGCATTGAACATGTCCAAAAAATTAACTTTATATGCCACGGACACTTAGAAAAACGATTTTTTGGCTTAAGGATTGGATGAAGGGATCCAAGGTTCGAAAACACTACAAGGCCATACAAAGAATCAATGACAATCATGGATCTAATCATTCCATTAGGGAAAGGGAAGAATACCTGTCCGAAATCTTAAGGCATTGCGTAGATACCGTTCCCTATTATCGAAAACTTGGCATTACGGAGCCGCTATTGGACAAATTTCCCGTGGTAAACAAAAACGTGATCAAGAAGAATTCCAGAATATTTCTTTCGGAAACTTACAGGGACAAAAAAACGTTCAAAGCTACCACAAGCGGCTCTACTGGAACGCCATTTACCGTTCTTCACAACGTCGATAAGAAGAGACGGCATACCGCTGACGTGCATTTTTTCTGGGAATCGGTCGGACACGCTTGGGGCACCAGATTTTTCTATCTGAAAATATGGAATGCCAAGAACAGCAAAGGCAAGCTGGCCAAAACCATGCAGAATATCGTGCCCATAGATGTATTTAAACTAAACGATGATAAAATTAAAGGTCTTTTAGATAGCATTAAAACGGATACTTCCCCAAAAAGTATTTTGGGATATGCCTCTGCGTTGGATCGCATCGTTAAATATCTGGAACGAAACCCTACCGATATGTCCAAGGCTAAGGTAGTCTCCATCATCGCCATGTCGGAGTCTTTGGACGGTCCTACCAAAAAAGCTTTGAACATGTACTTTGACTGCCCGGTCGTATCGCGATATGCCAATCTTGAGAACGGGATGTTTGCACAGCAGACCACATGGTCCGGAAACGATTTTTTGGTCAATTTGGCCAGTTATCATATCGAAATTCTTGATTTGCAAGAGAACGTACCCGTTAGGGAAGGTGAAATGGGGCGAATAGTAGTCACTGATCTGTTTAACAGGGCAATGCCCATGGTGCGATATGATACCGGTGATCTTGGTATAATGGGGAAATCCGAAAAGAATGGGAAAATGTATCAGGTGTTCAAGAAAATCGAAGGCCGTAAAATGGACGCCATTTATAACACCAAGGGCGAAGTTGTTTCCTCGTTCACCATAACCAATAGTATGTGGAACTACACGGAACTGGCCCAGTATCAATTTATCCAAATTTCCAAAAAAGAATACAAATTTAAACTGAACGCCCTCGAAAGATTTCGAAGAGAGCGGGAACTTATCGAAGAATTCAAAGGTTATCTTGGGAATGATGCAAAGATACAAGTGACGTATGTCAACGAAGTACCCCTTTTATCCTCCGGAAAAAGGAAAAAGGTCCTGAATACAATGGAAGTAACGAAAATAGAAAATTCCGAGTGATTCTTATGAAAGTTTTTGGGAAAAAGATTATGAGCCCGACCTTTTGATCGGTAGTACAGGTAGGTCGCATGAATCCGAATCACCACTCAAATAGGGGTCCGCAGCGTGTCTTTTCCTTACAAGCCGCGCGGGAGATCCATAGACTACCGAATAGCTGTCAACATCTTTGACTACCAGTGATCCGGCACCGATTATACTGTGTTCTCCCACAGTAATTTCTTCAATGACTTTGGCACCGAGCGATATGGCCGAAAAGGAACCTAAGATAAGGTTGCCCCCGGTACATACGCCCGATGCGATACTTGAGAACTTTTCCATACAACCGTCATGGCCAAGCGATGAATTGGTGTTAAGGATACAGAAATCCGCAATCCTTGAATTGGCATTCACTATGGCCCCGGGCATTATGACGCTACCCCTGCCGACCACCACATCTTTACCGATCACGGCACTCGGATGAATCGCGGTCACAAATTCAAGACTTGGGGCGATTTCATAAATTTGGTCCACCATATTTTTTCTTTTCCAATTATTTCCAATGGCTAAAATTACTCCGTGAAGACTATATTGTGTCATCAGATGGGGAAGGTCTTGCTCAGATCCTAAAATTCTATACCCGTTTTGTGCCGTTCCCTTTTCCTTAAAAGAATCCAAGAATCCTAAAACGGTATAACGACCTTGCTTTTCAATACAATCCAATAGCATTGAACCATGTCCTGAAGCTCCTATTATAACTATATTTTTCAATATGGAGGATTAAAAATTTTTAAAAAAACAAAAATAACACTATAATATGGAAGGGCGACTTCTTTTTCGTCGTAACGGTTGTTTTTCAAGGCAATTCCTTATTCGGAAAAAACGAGATTCTGACACTATCATAAAGCTCGAAAAAAGAATGCAAATTAAATTCCCCCTAAAATTTTCAAAGCACGAATGAAGAGGTAAATGAATTTGAGGAAGGATTACAATCATCAAATAGCCAGCAAATTCCTCTCCACCAAAACCTTATCGCCACTCAGATAAGGGTCTCCGATACTCCTTCTTCGTACGAAACGGGCCGGAGATCCGTAGACTACCGAATAGCCACCGACATTTTTGACCACAAGTGAACCGGCACCAATAATACTGTGCTCTCCAATAGTTATTTTTTCTATGATGTTTGCCCCGAGGGAGATGGCCGAAAACCGTCCTAAGAACAAGTTTCCCCCAGTGCATACACCGGATGCAATACTCGAGAAGTCATCCATCAAACCATCATGACCGAGCGAGGCGTTCGTGTTCAGAATACAAAAAGCACCCAAAGTTGAGTTTGCATTTACAATGGCTCCAGGCAAAATGGCGCTACCTTTGCCAATTTTCACTCCCTTGGCTACTGTAGCACTGGGGTGGATTGTACTTACAAAATCAAGTTCCGGTACACTATTTCTGATTTTATTAGCCATGTTCTTTCGATTCCAATTATTACCTATGGCCAAGATGGCACCTTGGATATTGAATTTGTCAATGAGTTGAGGTAAGGCCAACTCACTGCCCAAAATATCGTATCCATTGAATTTAGCTCCCTTTTCCTTATAAGAATCTACGAAGCCGACTACTTTATAACGGCGTTCCTTTTCTATACAGTCCAATACCATTCCCCCATGCCCGGAAGCTCCAACGATTACGATATTTTCCATTTTAAATATTTTATAGCTACTATTTTGCAATATACGTAGAAAACAAGGCGTTTATTATCGACATTACAATTAAAAATGTTCCATTCGGACACGGTCAACGCATGCCATTTAGATCGGTATTGATAATATATACGGCAAATTATTAAATTTCAGATGTCCTACTTTTACCGAAAGCGCATAAGATTTTGTTAAAAGGAAGCACAAACGAACCTTCAAGTCGACCGTCCAAAAATCTGGGGATAGTCATAGATAAATAACATCTTTTGACTTATGGGTATAAAAAAAGCCCCTTACGAAATCGAACGGGGCTTTTTGTCTTAGAAACATCATTGAAAACGCTATTCTATGCCTCTCCAGTAGGCCCAAAATTTATTGGAATCGGAGGTTGCTCATAATCCTTTATAGTGCCATGTGCTTTTTCAAACCGATGTACGTTGTCATTCAAAGCCTTTAGAAATTTCTTGGCATGTTGCGGAGTAAGCACTATTCGGCTCTTTACCTTTGCCTTTGGCGCCCCGGGCATCATACTGATAAAATCGACCACAAACTCGGATACGGAATGGTTGATAATCGCCAGATTGGAATAAATTCCCTCTGCCGTTTTTTCATCCAGTTCTATATTGATCTGTTTTTGCTTGTCTTCTTTTTCGGCCATACTACACAGTTGGATCGTGACGGGTAATTGCGAGCGAAGCGCGGCAATCTGTTGAACTTTCGGCTTAGTTGAAACAATCTTGCTCAACTCCCTAGCATGCTGAAACAGATGGCGTCGCTGCGCTCGCAATGACGAATGGGTTAAAACTTCATTGCCTCTTTGCGGGCCATAATCTCATCGTATTCCTGTTTAGAGCCTACGATGATGTTGTCATAGTCGCGCATACCGGTACCGGCAGGAATCTTGTGCCCGACGATTACGTTTTCCTTCAAACCCTCCAGAGTATCTATCTTACCGCTTACCGCAGCTTCGTTCAATACTTTGGTCGTCTCTTGGAACGATGCTGCCGAAATAAACGATTTCGTCTGTAACGAAGCACGTGTGATTCCCTGAAGAATCGGTGTGGCTGTAGCGGCAATCGCATCCTTGGCTTCCACTGCGCTCTTATCGGAACGCTTCAAAATGGAATTCTCGTCCCGAAGCTCTCTGGCCGTAATAATCTGACCTTCTTTTAGATTCTCCGACTCGCCTTTATCAACAACTACTTTCTTACCGTAGATTTCGTCATTTTCGGTAATGAAATCGTCTTTATGCACCAATTGGTTCTCCAAGAAAATGGTATCGCCCGGATCTTGAATCCGTACTTTACGCATCATCTGGCGTACGACCACCTCAAAGTGCTTATCATTGATTTTCACGCCCTGTAAACGATATACTTCCTGTACTTCGTTCACTAGGTATTGTTGAACTGCCGATGGGCCTTTGATTGCCAATATATCCTCTGGTGTAATGGAACCATCCGACAAGGGCATACCTGCTCGAACATAATCGTTCTCCTGTACCAGAATCTGGTTAGACAATTTGACCAAGTATTTCTTGACCTCGCCCAATTTCGATTCGATAATAATCTCACGGTTACCCCTTTTGATTTTTCCAAAGGATACCACACCGTCGATTTCAGAAACCACGGCAGGATTCGATGGGTTACGGGCCTCGAAAAGTTCGGTAACCCTTGGTA
>JAGXIC010000062.1 GCA_024635875.1 Pricia sp.
CGTTTCTTTGGCAAGACGCATCGAAAGGTTCTCCCCTTTCTTCCTGTTTTCCAGATTCGGGTTGTCCCAAGGCGAGAAATAGCCTCCTTTCGGGCTACCCACGTCCCAACCGCCTTTATTCACATCAAAACCATGGTCTTCAGGCCATGAGCCTTTATCGCCCAAATGCCATTTCCCGGCAAAAAAGGTGTGGTAGCCATTGGCCTTCATCGCCTCTGCCAAGGTGGTATCCTTTGCGGGCAGGTCATGCACATATTCCGCGGGAAGCACTTTGTCGTTGTGGTTCTGTTTGCGCCAGTCGGTACCATAGGCCGCCCCGATCCAGTCGGTAATACCATGGCGCGCGGTAAACTGCCCAAGCATGATACTAGCGCGTGAAGGACTGCAGACCCGACTTGCGGCATAGCCTTGGGTAAACATCGTTCCCTCTTTGGCGATTTTATCCATATTAGGTGTCTCGTAATACGTGCTGCCCGTGACATTTAGGTCATGCATGCCAAAATCATCGGCCAAAATAAAGACGATATTTGGTTTTTTCTTTTCCGGAGTTACAGTGTTGTCCTTGCAGGCGGTAAAGAGGGCTAGACATGGTGTCAAAACTAACAGAACTAACTTTCGTGGTTTCATTTTTTAATTTTCAGGTTAAACTGTTTGTGGTTCTTTAGGACTTTACTGGTAAAAGCAAATTTGGACAAGCACACAGAAAATCCTCAAAATTAAACGGGGCCGAAGGCTAAAAGATTTTTTCTGTTGATGATTGCCCATGTATCATGTTCCCCTAAAGTTAACCCTTTTTCCTAGCAGCCTATGAACGCTGCGAGGTAAAGGGCCAAACTAACTCAAACAACTATCTTTATCCTCAAACGAAAAACATCTCAGGGAATACTATTAATTTTCGTTCTTGGCCGTATTTTCCACGATACCCAATATCCCTAGAAAATCCATACAGGCCGCTTTTACATTATAATTTTTATCTGGCATTTCATGTACGGCCTTGATCGTTTCGACAAAAGGGGCTTTGTTCTTACTATATAGCAGATAGTTGATTGCCATTAGGGCAATGTCCATATTACTGTTTTTACAGAATTTCTTGAGCTTTTTTTCCGCTTCTGAATCGTTAAAATACTGATAGGCAATAGCCGAGGCGGTAACGGAAACAGGCGGATAGGCATCGTCCATGGCGTTGACAATCTCCTTTCTATAAAGTTCCAAGAGTTGCTTTTTTTGACTACGCAGTCCGATTATGGCCCAATACCGGACGATATTATTTTTACTGTTGAGCAAACGCGCCTGCTGTTTAACAATGTCTTTGCCCCTTTTGCCGGAAAGGGAGGCTGCCCCATAGATTTCCTTTAAGGGATATCTCTTTTTATCCAACCGGAACTCATAGGGCGTTACCGATTTGGAAATCAGGCCTATTTCGTATTCGGGGAGAAACATCACATCTCTGGATTTTAGGATATCGGCATCCAACTCCTTCCGCATTTTTTCCAATACCTTCTCATATTTGGGGTTGTCTACAAGGTTATGGATCTCCCAAATATCGTTTTCGATATTGAACAGGAACTCTGGTGGCCGCTCTTCGAAAATGCTTTTTTGTAGGGCGTCGAACTTGCCGTTCGATAGGTCGCTACGCATCTGTTTTACAATATCCGCAATTTCAAAATAGCGGATATACCGCATTTGGGGTACAAAGGGCATGAAGTTGCGGGAGTAGATGTATTTTCCGTCCGTGATACTCCGCACCATATCGGGGCCATTGTCGGCACGGTCACTAGAAAGTTCAAGATGGCCCACCGGTTTGGATCGGTCTTTTCCCAATAATATACGGCCCTTGAGATAATCCGGCATTTTGCCGCCGGCAAGACTGATCATGGTGGGCGCCAGGTCTTCAAAATCGACAAGCTCCCCGGAAACGGTCCCGGAGGTGCCCCATGGGGACAGGTTTTTGTATTTCTGGGGGAACCATATTACAAAAGGTACCCGGTACCCCAAATTTATGCCATTGGTCTTTCCCCTGGGAATGCCCTCGCCGTGATCGGCATAAACGAAAATAATAGTGTTGTCCCGCAGTCCATCCTTATCAAGCCTGTCCAACAAGTCACCGATCTTGTTATCGGTCAGTTTGATGGAGTTATAGACCCGTGCAAAATACTTACGCATTTTGGGGGAATCATGATAGAAGGGGGGCATCTTGAAATCGTTCTCCCCAATCCTATCTTCTTTGGGCAACGAATCCCAGACATTCTTAATGTACCAGTCGTAGGGCAAGGTCATCGTTCGTGATTGATGGGAATCCATAAAATTGAATACCGTGAAGAACGGCTGTCCCGGTTTGCGGTTCCACCACCCCGCCTTACCGGAACTTTCGTCCCAAGCCTCTTTTGTAAATTGCTCCACATTGCCAACGTTGTAATCGGTCTTCTTATTGTTGGTAACATAATACCCCGCTTCTTTCATATAGTAGGGAAAGCCGTGGATAAAATTGGGAATAGGATAGTTGCTCCGATGGTTGCCGCTGCCCATTTTAAACGTACGCACGCCGGTAATGATCGTACTCCGGCTGGGCGAACAGACCGTGCCCGTGGAGAAGGCGTTCGTAAACCGGACCCCTTCCTTCGCCAGTTGGTCGATTACCGGCGTGCTGGCATCCTCGTTTCCATAGCATCCTATAAATTGGGGAGAGGTGTCTTCGATGGTTATCCATAAAATATTAGGTCGTGCCTGACCAAAAACGGTGAGAGAGAATAGGAAACTTGCTATATATGTGATATGGTGTTTTCTCAACATTTTTTTTAGTACGCTAAAGAGTATTTATTCCTAAAGGTAATTCAATAATCAGTATCCGGGGTTTTGCTCCAGGTTAGGGTTGTTGTCGATTTGATCTTGAGGTAGCGGATAGAGCACTTGATGAGGTTTCATAAAAATCGGTATAGGTCCGGAACATGGCCCCGAAATTCACCCAATTGTCTTGA
The DNA here is from genome assembly GCA_024635875.1 of Pricia sp. Classification (GTDB taxonomy): domain Bacteria; phylum Bacteroidota; class Bacteroidia; order Flavobacteriales; family Flavobacteriaceae; genus Pricia. The sequence continues at coordinate 2,976 of JAGXIC010000062.1, forward strand.
ACTTGATAGTTGGCAGGGAAGGCATGGGGCATATATACGTTGGTCTGGTTACTGCCCAGCAGACATTCGAACCTAAAAATATATTCAGCATTATCTTCACCATCAATGGAAAACAGTTCGGTGTAATCACCATACAGACTGTACCCTAATCCCATGACTTCCGCTGCCGTATCTGCAGCCTGTTGCCACTGTTTATTATTAAGATAGAATTTGGTCAACAAACCCAAAGCTACCCCTTTGTTGGCACGACTCGAAACTCCCCCAGCCTCTAGATTTTCTGCCGCAAAAAGCAAATCGGCCTCGACGTACGCCCTATATTCTTCTTCTGTGGGTCTTGGGGTCTCCCGGCCTATCGCCTCAATTTCATCGAGCGATGCCCCTTCCGGAATTTCGATTATGGGTACCGGCCCGAAAAGATTATGAAGTATATAATATCCGAAAGACCTTATAAATCGGGCTTCGGCCCGAATCTGGGTCAGGGCGGACTCCTCTACTCCCTCTAAACCATTTACCACCAAAAGTACGCTGTTCGCCCTGGCAATTCCTTGGTAAACATTATTATACTGACCATTGAAGAAACCAGTATTTGCGTCCCAATTAAACTGTATTATGGGTACCACTCCCCGGTTTAGACCGCCCCCGGTCTCCTAGGTAATGTCGGTAGGAAATTCACCAAGAATAGAAACCTCCAAAATCACCTTTACCAATGTCTCCCTACCAGCAGGTATCCGGTATGATGGCATGGGGCTGGGCGTAGGTATTGCCGATGTAAACGAAGACGGTTGGGAGGATATTTTTGTTACCAACGACTTCATTGCGAACGACTACCTCTATATCAATAATCAACAGGGCGGTTTTGACCAAATGTCCCAAACCCATCTCGACCATGTCAGCCATTTTAGTATGGGTAACGATATGGCCGATTTCAATAATGACAGATTGATTGATATGGTCACAGCTGACATGCTACCCCAAGAAAATGTCCACGAAAAAAAATGTCCGTTCCGTTGAACCACGGCCTTTTTTAATATACATTGCAACAAGGTTATATGCCGCAATATATGAGGACCACCTTACAACTCAATAACGGAAAAGTAGGTAACTATCCGACATCTTTTTCCGAAATCGGGCAGTTGGCAGTTATCCAGGCAACGGACTGGAGCTGGTCGCCCTTTTTTGCCGACTTTGACAATGATGGTTTGAAAGATCTGTTTATCAGCAAAGGTTATTTACGTGATATTACCGATCTCGATTTTATTAACTATACGGGGTCTTTATCGGGCAATGTTACCCAAGACAGTCTTGATGCCGCACTCAAACGAAAAGCACGGCAAATGCCCTCCATTGCTCTTTTCAATTTTATGTTTAAAAATAATGGTGATTTGAGTTTCGAAGTTGTTTCCGAAAAATGGGGTCTCTACGAACCGTCCTTATCTAACGGCACGGCCTATGCCGATCTGGACAACGACGGTGACCTCGATATCGTTGCCAATACCATAAATTCGGTCGCATTTATTTATGAAAACCGTTCCGAGAAACTTCCCGACCATAATTTCATCAATATCGGTCTAGTGGGAGACAGCTTAAACCTAAATGCCTTAGGGGCTGAAGTTCGATTGTTTACCAGTGATAGTATACAAATGCTCCAACAATCAGTTACTAGGGGTTACCAATCTTCCGTGGATTACAAACTACATTTTGGACTCGGCGATATTCGCATAATCGACAGTCTTTCTGTGCAATGGCCGGACGGAAAATACAGCATGCTGCGTGACCTGAAGGCTGATCAATTTTTGTTGATCAGCAAAACGAAAACTGCGACCGACAAGGTGAAACGACCTCCGGGCGACCCAGCCTCCTTGCTATTTCAGGAAGTGACCGATACCTACGGAATTAATTTCGAACATGACGAAGAAGACTATCTCGATTTTACCGGCAATTTCTACTTCCCCATAAACATTCCCGCCAAGGTCCGGGAATCGCCGTTTCCGACATCAATGGGGACGGTCGGGAAGATTTCTTCGTAGGCGGCGGTTATAACCGTTGTGGACAGCTCTTTTAAAGCGAAACGGACGGACGGCTCGAACAGAAGCCCTTTGTGAAAAACGAAAAGGAAAAATATGAGGAAGATGCCGGCACCCTTTTTTTTGACTACGATAGCGATGGAGATCAAGACCTGTACATAGTGAGCGGCAGTAATGAATTTTATGAAAGTTCGGAATACTTTCAAGATCGGCTCTACAAAAACGACGGAAAGGGTAATTTTTCGTTGGATGAATAAGCTTTTCTGAAATTATGGTTCAGCGGTTCTTGTATCCGGGCAGCAGATTTCGACAGCGATGGCGATCTGGATCTTTTTGTTGGAGGAAGACTAGTGCCCCTTAAATATCAGTTACCACCCGACAGCTATCTGCTGCAAAACAAAAACGGACGATTTACGGATGTAACCAACCAACTGGCTCCGGCATTACTAAAAACTGGAATGGTCACGGACATCCTATGGACAGATTTCGACAACGATGGAGACACCGACCTTATCGCTGTCGGGGAGTTTATGGTCATTCAATTTTTTGAAAATGACAACGGAAAATTGGAAAATGTATCGGGAAAAACCGGTCTTTATTACACTTCTGGATGGTGGAACAGTATCAATGGCGGTGACTTTGACAACGATGGCGACATAGATTATATTCTTGGTAATTTAGGTCTGAACACCAAATATAAAGCCTCGCACAAAGAACCAATAACTACATATGGCCTAGACTACGACCGCAACGGTGTTTTAGACCCTATTCTTACCTCCTACGTCAACGGCGTCGAATACCTTATACATTCCAGAGACGATCTCATCAAGCAGATTCCCGCGATAAAGAAAAATTTCCCGGATTACGCCAGTTATGCTCAGGCGAAGCTGGACGACCTTTTATCCCCTCAAAAAAAAGCAGTGACTATCAGGTCAAAGCCTTTCATTTCGTCACTAGTTATCTCCGCAATGATGGGAATGGCAAATTTAAACTGATCAATCTTCCACGGGAGGCCCAGTTGGCTCCAGTTTACGGTATTTTGGTGCAGGACTTCGATTCAGATGGTTTTTTGGATATTGTGCTAACGGGAAATGATTTCGGCACCGAAGTAGGAAGCGGTGGATATGATGCATTTTAGGGCTGCTTTCTAGGAGGAAATGGCAATGGGGGACTTCGAACCGTTTTCCAACCCGCATACCGGTTTTTTTGTCGATGGTGACAGTCGGGGTGCCTTATCGCTTCAAATCGACGGCCAATTAACAGCTCTTTTCGGAAGAAATTCAGGTGGGTTAAGTGTAGATACCAAGGTTATTCCTGAAAAGGGGCACAATTTTTTCGATGTTCCAACAGCCACCTTGAAGGTCAAGATTGTGAACGCCAACGGCACCGAACGTTGGCACGAATGCTATTACGGTTCTTCGTACCTATCACAATCATCGCGTATTCTCAAACTATATGAAGGAGAAAAACAAATCGAACTTTATGATTTCGTGGGAAAAAAGACTATAATTGACCTTCCGAATTAATTATAACGGCCAGCACTCTTACATCCGCCCACCTACCATACGGCAAACCTATTCTTCACTCGTAGTTGGAATCAAACTATGAATGAGGTTTAAGACAGGTAGGCAAAAAAGCTTTTATAACCGCTGGCCTTAATACCCAACTGCCCGCATATCACTAGGTATGGTTTACTCAATAAGTCAGAATTGAAAGTTGTGCAATTCTGCGAACTTTATCAGATTCGTTACGAATAGGATTCCTCCTATCCAAGAATGTGAGGTGCCACTGAGCTTTGCCTTTACATTGTTGAGTCCGTAGTCTTGTTTTGCCTGACCGAACTATTGAAATAAACGGAACCAAGAATATCGTGGTGGCGAAGAATAATGATTCTCTTGAAGTTGTTTCCGAGAAGTCACCATAAAAATTGGCTCAAGGATTTTAGAAAGATCAAGGCAGGAATACAAGTTTTTACTACCAACCTAAATTTTTCTAAATAGAGGAAATGTGTCGGCATTTCAATGGATAATCTTCAATACTACATAGAAAACACAAGAGCATTTAAACAGTTTCAAGTGGACGAACTGTTGTTTGCAGAATTTAAGCGCCCTGCTCAGGAGGAGGATAACAGTATCTGGTGGCACAACAATTTCTTCGCCTTTATGGTTTCCGGTAAAACAATGTTGCAAACCCAGCATCAAACCTATACGCTTGAGACAGGCGATTGTGCATTCGCGAAGAAAGGTAGCGTTAGTGTAAATACATGAGTTAAAATGGATTGTTTAATCCCACAGTTTTACTACGTGTCGATTTCAGGGAGAGAAGCGAATCCGTAGGCAAGCTAAAACTTATACGTGGCAGGGATTTTTGATTTTCAGCTTACCCCGCAATTCAACATGGGTTATGCCTATGATTATAGCATCGGAGGATGGGGGACTATAACTCAGGAACCCACGAAATCTTACTGAGGTTTCAATGGATCTCGCAAATCAAGAAAATGAAATCCCCCCGATCTTTCTAACTGAGGGTGTAACGATGAAAAAACAATATTTTATTTATTGCTTACTGGTGGTAGTTTTAGTTGCGAAAATAACAACGATTTGAACTTGGAGCCAATTGGAATTCCAAATGTCGTTCGATTTGATTTTAACAACGACGGTTTTAATGATATTCTATAATTAAAAGACTGTTTTGGACTCTAAATTATGTAAATTTAGAGAAGCAATAGGATAGTTATGAAGGAAAACAAACGAAGGGATTTTATAAAGAACACGATTCGGGCCGGAGTAGGCGTCTCCTTGCTCAGTGTGGACCGGGCAAAAGCAAAGGAGCCTAAAAAATCATTGACGCTAAAAGTAAAAGAAACGGCGAATCCCAAAAATGTAGTAGTTGGTGGAGCGGGTATAGGAGGACTCTGCTGTGCCTATGAACTTATGAAACTCGGTCATGATGTAACTGTATTGGAAGCATCGGGAAGGCATGGAGGCCATGTGTTTACCGTTCACGATGAACTTTCCGATGGTCTCTATGGCGATGGGGGCCAAGAGCATATCACCAAACCTGGTTACGAACTATACTGGAACTATATTGACGAGTTCGGACTTACCGCACTTCCGTATGAACGAAGAAAAAATTTACTCAGGAACATCAACGGTACGTTTTATGATCAAAAAGAGCTAAACGACCCTTCCGTTTTGACAGCAATGGGATTCAACAAAAAGGAAGTAGACTTTCTAGCAACACATCCGTGGGGCGAGCTGAAAAGACTCTACATTGATTCCTATCTTGACAAATTTAAAGACGAATACCAACCCTTCGGAGTTGGATATGATGCTATGGATACCATTCCTATGTCCGATATCTATAAAAAGGAAGGTGCTTCACAAAGAGCTTTGGAACGTTTAGGCGGCAATAACGCTTCTGCATTATATGAACTTTGGCATTCATTTATTCTAAAGAATAGAGGCGTGGCTGAAGCTCCCATTGATGTTTATCACTTAAAAGGGGGCAACCAAATGCTGCCGAATGCTTTTGCCAAATATTTGGGCCCTAGGGTTTGGTTAAATCGTCAAATCACCTCTATTCAAAATGAGTCAGGTAAGGTGGTCGTTACCTATAATGAAAACAAAAAGACCAAAACTTTGGAAGCAGACTACTATGTGAACTGCATCCCGCCACCAGCTTTTAAAAAAATACCGGTACAACCGGCCTTTTCAGAAGAAAAGCAGTATGCACTCGATAATATAACTTACGATTCGTACCAGCGATTTGTTTTTCAGGCGAGTTCGAAGTTTTGGCTTGAAGATGGTTTAGAGACCATCAATATGGATTTGGGACATCCGGATCTTTGGGGCGTTTGGCAGTCGGCCGAAGAAGTAGATACCCACCGCGTAATTATATTAGGGACAGGGCCAGGTGGTATTTCTCCACAAAGGGCACTTGCTGCATTCAGGGAAGTTTATCCGGGTAAAAGTGACACCATAGAGCTGGCTCTTGGTAGGGACTGGACCAAGCAAAAATATGCGCCAACCTGTGAACGGTTGTCTTTCCCGATTGGGGAACTGAAAAAGTTTTGGCCTGTCATCATGCAATCCGAGGGACGTATTTATTTTGCTGGTGCTTATGCCGATAACCTCAATTGGGGCACTGAAGCAGCAACGCGATCGGCGAACCGCGTCGCAAAGCAAATTGATGAGGCGTAATAAGGGTGTATGTATTGTAGACTCTGTATTTTTATCGCATGTATATTTTCCTTTTTACCACTATCCGGTCAAGAAAATGAGCCACCTGTCGTGAGGATTATTACCCCTGTAGAAAATGAAAAATTTTCTTGGGGTACATTGATTCCATTCGATATTAGTGTAGAGGACAAGGAAGATGGATACACGAAATACGACGAAATATCACCAAGTAAAGTTATTTTAACGGTTCAATATCGATCTGATAGTGAAAAAGCTGTAAAAGACTTTAACATAGATTTCAATCGTACAATCGAAACACTTTCTTTGATGGGTTCTTTGGATTGTTTCACGTGTCATAAAGCCAAGGAAAAACTTATCGGTCCGTCTTTTGCTGAAATTGCTGAACGATACGGTAATCGTACGGAACCTGTTGAACTTCTCGCTGAAAAGATTCTGATGGGTGCACAAGGAACTTGGGGGGATCAGATTATGCCTGCACATCCGAATATTGCCCAAGAAGAGGTTGAACAGATGGTCACTTGGATCTTGAACAACGCCTCCGATGCAAATTTTAACTTTTTTTCAGGCACCAGCGGGGCGTTTAAAACCCGCAATGAACCTTTAGGGGAAACTCAAGGATCATATGTTCTCACCGCCTTCTATACTGATGAAGGCATAAAAGGAAATCTTGAAAGCCCGAAAACCGGTAGGCAAAAGATTTTATTACGGCAGAAATGAAGGGAGAAGTATTAGGGTTTGCCTGAAATCTCCTGGTTTGCATAAATTTTTATGAGGTGTGTTCTAATATTAAATGAAGATTCGACACTATCTTTTTCAGTTAATTTAATGGAAATCGATTGAGAACGTATTTTGGGCATATGACAGGCAATACAATCATTGCCCATTGTTTTGCTTTGCGAAGTTTCTGCCGAACAGGTCTTTACATTGCCTGAATGACACTGCGTACATTTTTGATTGAAATAGTCCGTGTTTCTCCTTTGATTTTTATGGGGGTTGTGGCAGGTTGTGCAATCCATGGTAGGGGTCTGTTTAAAGCATTCGCTACTGGTGAGAAGACCGTATTGATTTCCATGCACGTCCAACTCTTGTGATTGTTTTTTAGTAGTAATGTTCCTTGAATATTCATTTAAATCTTCCCCAGTCAAAAATGAAAAGGGAAATCCCTTCAATTGGTTGGTTCTAGATCCTGAATGGCATTGTGCACATACATCAAGTCGCCTTTGTCTTGAAAGTGAGTCTATTTTCAACATAAATTTAGCGGTTGAAGCTTCGGGATGTTTCCTATGATAAACTACATGTTTGGCTGCGGGTCGGTGACATCGTTCACAATCTACTCCATATATTATTTTTTCTTTATCATATTGGTTTCCTTGGCCGGGGGTACGATTGGTTGCAAAGGTGACATGGCACTTGATGCAACCATCCCTTACAGGTCTTTCCAATGCGTATGTTGGGAATCCGGGGCTATTCACCCAGGTATCAGCTGGGCTATGATAGGAACTTTGCAACTGAAACAACTCATCGCCTTGCCATGTAAGATACGTTTGCCCCATTACGCCAGATCCTATGACAATATCAAAAGATGATGGTGGGGTCTTTTTAAGCCTATTCTTGTATGCTATGTGTTGATAAAAAGAATCTGATTTACGCTCCATGGTAAACTTGACGTATTCAAGATCTAAAACATTTGAACCTGGTTCAAAACTGCCTAAAATAGTTTCTTTATTCGCTATTGCCGATGTATTATAATGCGCTGTTTTTAGATGGCTGGAATAGATATCGGCATGGCATTCCATACATGTTTCAGACCCGACATAGTGTTCACCGTTAAAATGAGTGGCCAATACCACGGGATTGTAGTAATCGGATTCTACATTTGGATTTTTACAACGGTAGACCAGTGCTGTGATTGAAGTAATCATCACTACAAGCCCACAATTTAAAAAGAACCTCTTATTTAGTATTTGCATACAAAGAATTCCTGTTGTCAGACTAAAAAAGAATCGTCGAGTAAATAATGACTTAATAATTGAATATCAATTTACCTTTATCAGTTGCATCATAGCATCATTTTTTGCCACCAAAAGATGCTTTTTACCGCCTACTGAAATCACCTTCATACTGCGAACATCGCCTACGATTTTAAGACCCGATTCCATCATGGTCTTGGCATCGAAATTTCCCTTTCCATCGCCTTGCAAATAAAGTCCGAAACTGGCATCACCTCTAGGGGTCTCTACTTCTGAATTGTAAAGGTTTCCAGCTAAGACTACGTCTAGATGGCCGTCCGAGTTAAAATCATCGACAACAAACTGATTGATACTGGAAAGTTGCGCCAATTGAGGTAACGGTCGCGATTTAAAGGTGCCGTTGTCGTTCTCAAGGTATATACTTTCAAACGAGGTAATTTCATAGCTCAGCGATTCTTCCAACAGTTTCGTCGTATAAATTTGATTTAAGTTGGCACTGGCGAACGAATTGTAATCCTTGAATTTTGATTTAATAGCAGGCATCTGTTGTGAAGAACATTGACGGCCACGAACCGGAAATTCCATATCCCCTTTCTTGTAGCTCAACACAATATCGGAGGTTGTATTACCATCAAAATCGTTCAGGTATACTTTAAATGGAGATGTCTCACTTGCCTTGTATTTGTAGTTTTTGCCCAAATTGCCCAAAACTAGGTCTTGGTCCCCGTCATTATCAAAATCACCTTTCTGAATAGCGAACCACCAACCGGCTGTATTGCCCTTCAACATTTTGTCCGACACGTCTTCGAATGTACCACCGTTGTTCTTAAAGAATTTTATGGGCATCCATTCACCAACAACAACCAGATCGTCCCAACCGTCGCCATCAAAGTCTACCCAAGTGGAGGCGGTTACAAGACCCAAACCTTTTAATTCGGGCAATTTTTTTTCTGTAGCATCCATAAATTTGGCCCCTGATGGTCCAATAATAGTTTCCATCAAATAAGAATCGGCAGGATATGGGTACTTTTGCGGTACGAGACGCCCACCGA
>JAGXIC010000063.1 GCA_024635875.1 Pricia sp.
ACGACCGTGAAAAAAGGGCAACTATTGATGACCCTAAGCAGCAGGGGTCTGGCCACGAATAATTTGGGTGCGGAAATCGCTTCCACGAAGGCGAAATACGAACAGGCCAAATCGGAATATGAGCGTAAAAAGGAGCTCTACGAATCCAAAATCGTTCCCAAGTCCAAATTTGAAAAAGTGGAAAGTGATTTCCTAGTAGCCAAATCCAATTATGAAACCCTTTCCGCAGGAGTTTCCGGCAGCGGCAAACAAGTGCGCGCACCGTTCGATGGATTTATAAAATCCATAAATGTATCCAATGGGGAATATGCGGCACAGGGGAAGCCCTTGGTCAGCGTAGGGACACATCAATCCAAAATGCTCAAAACACAGGTTGCGCCCTCGTCCGGGCTGACTATGGAGAATGTACAGGGTATATGGTATGAGGACCAGGATGCCCAATGGAAGAAGGTAAGCGATACCGGTGGTTCTATCCTTTCGATCGGTAAGGACGTAGAAAGGGAAAATCCCCTGATATCCGTCTATGCCCAAGTCAATGAACAAGTGGATATGCCGGAAGGAAGCCTTACCGAAGTGCAGATTGCGATGGGCAATGCCATGGAGGGAATGACTATTCCGGTCAATGCGCTTTTAGAGGACTATGGAAGTTATTCCGTTATTGCACAACTTGCTGGCGAAAGTTTTGAGCGCAGACCGGTAAAGATCGGAAAACGAAATGGCGAGAACGTAGAAATCCTAAGCGGTCTTGAAGCGGGCGAAATGGTCGTTACCCAAGGGGCTTATCAAGTAAAAATGGCATCGATGTCTGGTTCAACACCGGCACACGGCCACGAACACTAAAAAATTGAAGAGATGCTAAATAAAATATTATCTATATCACTTCATAATCGATTGCTCATCCTTTTGGGTGCTCTCGTGTTGAGCGTGGCGGGAATCTATTTTGCACGTACGATGAACGTAGACGTGTTCCCCGACCTTACGGCACCTACCGTAACTATTCTTACGGAAGCCCACGGAATGGAATCCGAGGAAGTGGAAAAACTGGTGACCTATCAACTGGAAACGGCACTGAACGGTTCGCCCGATGTGCGCAGGATCCGTTCGTCATCGGCCGCAGGGATTTCCATTGTTTGGGTCGAATTTGAATGGGGGACCGATATTTATCGTGCCCGGCAAATCGTGAGCGAACGCATCCCTATGGTACGTGAGAACCTTCCCGAAGGCATCGGTGCGCCCACGATGGCCCCTATTTCTTCCATTATGGGCGAAATAATGCTCTTGGGGGTAACATCCGATAGTCTTTCGCCTATGGAACTGCGAACTCTGTCAGACTGGACGATCCGGCCACGTATCAAGGCCATCGGAGGCATTGCGAACGTGGTGGTCATCGGGGGGGATTATAAACAGTACCAGATATTTGCAAATCCCGAAAAGATGAAACATTTCAACGTGAGCCTTAGCGATCTGGTATCCCACGTTGAGGAAGCCAATGTAAACGCTCCCGGAGGGATTATAAACCAATATGGCAATCGATATATCATAAAGGGAAGCGGTCGTGCCTACGTATTGGAAGACTTGCAGGAAGCCGTTTTGAAGCAAATAAACGGTCAGACCATTAAAATAAAGGATGTAGCGACCGTGCAAATAGGTGCTGCGGACAAGATCGGTGATGGTTCCCTGAATGCATCGCCTGCGGTCATTTTGACCATTTCAAAACAGCCCGACGTCAACACGTTGGAATTGACCGACCGTTTGGACGAAGCCATTGCGGATCTGGAATCCACGCTGCCCAAAAGCGTGGAAATCAAAAGCCAGATCTTTAGGCAGTCCGATTTCATAGATGCCTCCATCAGCAATTTGAACTGGACTTTGCTCGAAGGGGCTTTTTTCGTGGTCATCATCCTTTTCATCTTTTTGATGAACTGGCGTACCACCCTGATTTCGCTTTTGGCGATTCCTATTTCCCTATTGGTGTCCATCATCGTACTCAAATTATTGGGCTACACCATTAATACAATGAGCTTGGGCGGTATGGCTATCGCCATCGGTGCCCTGGTGGACGATGCCATTATCGATGTGGAAAACGTCTATAAACGCCTGCGCGAAAACGTAAGGAAGCCCAAGGTCGAACGCCAACCCACATTGACCGTTGTACGTGATGCTTCCGTAGAAATACGGAGTTCCATCATCATCGCGACCCTGATTATTATTGTATCGTTCATCCCGTTGTTCTTTTTGGGCGGAATGGAAGGCCGCTTGCTACAACCTTTGGGAATAGCCTTTGTTACTTCTGTCTTGACCTCCCTTATCGTAGCCGTAACGGTAACCCCTGTGCTTTGTTCCTATTTGCTGAAAAACGAAAAACTGCTGAACAAACAAGCGGAAGGAACACGCGTGGAGCGGTGGCTACAAAAATGGTATTCCAACATATTGACCCGAGCGACGAAAATACCGAAGACCATTATCGGGGTCACCGTCATCGTCTTTTTGCTGAGCCTTTTGGTGGTAACGCAATTGGGCCGCAGTTTTTTACCGGAATTCAACGAAGGTTCCTTGGTCATAAGCGTGGTAGGTCCTCCCGGAATGTCCTTGGAGGAAAGCAACAAGACCGGAAAATTGGTGGAAGAAATCCTGTTGGATTTGCCAGAAGTCGAAGTGGTAACCCGAAGAACGGGCCGTGCCGAACTCGATGAGCACGCCCAAGGTGTAAATGCAGCTGAAATCGATGTACCCTTTGTATTGGAGGATAAGAGCAAGGAGGCATTTTTTAAGGAAGTCCGAAATGAATTAAGTATCGTGCCCGGTGTGAATATTACCTTGGGGCAGCCCATTGCGCACCGTATAGACCATATGCTTTCCGGGACAAGGGCGAATATCGCCATCAAGATTTTTGGTTCCGATCTGCAACGCCTCTTCGAAGTAGGTAAAAGCGTCGAGCAAAACATCAAGGATATCGATGGACTCGCCGACGTTGCGGTGGACCAACAGATAGAAGTGCCCCAGATTCGTATCAAACCCAAACGTCAGATTCTATCGGCCTATGGGATGACTGTGGGCGATTTGATGGAGCAGGTGGACGTTGCCTTTGCGGGCGAGGAGGCAGGGGAAATTTACGAGGGACAGCAATATTTCGATTTGGTGGTTCGGTTTCAGAAGCAGTTCAGGGACAACATTGAAACGATGAATATGGCCCTGATAAGCCTTCCCAATGGAGGACAGACCAATCTCGGCGAATTGGCCACCATTCAATCTGTTAGCAGTCCCAATACCATTAACCGTGAGGACGTACAACGTAAGATTGTGGTGGCCGCCAATGTACAGGGCCGCGACCTAAGGGGTGCTGTGGAAGAAATCAAGGAAACCATTGCTTACCGAATTAAGATGCCCGAAGGCTATCGGGTGCAGTACGGTGGGCAATTTGAAAGCGAATCGAAAGCTTCACAATTGCTTTTGATTACCGCGATCATCGCCATTGCAATTATCTTTCTGCTCCTATATTATGAATTCAAGGATGTCAAGCTGGCTTTCGTCGTGCTGATCAACCTTCCCTTGGCATTGATAGGAGGAATATTAATCGTTTATTTTACATCCGGAATCATCAGCATCGCTGCGACCATTGGCTTTATTAGCCTTTTCGGTATTGCGACGCGTAACGGTATTTTATTGGTTTCAAGGTATGAGGATTTGAAAAAGGAAGGGATGCAGGGTTTTGAGCTAATCAAGACCGGGGCATTGGATAGGTTGAATCCTATATTGATGACCGCCTTTACGACAGGTTTGGCCTTGATTCCCTTAGCTCTAAAAGGTGGCGAACCTGGCAGCGAAATTCAAAGCCCGATGGCGGTCGTTATTTTGGGCGGTCTGTTATCGGCTACTATTTTGAATCTGGTCGTTATTCCGTGTGTGTATCAGTTGGTAATGAAAAATTACATATCGAAATGAGACATTCGCCGACTTGAAGAAATCTTCTATTGAAATTTTATTTCCTTCAATCTTGTTTTTTTCCTCACTATAGTCCAGCCCCTCGATTGTGCCGCCTGTGGTTATGATATGTATCATAAAAAAGAATTTTTTGTGACCAAATAAATCTATTAGTTGATTATCGGATTATCTATTGTACGGATTTTACTGGCGCTTCTACACGTAAACATTTATTTGCCTTACTATGAATTACGTATTTCTTTATCTATACATATTACCGTCAAAGTAAATCTGCTTGTTCACTGTAATGTTTCCAGGTTGCCTCAATTTATCCAAAGAGGTAAGCCGATAACTTATAAATCAATGATAGCTATCAAAAATTGAAAATGCCCAAGCGATTGTTTTTATGTCATTCAGCTAAACTTATTCTCCAAATCGTATTGGTAACATCATCTGTAATCAACATTGAACCGTCAGGAAGTACCGATGCGCCGACCGGTCTACCATAGACCTTACTCTTTTTACCATTAGCGACAAAACCCGTCAGAAAATCTTCGGGTTTACCAACCTGTTCCCCATTTTCAAAAGGAACAAAGACCACTTTATATCCCGATAATACCTGTCTGTTCCATGAGCCATGCTGTACGACAAAAGCTCCGTTTCGATATTTCTCCGGAAATGAATCGCCGGTGTAAAAAATCAGACCCAGAGAAGCGGTATGCGGCCCTAAATTTACTTCGGGCACAAGTGTTTCCTCTATTTCGGTTGCGGGGATCCAATCAACTCTAGGGTCTTCATTTTGACCATAATAAACGTAGGGCCATCCATAAAATCCGTTTTCCTTAACGCTTGTCAAATAATCTGGGACTAAGTTATTGCCCAATCCGTCACGTTCATTGACAGCCGCCCATAATTCCCCCGTTATGGGATTCCAATCCATTCCCACAGGATTACGCAGACCTGACGCGAAAATCTTCAGGCCGGAGCCATCGGGGTTAACCTCCAGAATATCGGCTTTCATAAATTCTACTTCCGGACCTTTTTCACCAATGTTCGAGCCACTTCCGATGGCAACGTATATTTTTGAGCCGTCTTTATTGGCTATAATATTTCGAGTCCAATGCCGATTGGCCTTTCCGGCCGGCAAGGTTGTAATCTTTTCCGCGCGACCGGTTATTTGCAACTGACCGGACTTATAGGGAAAACGTAGCAATCCGTTGGTATTGGCTACATAAAACCAATCATCAAGCACAAGCATTCCGAAGGGTTGGTCCAGTTCTTTTTCTAGAAAAACGGTTCGCTCATCGGGAAATCCATCCTTGTCGGTATCGCGGAGCAGAGTTATCAAATCGGCGCTATTCTTAAAGCTTTTCGATTTTGATGCACCGATAAACCATGCACCGATTTTTTTCCATAGTGGATAGTTCGAATTGCTTTGTGCTACGAGTATATCTCCATTGGGGGTAACATACACCCACCGTGGATTCTTAAAACCATCGGCGTATTTCGTTACTACAAAACCGGGTGGGGCTTTAGGAGTTCTACCATCTGGCCAACCAATAACGTTACTATAATTGGAATAGGATTTAGAGGCTGAAATAAGCGGTAACGAATCTACGGTTTGAATCTGTGCCGTCGCGGATAAAACGGATAAAAAGTTTGTAACTGCCAACCATCGTGTTCTCATGTTTTTTCGAATTGTAGGATTGCTCGGTTCTCATATTTAAATTTACACCGTTCTCCCTAGGGTATAGTGTTGTTTTATTTAATTCTGCTTTAGTTTTAGGTTGATTTTTGTACTCGGCGCCCTTGTCTTGAATTGTACTTTGTAAATTTCCAAAGGCAGTGCAAATTTTGACTCAACCGTAACTTCGGCCTCCTGCAAATCGACCGTCACGAGGTCTACTGCGATATTCCCAACGCTATAATCAACTGTATTTTCGTTGATTTTAAGTTCCCTAAATTAATCTAACTCCTCCCCTTCCCAATAGTAAGGTGCGATATTCAACCCTAACCGGGTTTAAAAGTTCCTGAGAGAAAAAATAAATATTCCATAGCCAATATGACCCCAAGCCATTCTAATTTTACAGAATCTCTATTTTCAATCCCTTTTATTCCAAATGATTACGCGGTAGTTAGGCAGGGTTTTGATTATTTTCACCAGTTTCTTATTATCAGAATAATTTTCAGAGAGTGTTGATACCCTTAAAGGCAAAGTAAAATACTAACATTACTGCTAGAATAAATAGCAAGACTATAGCAAGAAGCCCTACAATTTTTTATTTTTTAGAAACTGAGGATTTTTGTTTTTTCTTTGGGTTCTTTCTTCTTTTCCTTCTGTTCTCGCTCATTTTCTCCTGAACTTTGAATTTTTGATAGCCAAGATTCATTTATGATATCCATCATTTTTTAAAGTCAATATTACAGAGTAGCTTTAACCTCTCCACAGGTCATCATTGTTTCACCATAATATGGATTGCGTATCGTTTTATCGGCACTTATCCAAAATGCCCCTTTACTATTATTGGCCATTGGACATTTTTGGATAAAAATCTGTTGGTCCAAACCATCAATGTTCATTACTATTGGCACCATATTTTGGTTCAAGACTACAAAATGACCACGCTGGTTCTCAATAGCATCATTTTCGGCGATGGCCATCAACATTTTCTTGATTTGAGAAATGTGCGATTTTTCCATTTTTCCCAATTCCGTTTCTGGGATGGATTGGATTTCCTGCAAGGTCTCTTTTGCGAAAGCGGAAGCACCCTTGGCATCGCTGTCAACGAAAGCATCCTTCATCTTCAGATAGGGCTTGAGACTTTTAATGAAGGCATCTTGTGCCGCTTTTGGTATTTTCATTTTCATTTCGGGCATCTGCGCATCAGCTTCGCCGCTATCTTGGTTCATCATCGATTTTTTTCCCTGTAATTGCGCAGCTGCATCGACAGTGAAAGTTCCACTGGTAACTAT
>JAGXIC010000064.1 GCA_024635875.1 Pricia sp.
GGACTAAGTTATTGGGTTATTCCGGCGTTCGGTATTACTAACCAAAAAACAAAATAAGCCTGGGCAATTTCATTGCTGCCTTAAAACCTATGGATTTTCTGTCCATAGCGGTTTAGTTTCTTGGCTCCCCTCTTTAGAAAAAGAGGGGTGGCAGCTTTGCTGACGGGGAGATTGACCCGCAAACTAGCTCACGTGCAGTTGTTGCTATTGCGAAATTCACCGATATGTCAACAAGGTTGCGGGAGAATCCTCGCCCGTAGCGTTTGGGCGGACCTCGGTCACGCCAAAGGCTTCCGCTATGCAATTCTCTCGGTCGTGCCTCCCTCGTCGGTTGCACATTTCAAGGGGAGGAGATCCTTTTTTCAACCTTCCAAAATAGCAGAAAGCTCGAACCACCGCTCCGTTTTGGTTTCGATGGCATCTAAGAGCTCTTGCAGTTCAATCGATAGTTTATCGATATCCTCGCCCGAAAGTTCGGGGTCGGCAAACTTTTGTTGGGCTTCCGTTTTCTTTTTTTCAAGCTTTTGGATGTCCTTCTCCAGATTTTTATGCTCTTTCTGTTCCTGATAGGTCAGTTTAGCTCTAGAATCCTTGGATTTGGCAACACTCTTATGCTCAAAATTATCCTTATCGACGGATTTTTCTTTGCGCTCCTCGATAACCTTACTATCTTCATAGACTCGGTAATCGGAATAGTTCCCGGGGAAATCCTCGACCACGGCATCCCCTCGAAACACGAAGAGGTGGTCGACAATCTTGTCCATAAAATATCGGTCGTGGGAAACAACGATAAGACATCCGGGGAAATCCAACAAAAAACTTTCCAAGACGTTCAGCGTTACGATGTCGAGATCGTTGGTAGGTTCATCCAAAATCAAGAAATTCGGATTTTGGATCAGCACCCTACAAAGATACAATCGCTTGCGTTCGCCACCGCTCAGTTTGTCGACGAAATCGTACTGCTTCTTGCGGTCGAAAAGAAAGCGTTCGAGCAGTTGCTGGGCCGAAATTTGGCGTCCTTTTTTTAAGGGAATAAAATCGCCGACATCGCGGATCACATCGATGACCTTCTGGCCCGGCTTGATGTCAATGCCCGCTTGGGTGTAATACCCAAACTTGGTGGTTTCACCGACGACGACCTTACCGGCATCGGGCTGATCGTTACCCGTAAGAAGGTTCAGAAAGGTGGTCTTGCCGGTCCCGTTTTTACCTATGACCCCGATACGTTCGCCCTTGGTAAAGGTATACTCGAACTGGTCGAGGATCGGTTTGTCGGGATAGGATTTTGATATTTTATGCAGTTCGAGAATCTTGCTGCCGACACGCTCCATATTGATTTCCAACTGTACCTCATGCTCTTTACGACGCTGGCTCGCCTTGGTCTTTATTTCCTGAAAGTCGTCGATTCGGGATTTGGATTTCGTAGTCCGCGCTTTGGGCTGTTTGCGCATCCAAGTCAGCTCCTTTTTGAAGAGTTGCTCTGATTTATGCTGCTCTGCGGCTTCCTGTTCGATCCGTGCTTCCTTTTTTTCCAAATAATAGCTGTAGTTGCCTTTGTACGGATAGAGTTGGCCGTTGTCGAGCTCAATGATCTCATTGCAGACCCTTTCTAGAAAAAAGCGGTCGTGAGTGACCATGAACAGGGTCATGTTTTCCTTCGCGAAGTACTCCTCGAGCCATTCGATCATCTCAAGGTCCAAATGGTTGGTAGGCTCATCGAGCACTAACAAATCTGGTTTGTTAATGAGGGCATTCGTCAGGGCAAGTCGTTTTTTTTGTCCTCCGGAAAGATTTCCCACGTTGGCGTGAAGGTCTTCCAGCTTTAGTTTAAAAAGGATTTGCTTGTAAAGCGTCTCGAAATCCCAGGCATTATAACGCTCCATCCCCTCGAAGGCGGATTGGTAGGCGTCGGCATCCTCGGGATTTTCCAAGGCCTTTTCATATTTGTGAATGACTTTTAGAATCTCGTTATCCGAAGCAAAAATAGTCTCCTCGACCGTCAGGTTCGGGTCAAGGTCGGGCTCCTGCTCTAAAAAGGATATCCGGATGCCCTTTCGGTAATTGACCTGCCCGCTATCCGGAGAATCTGCGCCTGACATTATATTGAGTATAGACGTCTTGCCCGTACCATTCTTGGCGATGAGCGCAATTTTTTGGTCCTTGTTGATGCCAAAAGAGAGATCTTTGAACAGCACCAGCTCGCCAAAGGATTTGGAAATATTTTCTACCGAAAGAAGATTCATGTATGGGTTTCGATTATAGTTAAAACCCTGCCAACGACAGGCAGGTATTAATTTAGGGCTGGGGTTTAGCTAACAATTTTTGGGGTTTGGAACGACCAGAAAAGAAAGAAGTATCGGGTGCCCAAGGCCAACCATACCAAAATCAATACCGGCGAGAAAACTTGTACGTCGAACAGCCATAGCACTAAGATAATGGCGAGTAAGGCCAGTAAAAAAAGGGCGTATTTTGCAATCCAGTTCGGTCCTCTTTTTTGCGCAGCGATAAAAGCAACGATCAAGTTGAGCGGAAATGCCCATAAAATATTAAAGTTGCCCGCGGTCGCGGTATGGTCTGTAAAAAACCACAGAAAAACCATTACCACGCCTGCGATGCCGGTAACAAAGAACAGGATAAAATCAAGCCAGCGTCTTCGGGTGTTGTACCTCAAATCGAAAAAAGTCAATACTAAAATCAATATCAGAAAGACAGACATCAAAAATGCGGGGGACAAGAGAAAAGGGGGCCGATTATCAACAGGACCAAAACTTAAAATATCTTCCGGTTCGGCGGCCAAGGCTTTTGTGCCCAGCTGTGCCTTATCCATTTGTTTCATGATATATTCCGGCAAGAACATATGTTCCTTGGGCGTTGCGATTTCATCTATGACCGACCCTAAGGCCAAGTCTATGCCGAAACCGGACCACGAATTGGTCGGTACCTTTTGGTGGATGAGTTGACGGTGCGTGTACAGTTCGGCAAGAAAATTTTCATCGAGCAGCAGCTTGTCGCCGTAGACTTCTTTGAGTACATCCCAAATTTTGGTCGCACAGTTGTTGTAGAAGAAGTCGTATTTATAGTCCCGGTTTTCGGGCAGATAATTTGTTTCGAGAAATTGGAAAAGAGCTTTTCGTTCGGGCAAAGTTAAGTTTAGTTCTTGGTCCTTGATCCAACGTTTTTCTTGTTCGTATCCCAATAAAAAATAGGGGAATCGTTGGCGGGCCAGCGTGTAATTCAATTTGCCCCGAGTAAATTTGGTGTAGAAATTAGGCGTCGTAAAATCGAACGTTCCATAATTATATACCTCGTCGATGCCCAAGGTCGGATCTTGCACCCGAATGGCACTATGCCCAAAAGAAGAATAGAGTTCACTGCCCGAACCGGCGGTAAGCACGCTGATTTCGGATAGTGGCGACAGTTCGATTTTCTGTGCCTGACCGACCGCGGTTAGCGTTAGAAATAGGATAAAAACGATGTTTTTCAATTGCATGGCAATCTTCAAAGGATTTTGAGCGACAAATATCCGAATAAATTATGGGCTGGCATGATTCAGGGGAAATTGTATTATTTTTACGACGTTCGACGTTCGACGTTCGATGCCCGAATTTAATGCTAAAGTTTGCCTTGGGCAGGTACATGCTTCAATGCAACTCAACCTTAAACTTTGAACAGCTACGAAGTAGCGATTGAACCTTAAATTTTTCAAATCTTACAACTTTTAACCTGTAACCTCCTCCAATGAAAAGACACATTCCCAATCTAATTACCCTCCTCAATGTTTTCTGCGGCTGCATCGCGACCGTATTCGCCGTGCAGAACCAATTGGAAATGGCTGCTATTTTTGTCTTTCTGGGGATATTCTTCGATTTTTTTGACGGCCTTGCCGCACGGGCCTTGCACGTGAAAAGTGAACTTGGCCTACAACTCGATTCATTGGCGGATGTGATTACCAGCGGATTAGTTCCGGGTATCGTGATGTTTCAGTTGTTAGGAATGTCAATGACAGGGGGATGGAACGCTGGCGAAATGTTCGGCTATGACCGTTCCGACTACGGATTGTCCATTTTATTCAACCCGCTGCCGTTGCTTGGTTTTCTTATTACACTAGCCTCCGCCTATCGTTTGGCCAAGTTCAATATTGATGAGAACCAGACCTCGTCGTTCATCGGTTTGCCTACACCCGCGAATGCCCTTTTGATTCTTTCTTTACCCTTGATATTGCTCTACCAAAACAACGACATTTTAAACGAGATTATCTTGAACCAGTGGTTTTTGATTGGCGTAACTCTCTTAAGCACCTATTTGTTGAACGCTAAAATCCCACTTTTTGCGTTAAAATTTGAAAATTGGGGATTTAAGGACAACGCTTTGCGCTATATATTTATCAGTATTAGCCTGGTGCTATTACTAACGTTGCAGTTTTTGGCGGTGCCAATTATCATTGTGTTTTATGTGTTGAGTTCGTTGGTAGCGAATTTGCAGACTAAGAACGGATAAGCAATTTAATTTATTTCAGGGAGTTCCTAAAAATCTAATTTCTTCTTCCGCAGTTCGAAATTTTTCCCCAGATAGACTTTTCGTACCATTTCATCGGCCGCCAGATCTTCAGGAAGTCCTGATTTTAAGATACCGCCTTCGAACATAAGATAGGATCTTTCCGTAATGGCCAAGGTTTCCTGCACGTTGTGGTCGGTAATCAGGATACCGATGTTCTTATCTTTCAATTGGGCAACGATCCGTTGAATGTCCTCTACCGCTACGGGGTCAACCCCTGCGAATGGTTCGTCCAACAAAATAAATTTGGGATCTGTGGCCAAGGCACGGGCGATTTCCGTTCGTCGCCGCTCGCCACCGGAAAGTAAATCGCCCCGGCTTTTCCGGATGTGGCCGAGTCCGAACTCCTCGATCAGCTCCTCCATTTTCATCAACTGCTCTTTTTTACTGAGCTTGGTCAGTTGCAGTACGCTTAAAATGTTCTTTTCGATACTCAATTTCCGGAACACGGAGGCTTCTTGCGCCAGATAGCCGATACCATTCTGAGCCCTTTTGTACATGGGGAATTTGGTGATGTCCGTCCCCTCCAAATAAATACTTCCGCCATTGGGTTTTATCAGGCCGACAATCATGTAGAAGGAGGTCGTCTTGCCCGCACCATTAGGGCCTAAAAGTCCGATGATTTCCCCTTGATTGACTTCCAAAGAAATTCCTTTAACGACCTTCCGGCCGCGATAGGATTTCATGATATTTTCGGCTCTTAGTTTCAATGAAAAAGTTTATGAGTTGATAAAAAGGTGTATGAGTCTATGAAAAATGTTTAGGAGTTTAGCAAAAATAAATTTCAATTACTGCAACTGCCTACTTCTTCACCACCGCTTTTGCTTTTTCCCGACGTTCCTTTTTCGCCTCCCTTCTCAAGACCACTTTAGAAATATAGATACTTACTTGATAGAGTAGAAGCACCGGCACGGCCACGATAATTTGGCTGGCGACATCGGGGGGCGTGATTACCGCCGATAGAATCAATACGAGCACCATGGCAATCTTTCGGTATTTCTTGAGAATTTCCGGGGTTACGATACCGACCTTGGTCAAAAAATAGATGATTATCGGTAGCTCAAAAAGCACGCCACAAGCAATCACGGCGGCTCTTACCGTGCTTATGTATGAGCTAAGATCGAACTCGTTGAGTACGATCTCGCTAACTTGATAGGTGCCTAAAAAGTTAATGGATAGGGGAGCGACCACATAATATCCGAAAAGTACGCCCATGAAGAACAACATCGAGGCAATAAAAATAAACCCTCGTGAATGTTGCCTTTCATTAGGATGAAGTCCTGGACTGATAAATTTCCATAGCTCGTAAAGTACGTAGGGGAACCCTACAATGAATCCCACATAAATGGCGGTCCAGATATCGGCCGAGAACTGTCCGCCCATGGTGCGGCTTTGAATGGTAAAGGGGAGCTCATCTTTGCAGAATGCAGAATCAAACCCCAAGGAGGTCGCAATATCGCAAAAAAACCGGTAGGTGGGAAAATCCATCCGCGAAGGGCCAAAAATAATAACATCAAAAATAAACCTACTGAAAACGAAGGCGACGCACCCCAAGATTACGACCGCCAAGACCGACCGGATCAAATGCCAGCGTAGTTCCTCCAAATGATCAAGGAACGACATTTCGTCGGGGGATTTGGTATTGGTTTTTGCCATCGCGATTATTTATAGGATACCTTCGTTAATCAAATTGTGCAAATGTACAACACCGCTATATTTTTTTCCATCTACGCCCAATAATTGTGAGATGCCATTTTTCTGCATCAGTTCCAAAGCCTCGATAGCGAGTACTTCAACCGGTATGGTCTTGGGGTTTGACGTCATAATATCCTTAGCGATGAGACCGCTAATATTATCATATTTGTTGAGCATTCTTCGGATGTCCCCGTCCGTTATGATTCCCACAATCCCATCGTTTTGGGTCACCGCAGTAACCCCCAACATTTTTTCGGAAATCTCTACGATTACCTGTTTGACCGGAGTATCGATATCCACTTCCGGTCTTTGATTACTGGCGACAATATCGGAAACCCTGAGATACAGGCGCTTACCTAGAGAACCACCCGGATGGTATTTGGCGAAATCGGTACTGCTGAATCCCTTGATTTCCAATAGACAGATAGCCAGGGCATCGCCCATGACCAATTGCGCGGTGGTACTGGTAGTAGGGGCCAGATTATTGGGACAGGCCTCTTTTTCTACGAAAGTGTTGAGCACAAAATCGGCCTGCTGCCCCAAGAACGAATCGGTGTTGCCGGTCATGCCTATCAGTTTATTTCTGCCCCGTTTTATTAAGGGTACCAACATCTTAATTTCCGGGGTGCTACCGCTTTTTGAGATACAGATTACGACATCATTTTCTTGAATGGTGCCCAGATCACCGTGAATGGCATCGCCGGCGTGCATGAATATGGCAGGCGTTCCCGTAGAGTTTAAGGTCGCGGCGATTTTGGTGGCTATTATTGCGCTCTTTCCGATTCCGGATACGATGACCCTTCCTTTTGACGAAATTATACAGTTTACCGCATCGGCAAATCCTTCGTTGACCAGCGTCGACAGATTTCCTATAGCGGCACTTTCGGTGGCTATCGTTCTCTTGGCTATGGCAAGAATGCTTTGGGCGTTGGTCAAATCAGGATTAGCATTAAACGTTTTTGTTTTTGGATGTATACGTACTAAAAATTCAATTGTTTGCTAAAACTATCAAAAAAATAAAATGGATTTTAAAAGTTTATTTTATCTTTAAAAGTTGTCGATTGGATCTTTGTATCCTCACAAAATTACATAATCAATTTCATAGGACAGCAAATTACCGATTTCGAAAGAATATAAATTTTGAATAAGTCGTAGGTCTACCAACCAAAAATACGTAACTTAATCCCTTGACTATTAGTAATAACAATGACAAATGACAATATGCCGTTGCAAAAGACGGATTTACACGCCTCCCTTAAAAAATATTTTGGATTTTC
Organism: Pricia sp.; assembly: GCA_024635875.1. Taxonomy (GTDB): domain Bacteria; phylum Bacteroidota; class Bacteroidia; order Flavobacteriales; family Flavobacteriaceae; genus Pricia. The sequence goes on from JAGXIC010000064.1 coordinate 7,527, forward strand.
AAATTTCAAGGGTCTGCAAGAAGATGTGATTTCAAATATCTTACAGGGCAACGATACCTTTGCCATCATGCCTACTGGCGGCGGTAAGTCTTTATGCTATCAACTTCCGGCCTTGATTCAGGAAGGTACGGCAATCGTTGTATCTCCGCTGATTGCCCTCATGAAAAATCAGGTCGATGCCATTCGCGGAATTTCCTCCCATCATGGTATCGCACATGTACTGAACTCCTCCCTCACGAAAAGTGAGGTGAAACAGGTAAAGCAGGATATTAGCGACGGCATTACCAAACTGCTCTATGTTGCTCCTGAATCATTGACCAAAGACGACTACGTCGATTTTTTGAAATCCGTAAAACTATCTTTTATCGCCGTCGACGAAGCCCATTGTATTTCGGAATGGGGGCATGACTTTAGGCCTGAATACCGGAATCTTAGGTCGATAGTGGATAGATTGGACCCAACCATGGCCATAATCGCACTTACCGCTACGGCTACACCGAAAGTACAGGAAGATATTCTGAAGAATTTGGGGATACCGAAGGCAAAAACGTTCAAAGCATCGTTCAATCGGCCCAACCTATACTATGAGGTTCGGCCCAAGACCGCCGATGTCGATTCCGATATCATCCGGTTCGTTAAAAAAAATGCGGGCAAATCGGGAATCATTTACTGCCTGAGCCGAAAGCGTGTGGAGCAGCTGGCCCAGATTTTACAGGTAAACGGGGTGAGTGCAGTACCTTATCACGCTGGTTTTGATGCCAAGACCCGATCTAAATACCAAGATATGTTCTTGATGGAGGATGTCGATGTGGTCATTGCCACCATCGCCTTCGGAATGGGTATCGACAAGCCCGATGTGCGTTTCGTCATCCATAACGACATCCCGAAAAGTATCGAAAGCTATTATCAGGAGACCGGTCGCGCCGGAAGGGATGGTGGCGAAGGACACTGCTTGGCATTTTATGCCTATAAGGATATCGAAAAATTGGAAAAATTTATATCCAACTAACCCGTGGCGGAACAGGAAATCGGTAGCGCTCTACTGCAGGAGGTTGTGGCCTATGCCGAAACCTCGATGAGCCGTAGAAAATTTATGTTGCACTATTTCGGCGAGGAATTCGATGGGGTTAATGGCAACGGGGCCGATATGGATGACAATGTCCAAAATCCAAAAGAAAAGCAAGAGGCCAAGGACGATGTCGTAAAACTCATACAAACGGTCAAGGAGACCAGCGAAAAGTTCAAGTCCAAAGAAATAGTAAAAACCATTACCGGAAATATAAATGCCCTGGTCTCATCACATAAGGCAGATGAGAAGTCCGTTTTCGGAATCGGCGCCGATAAGGATAAAAGCTATTGGATGGCGCTGATTCGGCAAGTGCTGGTGGCCGGACTTCTCAAAAAGGAAATCGAACAGTACGGAATTCTGCATGTTACCGAGAAAGGTACCTCCTTTTTAAAGAAACCGGAATCCTTTATGATGACCAAAGACCACACCTATAGTGAGGAGAAAGTCAATGACATTGTAAGCAATACAAAGGCGGGAGTCACCGACGAAAAATTATTAAAACAGCTCAAAGACCTTCGCAAGGCCCAGGCGAATATATTGGGCGTACCTCCATTCGTGATATTTCAAGATCCTTCTCTAGACGATATGGCGATGAAGTACCCTATCACTCGCGAAGAATTAACCAATATTCATGGGGTAGGGGAAGGAAAGGCCAAAAAATACGGAAACCCTTTCATCGAGTTTATTGCCAATTATGTTGAGGAACACGATATAATTCGCCCCGATGATTTAGTAGTGAAGAGCACAGGCGCAAATTCCGGCTTAAAGCTGTACATTATTCAAAATGTGGACAGAAAACTTCCGCTTACGGATATAGCTTCTTCGAAGGGACTTAAAATACACGAACTGATTCAAGAAATGGAACAGATTGTATACAGCGGTACCAAATTGAATCTCAGCTATTGGATCAATGAGGTCTTGGACGAGGACCAACAAGAAGAGATCCACGATTACTTTTTAGAGGCCGAAACCGATGATATCGACGAAGCCATGGAAGAATTTGACGGTGATTACGAAGATGATGAGCTTCGGCTGTACCGGTTGAAATTTATTAGCGAGGTAGCGAACTGAGTATTAATTCTGAAAGCAAATTGTCCGTACATACCTCCCAAAGGCCGCAAAGACCTAAACTACCGCTCGCTCTAGAAGTTCCAGTGTCATTTGCCGGGTATCCAGTTTTGCATTAATCCCAATCGGAAAAGTGAAATTGTTCTCCACATGTCCGAAACTCATTCCATACACCGCGGGAATTTTCAAAGGCCGTATTCTATCCAAAATAACCTCTTTTAAAGAAAATGAATCGCTGTTTGTAGAAGAATTGCAACCGGCACATACACCGAATATAATACCGGCAGCCTTTTTAAAAGTCTTGCCTTCTATCAGTTGGGTCAGCATCCGATCGATGCGGTAAGGTGCTTCCTCGACATCTTCGAGACAGACCAAAGCATTGGTGAAATCGATTTCATTGGGCGTGCCGATTAAAGCATTGACCAAGGTTAGGCTACCTCCGACCAATTTCCCGGCGGCAGTGCCTTCGGTGATGGTATAGCGCGTGTATTCCGGGTCGGCTTTCAACGCAATATCCTGCAATTCAACATTTTTGATGACGAAATTATCCGTTGGCTGCATCACGACTTTTCGCAACTGGCGCATGCTGTACGGATCGTTCAGCGTACTTCCTACCGGACCGTGAAAAGCTATGAGTCCCGTTTCTTTTTGGATGCTGTTCAATAAGGCGGTTACATCGCTAAAACCAATAAGCACCTTCGGATTTCTTTTGATATTTTCATAATCGATTAGACTTAAGATCCGGGTACAACCAAATCCGCCACGAGCACAAAGAATACCATCTATTTCGGCGTTGGCGAACATTTCATTGAGGTCTTGGGCCCGTTCTGAATCCGTATTGCTAAAGTAGCCATAGTTGCCTATTATTCGATTGGTATGATAGGGTTTGAATCCCATAACCCGAAGTGCCTTTTTGGCATCGTCGAGTATTGTGGGCTTTACCAAGTATCCCGGGGCTATAAGGCCAATAGTAGCTCCTTTTCTAAGGCGTTTTGGTAGTATCCGCATCGGATTTTGGATAGCGTCGGTCGTCCCGGCCAAAGCTAGTCGAGGTAACACCACTGTAGCGGTAAGGCCTAGCGCAGCGGCCATAAATTCCCTTCTTTTTGTCATGGATGAAACGTGAATTTGTTAATACGGAAAAAGAGCGAAAAAACCAATTTTAGGCTTAGTGTTAACAGGCCCTAGAACCATCGCGCCTAAATTACATGAAAAAGCATAAAAAAATCGGCTGTTTAAGGCCGATTTTAATGCTTAATTATACCATCTAATCTATCGGGAGGAGGTGCCCCCATTGTTATTTGTTCTTCGCAATTGGCGTTGTATCTTTTCGATAGCCGATTCGATAGATTTGTCCGGTTCTATAATATTGTACTCTCCCCAGAAATCCGGATCGGCGAAGCCAACGGCTTCGTCGGCCAAAATGATAGACGATTTTATTCTATCCCTTGACCTTGGGAAATCGGCTGCCATATTTTTCTCCCAGTCGGTCACGGCCATTTCACAGGTCATACTATATACGGAGTTGAACAACCGTTTGTCCCAATTGATTTTGAATTCCATCAAAACATTGCTGTAGCCGTAGTACCACTTACCGTTCTTTTCCCTATAATCGACCCTGTAGGCCACTTCCGTGGGCCATACCCTAGCGTTGGCAGGTTTTTTACGTACGAACATCCGGGATGCCAAATCCTTATCGGTAATGTTCAACGAGAAGATGGCACTGGTAAGAATCTTGTTCTCGGCATCGATATATAATTTACCTTCATAAAGTGGATCTTTGATAGCTTCAAGCTGCTTGAAATCTACCACATAAATCAAACGGTCGTTGACCCGTGTCGAACGATCGAAACTAAATGTATAATTTTCCAAGGTCTGCTCATTGAAAATATATTCCGGATACTTCATAACATCGACAAAAAGAGCGTTGAAAGGTCCTCCTTGTAGTTTTAGGGCGATAGTATCCAATTTGTCATAATCCGTGCTTTTACGCGCTTTGTATAGTTTCACCCCGTCTTTCTTAAGAGAGTTGTAGGGTGTTTTATAAATATTGACCACGGCTTCGGAGAGGGAAACGTTCCGGCGTCTTTTTTTGATGGTTTCCCTGTAGAATGCGGTCATTAACGTCGGGTCATCAAAATAATTTTCGCCTTTTCGCTTCAAGGTCTCCCTAACAAGGGCTTCCGCATTTTTGGGCACCTCGACATTGACTTCCGGTAATTCCGTAATCGAAACGCTTAATTCTATTTTGCTTTTGCCATTTTCGTCGAATTGGATCAAGGGTATTATCTTGGTACGATACCCTAAAAAAGATATCAGCACATTGGAATCTATTGCGTCGTTTACCATATCGTTGGGTACTTTAAGCGAAAATTCACCATCAGAATTGGTTATGGTACTTATGTTAGTACCTTCGATAGCAATCGTGGCAAAGACCAGCGATTTGTTCGAATCCGCGCCGGTTACCTCACCTTTGTATTGTTTAAAACTTTGATCTTGTTGTTGCACATCCTGAAAAAAGGCATGCCCTGAATGTGTTCCGATTATCAGGCCGAATAGTGTTAAGAACAGCGCGGCAGTAATGGATTTAACGACGTTTTGATTGTTTTTACGTTTCATAATCCGAATAATTTTATTTAATTCTAAGTTAGTGATTTTAAACGGGATAGAGCGTTAAAAAAAATTAAATTATTGGATACGATTTTTATCGTCGAAAACCGGCCCTTTTGCTGCTGCAAGTTCAACAGGCTCTGAAGAATTTTAAAGGGGCGCTAGTCAAACATTCGCTGAGCACGTATTATTTTTTGTGGATTTTATCCGAGTAGGCCGTCAAATGATGGATTTCTTTCAATTCCGCCTCCGTTAAATCCCGCCATTTACCCACGGGAATATCCAGCTTAACGTTCATGATACGAATGCGTTTGAGGTGTTTTACATGATGGTCGAGATGCTCGCACATACGGCGGATCTGCCGGTTTAAGCCTTGGGTAAGAATGATCTTGAATTCGTAATTGCCGATTTGGGTCACCTCACACTTTTTGGTAACCGTATCCAAAATAGGAACACCACTGCGCATTTTTTGAAGAAAGTCGTCGGATATTGGCCTATCGACGGTTACGAGATACTCCTTTTCATGGCCATTTCGGGACCGTAAGATTTTGTTGACGATGTCACCATCATCGGTCAAAAAGATGAGCCCCTCGCTGGGCTTGTCCAATCGTCCGACCGGGAAAATCCGTTTGGGATAGTTGATGAAATCGATGATGTTGTCCTTTTCCACTCGAGTATCGGTGGTACAGACTATGCCAATGGGCTTATTAAAAGCTAAGTACACCGGCTTTTCTTGGGTCCCGGTAATCATTTTGCCATCGACCTTCACTATGTCACTATCGGTAATCTTTGTGCCCATTTCCGGCACTTGCCCATTAATGGTCACCCGACCCTGTTCAATCAGTTTATCAGCAGCACGGCGAGAGCAGTAGCCCACCTCGCTGAGGTATTTGTTGATACGGGTTTGTTTGGGGTATGGCACTTACCTATTTTTTGAAAGTGCTAAGGTAAGGGAATTATGGATGTATTGAAAAAGTGGTTTTTTCTATTGCCTCCGCATCATCCCCAACGTAAACCACCCCAAAACCATGATTGGGAAAATAAACTATGGTACTGAAGTCCAGAGTGGTTTATTTCTTACGCGTCATTTCATAATCGTATAACTGCCGTCCTAATTCCGCCAAAAAGGGAATACCGACTTCATCGTATTCATACGAATCATCATTAAAGATTCCGTTTTTGTTAACCAAAATTGTGGCGGTCAACATGAATTCCACGTCATTTTGGGTGTCAGTGATATAAGCGCAATCGGTCAGGGTGCCGTAGGCGAATCCTACTTTGTTGTATATCTTGATATGTTCCGGGATGTTTTCCTTGGTATCCCCAAACATAAAAAATTTGCAATACCCATCGTAGTATTCCTCGGGGTCATAACCGACTTTCCTTGGAACGGTATGCATGGCGTTCAACAGAAAGTCGCGTTGTCCTTTACTTAAATCAAAGCGCTCTTCGGATGAAAAATTTTGGGGAAAAATGACCCGTTTTAATAGCCCCTGCTGTGCTTGGATAGGATAATAGTTTTTAAGGCTGAAATCGAAAGGTTCGGCAATTAGCGAGTCTTCTTCATAGTATCCGGAGCCTTTTTTAATGCCTTTTAATTCGAGGGTTTCAGGAGCCGTATTGAATGTCCCTTCTAAAATAGCGGTCGTACTATCGTTTTGATAGATAATCAAGGGCTTGGTGGTCAGAGCGTAGGAATGTTGCCCTAAACGATGGGCGATGCGAACGGGGCGGATGCCTTTTTCCTCCAACCCCGAATTTAGGGCATCTTGACCCAAAAATTCAATTAACCGATTGTTGGCGTCGTTATCGCTGACCGCAAAGATTTCAGAAACTGCCTTGGCAAAAGTGGTTTCTACCGAATCCCCTTCCACGTAAAAACGGGTATCCTGGTCAAGGGCATCCCTTTGGTTCAATTTCTCAAGGGCCAGAACCGCCGCGGGAAATTTCACCGTGCTGGCCGGATAAAAATAGGTGTCCGCATCGACCTGAAAATCATAATCCGTAAAAACGACATCATCCTTTTCCCTGTCGATTTGGGTGTATCGAATCTGCACTTCGTACTGCGCCACACTATCCATCACCTGCTTTATCATCAAATTTTGGGAAGCCAGCACATTTTCCAAGGGGTTCAAGGGGTTGGCCTTCGGTTTTTGCTCCGAACACGAAAATAGGGTTGCACTTAAGGCAGCAAAAAGAAACGGGCGTATTTTTATGATCATGTGGCTGATTTTGAGAAAATGGGTTATGTATCCAGTGGGGGTTACAGTCGCAGTAACCGTTTTATAACCTGATACCCTAAAACTTGCCGCAGTCACTTATAACCTTTTGAGATTGAACCTTAAACTACCTTACCTTAAAGCGCCAACCTTAGCCTAGCCTTCTTCATAAAGTTCCCCCCGATGCGGTTTTAGGGCATCCCGAACGGGAATCATTTCACCTTCCTCGACGACCATAAAGGCAAAACTGAACATGTCGTTGACATCATGATGGCCGGTGATATTCAAGGTAATCCCTTCGATAGCGATATATTCTTTGAGATGTTTTTCGTGATGCTCCGCCGTTTTAGCGGCAGCGGGACCTCGAAAGTCCCAGATCAATTTTATTTTTTTTCCCATTGAAAAAGTTTAAGGGTTAATTGGTTTAGGAGTTTAGAAAAGGTTTCTTTCTAACATCCAACATCTGTTCCCTAAAATTTCCAATGCTGGAGCGTCAACGAAATTAACAAATAATCGCGTCCTCCCCCAAAATTCTGTTAAGTAATAATAAGGTATACTTGCTCACCGTTACGTATTTGTTATTTTTGCGGAATGAAATTTGCCAAGCGTTCTATAAGATGGTTATTGCCCTGTTTTTGCGCAGTACTTGTTTTAAGTGGCTGTGACTTTATATTGAGGAAAGAGCAACCACAGGCTTTGGCGAGGGTTGGTGAAAAATATCTGTATCAGGACGATGTAAAAGCACTTATGGGCAAAAACCTATCGAAAGAGGATAGCGCTTCATTCGTAACCAACTATATCAATAATTGGGCTTCAAAACAATTGCTTCTCGACAAGGCGAAAATCAATCTCCCAGAAGAGAAATTGGCCGAGTATGATGGATTGGTAGCCGATTATCGTACCGACCTGTATACAAGGGCTTACAAGGAGGCCTTAGTACAACAGCTCAATGATTCAACGGTGGGCAAGGCCGAGCTCGAAAGTTTTTACGAAAAGGAAAAGGAGAATTTCCGATTGAAGGAAATGTTGGTCAAACTGCGTTTCGTTGCCCTGCCCAAAGATTTTTTGAACAAGGTGGAAGTGGCCGAAAGGCTGAAGAATTTCGGGGAAAAAGACCGTACGGTTCTTGACTCTATCAGCGTTCAGTTCCGAAAAACGAGTTTCAACGATTCTATTTGGATCACGGCTTCCCGTATCATCGATGAAATTCCTCCCTTGACGTTCGAAAACGTGGATAAAGAACTAAAGAAATCACAATTTTTAAATTTAGAGGATGATAACGGGGTATATTTGGCTCAAATCCTCGATGTGAGGCCCGCAGGCGAAATTGCACCATTTTCTTTTATCGAACCTACCATCGAGCAGGTGCTTTTGAGTAGAAGGAAACTAGATTTTATACGTAAACTGGAAACCGAAGTTATAGATGAAGCAATCAAAAAAAAAGAATTTGAGGTATATGAATAGGATGAACGGACTAGCAATATTTACATTATTTTTAGGGGTTTGCGGGACGAGCTTCGCGCAACAGACGAGCGAATTGCCCGACACCCAAATCGAACCGGATGAACCAGTTCTAGAGGCAAGCCTTGACGTTAAAAGGGATACTACAAGAAACTTCAAGAAGATTAAATTGGATGGTATCGCCGCGGTTGTTGGCGATTATGTGATATTGGATTCCGATATCGAAAAGACCCTAATCGATTTGAAAAGTCAGGGCGTGTCCACTGAGGATGTCACCCGATGCGGACTTTTGGGAAAACTTATGGAAGACCGCCTATACGCCCACCAAGCCGTGCAGGACAGTCTTTTGGTCTCCGACGATGAGGTATCCGCAACTACCGAAAGACAGATTCAGTCGTTCGTACAACAGACCGGTTCCATGGAAAAATTATTGAAATTCTACAGGAAGGAAGATGAAGCCAGCCTGCGCGAGGATATCAATAAAATCAACAAACTTCGAATGCTTTCCGAAAAAATGCAGACCAGTAGCGTCGAGAAGATCGAGATTACGCCCGAAGAGGTGCGGCAGTTCTACAACAATATTCCCGAAGACGAACGCCCCGTTTTCGGTGCGGAAATGGAAATCGCCCAAATCGTAAAAGCACCCAAGCCGACCGAGGAAGAAAAACAGAAGACCATCGACAAACTGAATAAGATCAGGGCCGATGTGTTGGATAATGATTCTAGTTTCAGTGTAAAGGCTATTTTGTACTCCGAGGATCCCGGATCTAAACCTAATGGTGGTTTAATAGAAAATGTCACACGAGAATCGGGATACGTGAAAGAATTTAAAGATGTAACCTTTAGTCTAAAGCAAGGTGAAATTTCTGAGCCCTTCGAAACAATGTTTGGATATCATATCATATTCTTGGAAAAAATCAGGGGACAAGAACGGGATATACGCCACATTCTCATGCAACCCGAAGTTTCGCAAACCGCGCTGGCCGAGGTAAAGAAAGAACTCGATACCATTCGCAAACATATTATGGACGGGAAGTATACCTTCGCAGAAGCAGCCCTTAATTTCTCCGATGAAAAAGAGACCAAGTTCGATGGCGGACTTTTGCGGAATCCCATTAACTACGATTCCCGTTTTGAACTGACCAAAATGGATCCTGCACTTTACAATCAAGTCCGTAACCTTAAGGACGACGAAATTTCGTATCCCCTTATAGAAGAAGACCCAAGAGGCGGTGGTCCGAAATACAAGTTACTGAAAGTTACGAACCGCTACGATGAGCATACCGCCGACTTTGCCAAAGATTATACCAAGATCCAAGAGTTGGCCAAGACGGAAAAACAGTATAAGGCGATTAAAAAATGGATGGACAAATATATATCGGATACCTATGTCAGCGTAAGCGAGAACAACAGAGACTGTGATTTCGCCAACAATTGGGTAAAGGAGTAGGTGAATGTCAGACGTAGCCGCAATTAACAAACTGGTTGAAAAGCACGAAGCCCTTAAAGCAGAAATTGCCAAGGTAATCATAGGGCAGACCGTGGTCATCGACCAAATTCTTCTAAGTATATACACGGGAGGTCACTCCCTGCTTATCGGTGTGCCGGGTTTGGCAAAGACGTTAATGGTAAACACCATAGCCCAGACCTTGGGCCTTGACTTCAAGCGTATACAATTTACACCGGACCTGATGCCCAGTGATATTTTGGGTAGCGAGGTGTTGGACCAAAACCGGAACTTTAAGTTTATAAAAGGGCCGATTTTCGCCAATATTATATTGGCCGATGAGATCAACCGTACCCCTCCGAAAACGCAGGCAGCCCTGCTGGAAGCCATGCAAGAGCGATCGGTCACCATTGCTGGGCAGCAGCATAAACTGGAATTGCCTTATTTTGTTTTGGCCACACAAAACCCGATAGAGCAAGAGGGCACCTACCCTTTGCCGGAAGCACAACTTGACCGATTTATGTTCGCTATAGAACTGAAATATCCTTCTATTACCGAAGAAATGCAAGTCGTGAAGCGAACAACTTCCGATGTCGAAGCATCGGTCAATGCCCTTTTTAATGCCCAAGAAATTTTGGAGGTACAGCATCTGGTACGCCGTATTCCCGTACCGGACAATGTTGTGGAGTATGCCGTGAAATTGGTCAACAGTACCCGGCCCAATTTGGAGTCCGCTTCCGATTTCGTCAAGCAGTTTATCGATTGGGGCGCAGGGCCCCGCGCTTCCCAGAATTTGATTTTGGGCGCTAAAGCAAACGCAGCTATCCATGGAAAGTTCTCTCCCGATATAGAAGATGTTAAAGCCGTTGCCATGGGTATCTTACGACACCGTATCATCAAAAACTATAAAGCCGAGGCCGAAGGTATTTCTGAGGATGATATTATCGGGAAGTTATTGTAATTTTTTTTTAATGCTCCTCCCTTTATCAAAGGGAGGTGGTAGCTTTGCAAATATCCAACTCCCCACCCAATTCCAAATTCGCACAAGCACCTCAAACAAACTAAGCCGTTCCTGCGCAGCACCTGCCTATATTCTAAAAATCCCTTGAAATCCTCAAAATCCTAGTCCTTTTTTAGTAATTTTGTGAAACTACAATAACCTAAAACAAAACAGAGAATGGCATTCGATATAGACATGATCAAAAGGGTGTACGCCACGATGGCCGAACGTGTGAATAAGGCTCGTGAGGTAACCGGCAAACCCTTAACTCTTTCGGAGAAAATATTATACTCCCATTTGTGGGACGGTAACCCGACCAAGGCATTTACCCGTGCCAAGGATTATGTTGATTTCGCCCCCGATCGTATCGCCCTCCAAGATGCTACTGCCCAGATGGCGCTCCTACAGTTCATGCAGGCCGGTAAACCTCAGGTTGCCGTGCCGACTACGACACATTGCGATCACTTGATACAGGCTAAAAGCGGTGCTGCGGCCGATCTGAAATCCGCCAACACCACCAGTGCCGAGGTTTTTGACTTCCTGGAATCCGTTTCCAATAAATACGGTATTGGATTTTGGAAACCGGGTGCAGGTATCATCCACCAAGTAGTTCTTGAAAATTATGCGTTCCCCGGAGGAATGATGATCGGTACGGATTCACATACCGTAAATGCCGGAGGATTAGGCATGGTCGCCATCGGTGTCGGTGGTGCCGATGCCGTTGATGTAATGGCCGGAATGGCTTGGGAATTGAAATTTCCTAAACTTATCGGTGTAAAACTAACAGGCAATATCTCCGGATGGACTTCCGCTAAGGATGTAATCTTAAAAGTAGCAGGAATTCTCACCGTTAAGGGAGGTACTGGGGCCATCATCGAATATTTCGGTGAAGGTGCCAAAAACCTCTCCTGTACCGGAAAAGGAACCATTTGTAATATGGGAGCGGAGGTAGGCGCGACTACATCCACTTTCGGCTACGACGATTCTATGGAGCGCTATCTTCGGGCGACCGATAGAAGCGATATTGCAGATGAAGCCAATAAAATCCGTGAACACCTAACCGCTGACGACGAGGTGTACGAAAATCCCGAAAAATACTTTGACGAGCTGATCGAAATTAATCTTGATGAGTTAAGACCACACTTAAACGGACCTTTTACTCCCGATTTAGCTACTCCCGTTGGTCAATTAGGCGTAAAGGCCAAAGAAAACAATTGGCCTATCAATGTCGATTGGGGCTTGATAGGATCTTGTACCAACTCTTCGTATGAAGATCTGACCCGTGCCGCATCCATAGCCAAACAGGCCTTAACCAAGAAAATTAAGCCGAAGTCTGATTTTGGCATCAATCCTGGTTCCGAGCAGATTCGGTTCACTGCGGAACGCGACGGTTTACTGCAAATTTTTGAGGATTTGGGTGCTAC
>JAGXIC010000065.1 GCA_024635875.1 Pricia sp.
GCGGCGGTAAAGGTGGTAATCAGGAGTAATAGGATGGTAACTAAAGGCTCGAAGGATATGAACCTTTTCATATCGTCAGTTGAGTTGTTCGCTGGTTTTTCCAAATCTTCTTTCTCTGTTCTGGTAACTTTTTATGGCCTCTGCTAAATGCAGTTTACTAAAATCGGGCCAAAATACATCTATAAAGTAAAGCTCGGCGTACGCAATCTGCCAAAGCAAAAAATTGCTGATCCGGCATTCCCCACTGGTGCGGATAAGCAAATCAACATCGGGCAAATCGTGCGTGTAAAGATGAGTATTTATAATGGTTTCGTCAATATCATCTATTGAAATTATATTATTTTTAACTTTGGTACTGATCTGTTTTACGGCATTTTTAATCTCCTCACGAGCACCATAACTCAGGGCCAAGGTCAGTGTCATACCGGTATGCCCTCTGGTTTTTTCCATGACTTCGGTAAGCTCTCGATAGGCTTTCTTGGGAAGGGAGCCAATATCACCGATGGCATTCAGTTTTACGTTGTTTTTGACAAAGGTGTCTAGTTCCTTTTTCAGGGAAGAAACAAGCAGTTTCATCAGGATATCGACCTCAAGCTTGGGCCGGTTCCAATTTTCCGTCGAAAACGTATAAAGGGTAAGATAATCCAAGCCGATCTCGACGCAATTTTCGACGGTTCTCCTAACGGTGTCTACCCCGTTTTCATGGCCGAAAACCCGAAGTTTTCCCTGCTGTTCGGCCCAACGGCCATTACCGTCCATTATAATAGCAATGTGGCGGGGCAAGTTTTTTTTGTCGATGTCCTCAAGGGAGTTCATAATAAATAGACGCGCTATTTGAGATGTTAGACATGAGATACTGGAAGCTACATCCTAGAAAAAAGTGCAATTAATTCTTTGAAATCAATCATTTTGTCCCAAGTCTCATTCCTATCCCGTTACTCAAAATTGTCGCAACAGGGTTTTCTACCGAAGGTGTAAGTTAATGTTAATCCCGAGAAAACGTACCAATCGTCGCTAAAAATATTTCCGAATTGCAGATTGCCGAGCTGCTGGCTCACATTTAATTTTTTGGGATTACTGCCATCTAGGTTATCGGTAAAGGTATATCGCGCACCAATTTCAGCCCCTAGAATCAGAAAATGGTTCAAGCGCAATTTGGCCCCGACGGTCATGGGTATGGCAAAACTTCCGTCTTTTTGTCCGATATCTATCATGAGCCCTGCATCGAAATAATTGTAGTCATATCTAAAATAAGTGATTCCGGTATATAAATAAGGCGTAAAGGCCGGGCCGAGCTTGTGCAGGTTGTACTCCACGAAATTAAACTCAAGCCCTGCGGATGCTTCCAAAATGGAATTGTCGGCCACAAAGCCCCTTTGTTGGCGGGATGGGATACTCGATTTAGCGTCATCGGCCGTGAATTTACCGTAAATCATACTGGCCCGCCAGGCATAGCGTTTGGCAACATTCCATTTAAATAGTCCGCCAAATGCAATATCGGAAGGGAGCACATAATTGGTACGGCCAACATCGCCAATAGTATTGGCGCCACCGGCAAAAATACCGACCTCGTATGTCTGGGCGGCCATTTTGCCAAAGGCACATATTAAGAGTACGATAAAGAATCGTTTCATAGACGTTCAAAAATTCCAAGTACCAAATTCCATATTCCAAAATAATAAATGCGATTCTGGGTATGGCCTTTCAGCGTTGTCTTGAGCTCGAATTTGGATCAAGGGATGCAAATATAGCAATTGCTGACAATCATCTATACTGCATGTTCTTTCTTGATAAACTTGATTTGCCGGTAATTATTGTTTTAGAAAGAGCCAATTATGCATACCTTACAAATGCCGATTGAGTCTTTCTTCGAAAATGGAAAATATTTTCTCTCAACGTGGAAGATTTTAGTAGATAGGCGTTGATCATGAAAATCAGAGCGGTATTTTTTTCTGGAATTTGGGACTTGGTGCTTGGGATTTGGGATTTTGTTAAACTCGATTCCGTCGGTCTTCGCCCCACAGCAATTTATTGCGGATGGTTTTCAGAAAGCTCTCGGACGAGAATTCGATCATTTTTATTACAAAATCTGCTTTTTTGATTGTGATTTCCTTTCCGTTTTCTACGGAAGCGATTCGGGAATCCAATGAAATCAGATGGTTATCTTCCCTACCGGATACTTTTAAACGTATCAACGTATCATCGGAAATGACCAAGGGCCGGGCGTTCAGGTTGTGCGGTGCGATAGGTGTCAGTACCAGCGATTTTGCCGTAGGCACGATAACTGGGCCACCGCAGCTCAGGGAATAGCCGGTGGAACCGGTCGGCGTGGAGACTATTAGACCATCGGCCCAATACGAAGTCAGGTATTCACCGTCGAGATGGGTCTCTACCGTAATCATCGAGGTAGTATCTTTTCGGCTTACCGTTATTTCGTTGAGCGCAAAGTTCAATCCGTTTAATTCGGAAATATTAGATGCTGCACTTACCTCTACCAAACTTCTTTCGATAATGGAATACCTACCGTTTAAGAATTCCTGCACCACTTTTCTGACTTCCTCTTTATTAAATGTGGATAGAAAGCCCAACCTACCTGTGTTCACCCCGACAATAGGGATACCCAAATTCCTTACGAAGGTAGTGGCCCGCAAAATGGTACCGTCGCCGCCAAAACTGATGAACATGTCGAAAGAATCATCCAAACCCTCAGTGTCCGTAAAGGTCGTATAGACATTGGAAGCATGACTATCCGCAAAATAGGCATAAAACTCAGCTTCTATCCACACCTCGGCCTTTTCTTTATGGAGTTCGTCTAGGAGCTCGACTACATAGTCCAAGGTGTCGGCTTGATAGGTTTGGCTGTAGAGGGCGACTTTCATGGGGAAGGGAGTTTGATACGCGATGCTTGCGGCACGGTGCTCGGTGCACGGTGCTTACTGATCGATAATCAAATGTAGGAAATTTAAGGCTCAATCGCTACTCCGTAGCTATTCAAAATTAAGGTTACCTTGCATTGAAGCTTAGCCCTTGAACCTGCCGAAGGCAATATTGAACCTTAAATTTTTTCTAAACGTTCAGGTATTTTTCCAAGTAGTTCGAACGCTCCTTTAAGTCTTCCAAGAACTGGTCGTCGTGGTTTCCGAAGAGAATAGTGTAGTTGTAGCGGCGGAAGGTCTGCATAATTTCGTTCAGGTTTGTCGATGCCACCTTAATAGTAATCTGGATGACGTCATTTTTGGAATCGGTTATAAAACCCCCGATCAGTTTCGTATTGTTGCTTTCTACAATCTGGGCGATTTCACTGAACGAATAATCCTTCATCCCTTTGGCCAAAACGATGATTCCGCCGGGCTCCGTAAAAAACGGGGTGTCGATAAAAACGCTGACGATATCGGTAAGGTCGTAATATCCTTCCATCCGTCCTTCTTGGTCCAGGACCGGTACTAGATTTGCCTCATTACGGGCGAATGTCTCCAGCACATCGAGCCAATTGGTATCCTTTCTGACAAAAAAAGTGCCGAGTTCGTATCTGTAATGCTCCACTTTTTCATGCTCTTGAAACTGTTCCAAGTCATTTTCGTCCAACACGCCCAAGTAGCTGCCGTTTTCAATTATTGCAACATGGGAATGGGTAGTCTCTTTAAAAAATTGGATGACCTTGGACAACGGATCACCAATTTCAAAGACTGGGATATTGGAAACAATGTGGTTTTGGATATGCATAACTTTCTAATGTTCTAACGCAAATTACTAATTAATAATATCAAAAGGCATGCCTAATTCGTATTTTTGTATGAACGGTACCAAAAACCAGACGAATGACGTTTACCGCCATACGCATTTCGCGATACGCCCTGCGCTCTGTAATTACTGCGTATAGCGAACTGCGATAAGCGAATAAGCAATAGTAATGGTAGGGTATTCTTTTTCGAGATAGACGGGGATAGGTCTCCCTGTAAATAAACCTGTAGAACTTAATGACGAAACTCAGTGTGAATATCAATAAAATTGCCACCTTGCGAAACGCACGGGGCGGAAATGTACCCGATGTCCTGAAAACGGCGAGCGATATCGAAGCCTTTGGGGCGCAGGGCATAACCGTACATCCGAGGCCCGACGAACGGCATATCCGCTATCAAGATGCGCGCGACCTGAAGGCTATCGTGACCACCGAATTCAATATCGAAGGCAATCCTGTTCCTAAATTTATCGGCCTTGTGCTCGAGGTACGGCCAACACAGGTTACCTTGGTGCCCGATGCCGTCGATGCCATTACCTCGAATGCCGGTTGGGATACGATAAAGAATAGGGATTTTCTAAAGGATATCATCTCCACCTTCAAGGAAAACGGCATTCGGACATCGATTTTTACGGATGCCGACCCAAAAATGATTGAAGGTGCCGCCGAAACCGGGACCGACCGCATTGAACTCTACACCGAAAATTACGCCAAATTTTACGACGAAGGAAAGCCTGAAGTCGCTGTAAAATCCTATGTCGAGGCCGCCAAATTGGCACATCAACTTGGTTTGGGCCTGAACGCAGGTCACGATCTGAGCCTCGATAACATTAAGTATTTCAAGGAAAAGGTACCCCATTTGCTCGAAGTGTCCATAGGACATGCGCTTATTTGCGAGTCGCTTTATCTGGGATTGGAAAATGTTGTCAATATGTATTTGCACCGGTTGAAGTGATTTAAGGTTCAAGGTCAAGGAAAAATTACCTTGAACATTGAACAGTTGCGCAGCAGCCATTGAACCTTAAATTTTACCCGCCGACGATTAATCGACAATAAAACTATGGAACAGAAAATCCTTCATTCAAAAATAGAAGGCAAAGGAAAACCGCTGTTGATCTTACACGGATTTCTAGGGATGCTGGATAATTGGAAGACCTTGGGCGGGCAATATGCGGAGTCTGGTTTCGAGGTGCACCTTATCGATCAGCGTAATCACGGACAAAGTTTTTGGTCCGATGATTTCAATTACGATTTGCTGTCAGATGACCTTCTACGTTATGTGGAACACTACCATCTTGACAAGTCCCTAATTTTGGGGCATTCGATGGGCGGGAAGACGGCCATGCAATTCGCCTGCGACCATCCGGAACGCACGGAAAAACTTTTGGTCGCCGATATCGGGCCCAAATACTATCCGCCCCATCATCAGCCCATCATCGACGGATTGAACGCCCTTGGTCCGGAAGCCTTTACCTCGAGGAGCAACGCGGACGCCGAGTTGAAAAAGTATATATCCAATCTTGGAACGCGTCAGTTTCTACTAAAAAACCTGTATTGGATCGAAAAGGGAAAATTGGCCTTCCGCTTCAATTTGGGAATACTTAACGAGAAAATGGGAGAAGTCGGGGAAAATATTGGTGCATCGGATAGCTTTGATGGGCCCACGCTGTTTCTCCGCGGAGACCGATCGGAATATATTGTCGAGAGCGACCTGCCCGAGTTCAAAAAACATTTTCCCAAAGCTGAAATGGAGACCATCGACAACGCCGGTCACTGGCTGCACGCTGAGAATCCGGAGCAGTTTTTTGAGAAATCGATCGCATTCCTGAAGGATGACCACTGACTATTGACGGATGTAAAAAGTCGATTGCCTGTAAACGTCTTGGCAGATAGTCTTAAATCTCATAACCTACATTCTCTTTTTTAAACCCGTTGTTGCACTTGAACTTGAACTTGAAACTACTATGCATGCATAATTTTTTCCTCCAAAGTATTGTGTGTGTGAGAATTTTGGTTAATTTTGAGTATACCTTTTGTTATCAAGGCTTTAACAATCCCCTAACCCAAAAACAATACGATGAAAAAGATTCTAGCAGTACTGGCTTTTTTAGGTCTGTTCATTAGTTCATGCAGTAGTGACGACAATGCGCCGATAGACCCGACGCCCCCAGAACCGACTCCAGAAAATTTTACGGCCGGATCGGCCGATTTCTCGAAGTACGTAGCCGTGGGTAACTCGTTGACAGCAGGCTATTCAGATGGGGCGTTGTTTCTTGACGGTCAGGAAGCTTCGTATCCTAACATGCTTGCCGGTAGTTTTGAGCAGGTCGGTGGCGGAGAATTCACAACTCCCCTGATGGCCGATAATTTAGGCGGCCTGACCCTTGGCGGACAAAAACTGGAAGGTTTTGAAAATCGTTTTATCCTATCTTTTACTTCAGGGTCCCCAACCCCGGTACGATTGGAAGGCGCAGGTTCGACAGAGGTAACCACTACCCTATCGGGACCTTTCAACAATATGGGCGTTCCGGGAGCTAAAATTTTTCACCTCGCAGCCCCGGGTTATGGTAGCCTTGAAGCCCTAGCGGTCGGAGCGGCAAATCCCTATTATGTTCGATTCGCCTCCGCTCCCACAGCCACTATAATAGGCGATGCGGTCGCTCAAAATCCTACGTTCTTTACCCTTTGGATAGGTAACAATGATATTCTTTCCTATGCTACATCCGGTGGTTCGGGTGTCGATCAAGAGGGCAATATTGATCCATCTACCTATGGATCGAGCGATATCACCGATCCCAATGTTTTTGCAGGGGTGTACACCCAGCTGCTACAAGGCCTTACCGCCAATGGAGCAGGCGGCGTTGTGGCCAATCTGCCCGATGTGACTGCAGTACCTTATTTTACAACGGTGCCTTTTGCTCCCTTAAGTCCCACAAACCCCGATTTCGGACCTCAAATTCCGACCTTGAACCAGGCTTTTGCGGGATTGAACCAAGTTTTCGCCGCCCTGCAAGTGCCGGAACGAACCATTGTATTTGCCGAAGATGCGGCCAGTGCACTGGTCATCAAAGATGAATCGCTGGCCGATCTTTCTGCCCAAATCACGGGTGCACTCATTCAAGGAGGCTTGGATCAAGGCACCGCGACCGTATTGGGATTACTATACGGTCAAGCCCGGCAGGCCAATGAAAACGATCTTATCGTGCTGACCGCCCAAAGGGAAATTGCTTCACTCAACGAAACCGCTTTTGCCACCCTGCAAGCATTAGGGGTGCCGGCAGCCACTGCCGGACAGCTTTCGGTAAACGGAATAACCTATCCTTTGGAAGACCAATGGGTACTCACGCCCGCCGAACAGGCCGCAGTCGCCGACGCTACGGCTAAATTCAATGCGACCATTTCAGGCTTGGCGCAACAATATGGTCTTGGTTTCGTAGATGCAAACGCCGTATTGAGCCAAGCGGCCGGAGAAGGCATCCCCCTATCCGATGGCAGCACCGTTACCGCCACATTTGCGACGGGAGGCGGATTTTCATTAGATGGTGTGCACCTTTCACCACGGGGTTACGCGCTTATGGCCAATGAATTTATAAAGAGTATCGAAACGACGTATGGCGCCAATTTGCCCGAGGTAGATCCCCTGGAATACAAGGGGCTGTATATCAATTAATCCAAAATAAATTTTTAATTTTGAAGGCATCGGAAAACCCGGTGCCTTCTTGCATCCCATATGCTATTGAAATGAAACTCCTATTACGAATACTCCTAAGCGCATTGGCCGTCGTCATTTTAGCGAAAATACTGCCGCATGTTTCAGTAGACACTTATTTTACGGCCATTATAGTCGCTATCGTACTGAGCCTTTTGAATTTTATCGTGAAACCCATTCTCGTCATACTTACCCTTCCGGTAACCATAATCACCTTCGGACTTTTCCTTTTAATCATAAATGCCATTATTATTTTATTGGCCGACAACCTTATCCACGGGTTTAGCGTGGATGGCATCTGGTGGGCGCTGCTTTTCAGCTTGCTACTTTCCTTTTTGCAATCCTTGTTGTTCTCCCTTCTCAAAGAGAAAGATAAAGCCTGATCTTAATATTCTCAAAAGAAGTAATCGACCACGAAATTGTGCATTTGACACAAAGGATAAAGCCACGCCCATAAGTTTGGCCGGCATCACTTTCAAAACTTGCTAGGGTCTTCAAATTGTAGTATTTTTGCATCCCGTTTGGAGAATATAAAAAGAATATCAGATGAACATTACCAAAGAGCAGATCGATGATCTCAACGCGGTCGTAACCGTAGCTATCACCAAGGACGACTATCAGGATAAAGTGGATAAAATCTTAAAGGATTATAAAAAACAGGCCAATATTCCGGGGTTCAGAAAAGGACAGGTACCCTTGGGCCTTATCAAAAAACAATATGGCAAGTCCATTTTGGTAGATGAGGTGAACAAGCTTTTACAGGACAACCTCAACAAATATTTGACCGAGGAAAAGTTGGATGTGCTCGGAAATCCGCTCCCCAAACAACAGGATAATTTCAATTGGGAGAACGAAGAACTTGCCTTTGAATTCGAATTGGGCCTTGCCCCCGACTTCAAGGTTTCCCTAGACACCAAAAAGCCGATTACCCGCTATAAAATCGTTGCCGATAAGAAAATGGTCAACGAACAGGTCGAGCGTATTCAAAAGCAATACGGCAAACTGGTAAGCAAGACAGAAGTAAATAAAAAAGACGAGATTACCGGCACCTTTATAAACGAGGAAGAAGAAATTGACAACAAGGCCACGCTCGAGCTTGACAAGATCAAGAGCAAAAAAGCCCTTGAAGCCTTGAAAGGAAAAAAAGTTGGCGACTCTATTACGGTCAACACCAAGGGTCTTTTTAAGGAAGATTACCTTTTATCGAGTGCTCTCGGTGTATCACAAGAAAAAGCTAAAAACCTCGCCATCGAGGTCACCTTTACAATAGCCGAAATCAACGAACGGGAGCCCGCCGAGCTGAACCAAGAACTTTTTGACAAGCTCTTCGGAGAAGGTAAAATCACTTCGGAAAAGGAAATGAAAGAACGGATCAAGGAAGATTCCGAAAAACAGTTCGAACAACAGGCCGACCAAAAACTGTTGAACGATGTGACCGAATACTTTATCGACAATACAAAATTTGAACTCCCTTCAGAATTCTTGACCAAATGGATACGGATGACCGGGGAAGAGCCTTTGACAGAGGATCAGGCCAATGCAGAATACGAAAAATCGGAGAAAGGACTGCGCTATCAACTGATCGAGGGGAAAATCATTGAGGAAAACGGCATACAGCTGCAGTTCGAAGAGTTAAAGGAATTTGCCAAAGGGTTTATCAGGTCACAAATGGCCCAGTATGGACAACTTAACCCTCAAGAGGAAGAGCTCGACAATATCGCCGCCCGTGTCTTAGGAAACCAAGACGAGGCAAAGCGGTTATCGGAGCAACTGATGAGCCAAAAATTGCTGAACCTTTACAAGGAAAAAGCAAATCTGAAAACCAAAGAGATGAACTACGAAGATTTCATCAAAGAAGTCTATGGGAAATGAACCCGTAATCAGTTCAAAAATCTTTCAAATAATTAGGGTATCTTTATGGTTAGGAAGACCAAAGGTTAAGGAACTTCTTTAATTAAACCCATCGAATAAAAGAAAATGGATTACGGAAAAGAATTCAAGAATTACGCTACCAAACATCAAGGTATCAATAGCATGTATTACGACAAGATTGTCGAAAGCATGAACCCTGTCGGCCTTACCCCGAACATTATCGAAGAAAGGCAAATGAATGCCGTCGCCATGGACGTGTTCTCACGTTTGATGATGGATCGTATTATCTTTTTGGGAACGGGAATCAACGATCAAGTGGCCAATATTGTACAGGCGCAATTGTTGTTTCTAGAAAGTACGGATGCCTCGAAAGACATCCAGATTTATATCAATTCCCCGGGCGGTAGTGTTTATGCCGGTCTTGGTATTTATGACACGATGCAATTTATCAAACCCGATGTGGCGACGATCTGTACCGGCATGGCCGCTTCAATGGGTGCCGTACTGCTCTGCGCCGGCGAAAAAGGCAAACGCAGTGGGCTTACCCACTCCCGAGTCATGATCCACCAACCCATGGGCGGTGCCCAAGGCCAGGCTAGCGATATTGAAATTACCGCCAGGGAGATCCTGAAACTAAAAGAAGAACTGTACCAAATTATCGCCAGGCATTCGGGGCAGACTATCGAAAAGGTACACGATGACAGTGATCGCGATTATTGGATGAAAGCCGACAAAGCAAAGGAGTACGGAATGATCGATGAGATTTTAGTTCGGGACAAAGGAAAATAATTCTGAATTCAGAATTCAGATTTGTCAAATGTACTTTTCGATGAAAGGTAAACCAAAACAGAAAATTCAGCGTTTGGGTTTAGGAAAAAAGAGAACCAAGTGTTGTGTTAAGTCTGTTGTGTCGGTTAAGCCGCAGTTATTTTTTGTCGGAACAAGGCAAAAAATTATGGCATAGCCGTAACTACGGAATCATTTTTTAACGCAGTACCGGGGAAAAAGAACAAGGCTTGGGCCGGCTA
>JAGXIC010000066.1 GCA_024635875.1 Pricia sp.
ATGTGTATAAGAGACAGGGCCAATGCCCCTATTATGGCCAATCGAAAATCGACCTTCATACAGCAGAGAAGAATATAAAATCCTATAAAGTATAGAAAGAGATAATCCGCCGGACGCGGTAGAAACCGGATAAAAAGGTCTAGTTTCTTAACATAGTCATGAGGATAATAAGCGCCCAATTGGTAGGTCGGCATACCCCCGAAGGCGGAGTTTGTCCAATACGGCTCTTCGCCGGTCTTTTTCCGAAAATCGACCTGCTCTTTGGCCATGCCGGTAAATTGCTCGATATCGGATTGCTTGATGACCTTACCCTGAAGAACCGGGTAAAAATAGGCCAAGGCGGCAATAACAAAGAAAACAACAACGAAAAAGTGGATAAAAAAAGCCTTTAGTCCTTTTTGCATGAATGGAATTAGCGGATTAAATACTCCTGCCACCTGATAATTCAGCTTTTTAAGTCTTTCTGTATTTCTTTCGCGGCGTTAAAATTTATAACCCTAACTACGGCTATGCTTTAAAATTTTGTCTTGGCAAAAAAAAATAAATTTCCTAAAATTTCCGAATTATCAGGTAGCATGGGTAAAAAGGCAAAACTAATCAATTTCCTCAAAATCGATATAGTCACCGACTTTATTGGAAGTATCGTTTTTAGAGGTATTTTTTTTGGAAGGGTTTTTATCGATAATCACATCGCCGACGCGCTCCTCATTACGCTGATTTTGCTGGGCAAACTCCCCGAATTTTTCCCTGAAATGCTCCTCCGTCTTTTTGGCGGCATACCCAAAAATCTTGGGTGCGAACATCTTCACCAGTATCTTTAGGCCATAATAGACCAGTAAAATTATGAGGATTGTCTTAAAAAATACCATAATATTTGGATATTAATATATCAAAAATACAAATCTAACGTTGTATTGTTAAGATTGAAACGCTAAAATAATGGTAAAACCGGTTTTCAGTAGGCAGTGGCAGTTGGCAGTAGTTTTACCAAAGCGATTTGAAATAAACACATGAACAGATAAATCTGCCGGCAGGAAGACAGGCCCATCTACTTTTCTCGTAAAGTTACGTATCCAATGAAACACCTCCTCTATATAATCGCATTCGCCCTACCCCTAACCACCTTGGCCCAATATACCGATGTCATCAATTCGAACCGGCCGGGACTATCGGTTAGCGCCTATGCCGTAGGGAAGAACGTCATTCAATTGGAAGCGGGACTGTTCTACGAACAAAGTGACCACGAACTTTTGAACACCGAGAGCAACATCTGGGGTACCGATATTTCATTGCGTTACGGACTGCTATTCGAACAGCTGGAACTCAATTACGAGGGCAGCTACCAAAACCAGAATATCACCTTTACCGATTTCGGCACCTCGGCCAACCAAACGGATTTTTCACGGAATCGGTTGGGGCTGAAATATTTAATCTATGACCGCTACAAATCCGAAGAGCGCAGTAAGCCCAATCTTTACAGCTGGAGAGCGAACAACGTTTTTCAATGGGAAAATCTGATTCCCTCCGTTTCAATTTATGGTGGGGCTACGTTCAATTTGGGAGAGAATCCCTTTTATGTGGGCGATCCCACGGTATCCTATAGCGGGATGGTCGCAACACAGAGCAAACTTACACCGAGGTTCGTTCTGATAACCAATATCGCCTACGACCGGATCAGTACAGATTTTCCCGAATTGAGCTACTTGGTATCGTTGTCCCACGGTTTTCGCAATCCGAAATGGAGCGCATTTTTGGAGAATCAAGGTATTCAGAGCGACCGGTATTCCGACCTCTTGCTACGTGGCGGTGTGGCCCATTTGCTGACCGAAGACCTTCAGGTAGATTTCAACCTAGGCGCCAGCTTTAAGAACACACCTTCCCGAATCTTCGTAACCATGGGTGCCTCGTACCGCTTCGACCTGCATACCGACACTGCCGTAGCCATCGACGAACAAGATGCGGACGGAAATGGCGGGGCCATCGCAAAAAACGCAATGAAGAAAAAAGTGGGTAGAAATGGGGAAAGAGATGGGACTGGCGCCGAGGATATCGATTTGGGGCCCTCGAAAAAGCAGTTGCGGAAAATGGAAAAGGCCGAAAAAAAGAAAAAGAAAAATAAGCGGGATGATGCCAACGGGGAGATTGAGTTTTAAAGTGAAAACCAGCCCTTAATTCCCGAACCAGGATTTAAGGATTAACTTGCCAAATTATGTACTAATCGGATTCATTATTTATACTTTTATTTTCCTTCCCTCCGCAATAATCCCTAATATTGAGGTCACAAAATCCGATACATGATCACTCTAAAGGAAGCCACATCAAAAACTGATATCAAACAGTTCGTCAAGTTTCCCTTTACGCTTTACAAGGACTCTAAATATTGGGTTCCACCGTTGATTGCCGATGAGATGGATACTTTTGATAAAGAGAAAAATCCCGCTTTTAAAACCGCCCGTATGTGGCTCTTCCTCGCTTATAAAAACAATGAAATCGTAGGGCGTATTGCGGCCATAATCAACACGCTGGAAGTGGAGCAACAAAACGTCAAAAAAATGCGTTTTGGATGGTGCGATTTTATCGATGATTTCGAAGTATCTGAAGCTTTACTGGGTAAGGTCACCGAACTCGCCAAAACCGAGCATATGAATCACCTCGAAGGGCCGATAGGATTTTCAAACCTAGACAAAGTTGGTGTACTGACTGAAGGCTTCGAAAGTCTCGGCACCATGGTGACTTGGTACAACCACCCGTACTACCAATCGCATTACGAGCAATTGGGACTGAAAGTTGAAAAGGAATATTTTGAAAATAGTTTACCTACTTCAAATGCAGATCCCTCATTCTTTGTCCGTATCAATGAAATGGTCAAAAAAAGGTATTCGCTGCGGGAGGTGAACGTAACAACCAAAAAACAGTTGTTGCCATACATAGACCCCATGTTCGATTTGCTCGACCTCACCTATGCAAATTTGACCTCGTACGCACCGATTTCGAACGAGCAGAGGGCGTATATTAAAAATCGTTTTATGAGCTTTGTAGATCCAGAATTTATCAAGTTCGTTGTAGATAAAGAGGATAAGCTCGTTGCCTTTGCCGTAGTCTTGCCCTCTTTTGCCAAAGCTTTGCAAAAAGCCAAAGGAAAATTGTTTCCTTTCGGTTGGTATTATTTACTGAAGGCCCGTAAAAAATGTGACCGTGCCATTTTTTATCTGATCGGTGTGCATCCCGATTATCAGAACAAGGGGGTCACGGCCATTATCTTCAACCAGTATTACAAAACCTTCAATAAAAGAGGCATTACCACCGGTATACGTACACCGGAACTAAGTGATAATATTGCAGCACGGCAGATTTGGAAACATATAAAGCCCACGGTGCATAAAAAAAGGTGTACTTACCGTCTTGATATTACTTAGCTATGTTGAACGCAGGTACCTAAGCGGTCGATTCAAAAAAACGAAATCCCAAATTCCAAACAAAGTAGATTTGGAACTTGGGATTTCGTTTTTGGAATTTTACAAAATCGCAGATTTTGTGTTACTCCCCCATTGCAGCGGCCACGGCAGCAGATAACTTTTTATAGGTACCGTTTTCCAGCCGGTCGCGAATGACGGAGAAAGCATCTAAAGTCTCTTGGATATCCTGCATCGTATGTGTCGCCGTTGGAATCATTCGAAGCAGAATCAATCCTTTGGGTATAACGGGGTAAACAACAATGGAACAAAATATGCCGTGGTTCTCGCGTAAATCTTTTACCAAGGCCATCGCTTCAGGGATGCTGCCGTTCAGGTAAACGGGCGTAACACAAGAATTGGTGTCGCCAATATCAAAGCCCTTATCTTTGAGTCCGTTTTGAAGTGCATCCACATTCTCCCAAAGTTTCGCTTTTAGCTCTGGCTGGGTACGCAACATATCCAAACGCTTTAGCGCGCCCTTGACGTAAATCATGGGCAGGGACTTGGCGAACATTTGTGAACGCAAGTTATATTTCAAATAATCGATAATCTGTTTATCCGCGGCCAAAAAAGCCCCGATACTGGCCATGGATTTGGCAAAGGTGGCAAAGTACACATCGATACCGTCTTGAACACCCTGTTCCTCCCCTGCCCCGGCACCAGTCTTACCAAGGGTGCCGAATCCGTGCGCGTCATCGACAAGCAGCCGAAACGTGTATTTTTCTTTTAGTGCGATGATCTCCTTAAGCTTTCCCTGTTCCCCGCGCATACCGAATACCCCTTCGGAAATTACCAGGATTCCCCCACCGGTCTGCTCGGCCATTTTGGTAGCCCGCTCCAGGTTTTTTTCAAGGCTATCCATATCGTTATGCACGAACGTAAAGCGTTTCCCCATATGCAAACGCACTCCGTCGATGATGCATGCGTGGGAATCCACATCATAAACGATAATATCGTCTTTAGAGACCAATGCATCTATTGCGGACAGGATGCCCTGATAGCCGAAATTCAGCAAATAAGAAGATTCCTTTTGCACAAAATCAGCCAACTCCTGTTCCAATTGCTCGTGAAACTCCGTATGGCCACTCATCATTCGGGCTCCCATGGGGTAAGCAGAACCATATTCTGCCGCTACCTCCCCATCTATTTTTTTTATCTCGGGCAAATTCGCCAGACCTAGATAATCGTTGATACTCCAAGTAATCACTTCTTTACCTCGAAATTTCATTCGGTTCGAAATCGGGCCTTCAAGCTTGGGAAAAACAAAATAGCCTTCCGCCTGAGACGCCCATTTGCCCAACGGGCCTTTATTTTCCAGTATTCTGTCGAATAGATCTTGCATTGATTTTCACTTATGATTCGTTTGCAAAAGTAAGCGTTTATAGGGAATATTTAGGAAATTTTTATCCCCAAAAAAAAACAACGGTGTTGATAACCGTTGCCTTTTTGATTCTATGCTTTTTGGAGCATTACTCCTTAATATATTGTATCTCCTGAGTCTCCTCAACGACCTTGGTATCTAGAAAACCTTGGTCTTCCATCCATTGGTCGCTATAAATCTTACTCATATAACGGGAACCATGATCGGGGAAAATTACCACCACATTATCTTCCGCACCAAATTCGCCGCGTTCGTTCAGTTGTTTTATAGCTTGCATGGCGGCTCCGCAGGTATAGCCGGCAAAGATGCCTTCGGTGTGCGCAATTTCGCGGGCGGTATGGGCGCTTTCGGAATCGGTCACCTTGATGAACTCATCGATAAGATCGAAATCCGTCGCCCCTGGAATCAAATTTTTTCCCAATCCCTCGATTCGGTATGGATATACCTCTTTGGAATCGAACTTCCTTGTTTCGTGATATTTTTTCAAGACCGATCCATAAGCATCTACACCGATAACCTTAACATTCGGATTTTGCTCCTTCAGATATTTGGCCGTTCCAGAAATCGTTCCGCCCGTACCACTACAGGCTACCAGATGGGTGATATGGCCATTGGTCTGTTCCCATATTTCGGGACCGGTACTGATATAATGGGCCTCGATGTTCAGCTCGTTGAAATATTGGTTGATATAGATCGATCCCTGAGTCTCTTCGTGCAGCCTTTTGGCCACCTCGTAGTAAGATCTAGGATCATCGGCACTGACATGGGCAGGACAGACATATACCGTAGCGCCCATAGAGCGCAGCATATCTATTTTATCCTTGGAGGATTTTGAGCTTACCGCCAGAATACAGTCATAGCCCTTAATTATGCTGACCATGGCAATACTGAAACCGGTATTGCCCGAAGTGGTCTCAATAATGGTACAGCCCTCGGTCAAGATGCCTTTTCGTTCCGCTTCTTCGATAATATACATCGCAATGCGGTCTTTCGAGGAGTGACCGGGATTAAAGGCCTCGACCTTGGCAAAAAAATTGCCGGTAAAGCCTTTGGTGATTTTGTTAAGTTTGACAAGGGGCGTATTTCCTATAAGTT
Organism: Pricia sp.; assembly: GCA_024635875.1. GTDB lineage: Bacteria > Bacteroidota > Bacteroidia > Flavobacteriales > Flavobacteriaceae > Pricia. The sequence continues at coordinate 5,932 of JAGXIC010000066.1, forward strand.
CTAGGACGTTGTTATAAGCGTTTATCTTATGTGCCATACAAAATGTCTGGTTTTGAAATCCCCCATAAAAAACTAGGGAATTGCCAATGGTTACTGCAAAATTACTAATTATTTTGGATAGCTTCCTTGTGAAAGGGGAAAAAGAGAAATTCTGAATTTTTAGTCCTGAATTCAGAATTCAGAATTTAAAACCTTCCCCTCCAAATCCAACAAAAAAGCATATTCCTTAGCTACTTCCTTCAACGCTTCAAAACGCCCGGAAGCACCACCATGGCCGGCATCCATATTAATATCAAAGAGCAACTGATTGGTATCGGTCTTGATCTCGCGCAGTTTCGCTACCCATTTGGCCGGCTCGAAATACTGGACTTGAGAATCGTGCAGTCCTGTAGTCACCAACATATTGGGATAGCCATGCGCCTTGACCTGATCATAGGGCGAATATGACTTCATATAGTCATAAGATTCCTTATCATTGGGGTTGCCCCATTCGTCGTACTCCCCTGTAGTCAGGGGAATCGAATCATCGAGCATCGTAGTGATGACGTCAACAAAGGGTACTGCGGCAATAATTCCGTTGTAAAGTTCGGGTGCCATGTTAACGATCGCCCCCATCAAAAGTCCGCCGGCGGAGCCGCCCATGGCATACAAATGATCACTACTAGTATAGCCTTCGGAAATCAAATATTTCGAGCAATCGACAAAATCGGTGAACGTATTCTTTTTTTTCAATAATTTACCGTCCTCGTACCAAGGTCTGCCCAGATACTGCCCACCGCGAATGTGGGCGAGGACATAGACAAAACCCCTATCCAAAAGACTCAAACGTACCGTAGAAAAATAAGGATCGATGGTCACGCCATAAGATCCGTAGGCATATTGTAAAACCGGAGTGTGCCTACCCAATTTTGTGTCCTTATGGTAGACAATAGACATAGGGACTTTCACACCATCCGCAGCCGTGGCCCAAATACGCTTTTCCACATAGTTGTTTTTGTCGAACTTGCCACCAAGTACTTCCTGTTCCTTTTTAACTTCCTTTTCTTGCGTACGCATGTTGAAGTCAACAATCGAACTCGGAGTAGTCATTGAATTATATCCATAGCGTAACGTCTCGGTATCAAAATCGGGATTTCGGCTGACCCCTGCGGTATACGTCTCGCTCTCAAAGGGCAGATAATAGCTATCCGAGCCGTCCCAACGAACGATTTTTATTTTGTTGAGTCCGTTTTCACGCTCTGACAGCACGTAGTACGATTTGAAAATATCGATATCCTCTAAAAGAACATCCTTTCTATGCGGGATAAATGCTGACCATTTGTCCGAAGTCGTTTCCTTTTCCCCAACCTTCATCAGTTTAAAATTGGTCGCGCCGTCCTTATTGGTCAGCACATAAAAATGGTCGTCGTAATGTGATATGCTGTATTCGAGTCCTCTTGTTCTTGGCGAAAACATTTTGAATTCCCCATCCGGCTCATCGGCACGTATGACCTGATATTCAGAAGTCAACGTACTGGAAGAACCGATAACAATGTATTTCTTCGATTTCGTTTTATAGACAAACGTTCCGAAGGTATCGTCCTTTTCATGGAAAATAAGTTCGTCATCCTCCGAAGACGTGCCCAATTTGTGTTTGTAAATTTTATCCGAGCGCAAGGTTACCGAATCCTTTTTAGTGTAGAACAAGGTTTTGTTATCGTCCGCCCAGACCGATCCGCCGGTAGTATTCTCTATCCTATCATCGTAGATTTCCCCAGTCCGTAAATTTTTTATTTGGATGTGATACTGCCTTCTCGAAACCGTATCCACACCGAAAGCGGCCAGCGTATTATCAGGACTGACGGCGATGCCGCCGATACTAAAATAATCGTGCCCCTCGGCCATTTCGTTGCCATTGAACATGATTTCTTCCTTGGACTCTAAAGTTTCCTTCTTCCGGGAATAGATTGGATATTCCTTACCCGTTTCATAACGGGTGATGTACCAAAAGCCTTCCTGTTTATAGGGCACCGATTCATCATCCTCCTTAATTCGGGATTTCATTTCGGTAAAAAGGGAATCCTGGAAGCTCTTAGTATGGGCGGTCAAAGTGTTGTAGTAGCTATTTTCCGCTTCTAAATGGGAGATGACCTCGGGATTTCCCCTAACCTTCATCCAATAATAATCATCGATCCTGACATCGCCGTGCTTTTCCAATTTTTCGGGGATTTTTTTGGCCACGGGAGCGGTAATTTTTTCCATATCTTTTTCTTGGCTATAACTCGAGAGCGTAAATGTAAGGCTTAGTGTAAGGATTGCTATGTTTTTAAAGGATATGTTCATCATTAATAGTATTGATATCATTTGCTATTCGATTACCGGACGGCCTTTGGTCAAATGCCATATGCCGTACGCTAAGCGCAAGATCAAAGCTTTTAACGAAAGTCGCATTGCGGTATGCGTATTGCATTTTTCAGCTGACAATTTAGTAAATTTGAAAACATAAATTTTAAAGCAATAATTATGTTCGGAGATATGATGGGAATGATGGGGAAACTCAAGGAAACCCAAAAAAAAGTGGCCGCTACCAAAAAGCGATTGGATACGGTGCTATTGGATGAGAGTTCTGCAGAAGGTCTTGTAAAAGTTACCATAACTGCCAATAGACAAGTGAAGGAAATAAAAATCGACGATAGTTTGTTGGACGATAAGGAACAATTGGAAGATTACCTGATCCTGACCCTTAACAAAGCGATCGAAAAAGCGACCCAAGTGAATGAAACCGAACTGGCCGCGGTCGCCAAGGAGGGAATGCCCGATATTCCGGGTATGGATGCGCTGCTTGGGAAATAAATAGCACAATTCAAGCGAACGATAGTTATTATCGATAGTTTTCCTATTTTTATCGGTTGAACCACTTTTAACATGACCATTACCCAACTACAATATGTGCTGGCCGTTGCCGAGTACAAGAATTTTACCCTGGCGGCCGAAAAAAGCTTTGTAACTCAACCGACCTTGAGCATGCAGGTGCAAAAGCTAGAAGACGAGCTTGACGTACTCATTTTTGATCGTGGAAAGAAGCCGATAGCCATTACCGAAGTAGGTAAAAAAATCGTTGCGCAGGCGAAAAATATTGTCAATGAGGCCAATCGCATCAAAGATGTCGTAGATCAGGAAAAAGGATTCATCGGGGGTGATTTCACACTCGGAATCATCCCAACGGTCATGCCTACGTTACTGCCCATGTTTCTAAAATCCTTTATTACCAAATATCCCAAGGTAAACCTGATTATAAAGGAGCAGAACACCGAGAGCCTTATCCGAAACCTGCAAGATGGCCATTTAGATGCCGCCATTGCCGCCACCCCGCTCGAGACAGAATATATCAGGGAACGCCCCCTGTATTACGAACCTTTCGTGGGCTATGTGCCGGACAACCATCGTTTGGCAAAGATGGAAAATATAACCCCAGAAGACCTAGAAATTAACGATGTACTGCTCTTACGGGACGGCCATTGTTTTCGTGATGGCATCATAAACCTTTGCAAAGCCCCACAGGATTTCGAAAATGCAAATTTCCAACTTCAAAGTGGCAGTTTCGAAACGCTGGTCAATTTGGCGGACGAGGGCTTGGGCATGACCCTTCTGCCCTTTTTAAATACGTTAGTGCTTGATGAAAGGAAGAAAAAAAATCTTCGGTATTTCGAGAAGCCCTCCCCGGCTCGGGAAGTCAGCCTTATCTATCATAAAAGTGAACTGAAAATACAGATTACGGAAGCCTTGAAAGATGTTATATCAGGCATCGTAAGAGGTGCAATCGCTTTTCAGGACGTGAAGATCATTAGTCCATTAAGTAAGAAATGAATTAATGTACCGATGGGCTATTGTACCGATGGATTAATGTACCAATGAACCAATTTAATAATTTAACACTGCTACATATGCTAATGCTTACAATGTAAAATTATATTGATAAATTTTCACATTGATACCTTAAAAAACCCCCCGAAATGTCGGAGGGCTATCGATTAAACTTTTATGTAAACGAGGCTTTGTTGAAGTTCCGGTTTGTCGGTTAAAAATTGTTGTAACCAGTTTATCAGTTCTTCGATTTCCTCAGGAAGCAATCTTGAAATCGCTTTTTCCAGTTCCTTACAAAATAGTTTTGTATCGAAACTGACCTTTTTGAGAACTGTTTTAGAGTACTCAAGCATGCTGCTAGCCATATTCAAAATGTTTAATGGATTAGGTGTTAGATTGGCGTAATGTTACATAAAGTTAAACAATAAAGTTTAATATATGTTGTGGGCCTCAAGTTAAAAGTTCGCCAAAGTCTTGTTAAAGCCCTATCTTTGGGAGTAAGACGCAATAAAAAAAATGAAAAAAATTTTATTTGGGTGCACCGTCCTTTTATTCTTAATCGGATGTGCATCCGCCAAAAGAAACCTACAGCAAACCACCAAAACCGTTCTAGATTCCCAATTCTACGACAATCAATTTACGGGATTTTTAATTTTGGATGCCACATCGAAAGATACGCTATACAATCTCAATGGCGACAAATATTTCACCCCGGCGAGCAATACCAAGATCTTCACCCTGTTTACCGCCCTTCAGTTCTTACCGGATAGCATTCCAGCGCTGAAATACCTCATAGAAAATGACACCCTTTTTATTGAGGGCACGGGAGATCCCTCGTTCTTGCATCCGTATTTTAAGGATAGTACGGCGTTAAACTTCTTGCGGGGCCATAAGAACATCGCCCTCTACCTTAATAATTTTGAAGAGAATAGGTTCGGGCCCGGATGGTCATGGGCTGATTATGCCTATTATTACCAGCCCGAAAGAAGTCCGTTTCCGCTCTACGGCAATGTAGCGACCTTATATAATACGGATGTGCCAAATGTATACCCATCGTATTTCCTAGACCATGTGGTTCCAATCGATTATACGATGCAGCGTGAAATTGAGGAAAACATTTTTTATTTCGGAAAATCCCGCAAAGACACCGTTGAAATTCCCTATAAAACGGATTCCACTTTAACCAGAATGCTTTTAGAGGACGTATTGGGAAGAAAGATTCGGGTAACCAACCGCATGCCTTCCGGGGATAAGAAGATTTTATCTGGCCTTCCCTCCGATTCCCTTTACCGAAGGATGATGCATGAAAGTGACAATATGATTGCGGAGCAGCTTTTGCTGCTAGCCTCCTCCACGCTGTCCGACACGCTCAATGGTGAATGGGTGCGGGATTCCGTCTTGAACAATCAGCTTTCAAACCTCAAACAACCGCCCCGATGGGTCGATGGATCGGGACTTTCAAGATATAACCTGTTCACCCCCGAATCCATGGTTCACGTACTTCATAAAATGTACAGGGAAATTCCGAAAGAACGCCTTTTCGACCTCTTCCCTGCCGGAGGCGTTTCCGGAACCTTGGAGCGTTGGTACCCTGGCGATACTGGACCTTACCTCTTCGCCAAGACCGGAAGTTTGGGCAACGTGCACTGCGTCAGCGGCTATCTGGTCACAAAAACCGGAAAAACATTGGTCTTTAGTTTCATGAACAATCATTTTCGCCACCCCAGCTCGGAAGTCAAAAAAAGGATGCAGCGTATTTTTGAGGAAATTCGGGATACGTATTGAAAAGTTATGAGTTAGGAATGCAGTGTTATGAGTTCCTCACCCGGACCCGTAGCTCGGGATCGTAAAAGCTGTCCAACAAATGAGCAGTCTACAAGTTTTTTGGTTTATTGGTTTATTGGTTTATTGGTTTATACAAAATAGTTTATTGATAATCAATTAGTTGTATATTTTTTTTTAGATTATAGGTAGGAGTGTAGCGTTATAAGTTGGGTTACAACGAGATTCAGAACAACTCTTAACCCTTAACTCAATAACTTATGTAATTCGGCATACTGTAACAAAACAATAGTCTTTAGATCCATGATATCCCCCGTACCGATCATCCGTAGCGCTTCATCAAAAGCATATTCCAGCACTTCGATATTTTCCGTCTCGTCTTCGGCCCCGCCGCCCTCGCTTAGCTTCATGCCGGCATCGTACTCACCAACAAAAAAATGCATGATTTCGGTAACGGCTCCCGGGGAGGTGTAGGCTTGGAGCACTTTTTCGACTTTCGCTATTCGAAAGCCCGTCTCCTCCTCCACTTCCTTTTTAATTCTGACTTCCGCCTCGGCAGCATCGAGTACACCTGCACACGCCTCGATCATCATCCCATTTTTGTTGCCATTGACGTAGGTTGGCATCCGGAATTGTCGGGTCAAAACTACCGTTCCCTTTTGTTTGTTATAAAGAAGGATGCAGGCCCCGTCTCCCCGGTCATAGCTTTCGCGTTCTTGGGTTTCCCATGTGCCATCTTCCTTTTGATACTCATACGTGTATTTGTTGAGCGTATACCAATTGTCGGATAGGATTTCCTTTTTAGTGTTTTTTATGCTTCCGTTTTTCAATGGGATGTATTTAAAATTGCAACGTAAAGGTAAAGATTAAATTCCCAGGGCATTCTTTGAACGTAATTGAGTTCTGTAAGGTATCCCCCATTATTCGAATGGGTTGCTAAGATTGCTAATTAAAATTATCTTTGAGAGAGAAACCTAATTATGAAAAAACTCCTAACCCTCGCCATATTACTTCAACTCGCTGCTGTTACCCTATTTGCGCAATCCAAAAGACCTCCCCGCATCGCTATCGCAGGCTTGGGCATAGAATCAAGCACTTTCTCCCCCGCACAATCGACCGAAGAAGCTTTTCACGCCAGAACTGGAGACTCAATTTATAGCAGATATCCTTTTATGACGGCCGGTTCGAGCGAGAGAAAACGCGCGGAATGGGTGCCGATTCTAGTAGGGAAATCCCTGCCTGGCGGTATCGTCACTAGGGAGGCCTATGAATCGCTGACGGGTAAAATTCTAAGAATGTTAGAAGAAAACGGGCCGTATGATGGGCTTTTCTTCGACATACACGGGGCCATGAGCGTGGTAGGTCTCGATGACCCGGAAGGGGAGTTGATCAAGCGCATCCGAGAAGTCATCGGTACGGATGCTTTAATTTCCACTTCGATGGATCTTCACGGTAATGTATCCGAACGCTTGGCACGGCACTCCGACTTGATTACCTGCTATCGCATGGCGCCCCATGAAGATGCCATCGAATCCAAACAAAGAGCGGTCAACAATCTATTGGATCGTCTTGAAAACGGAAAGGGGAAACCAAAATACAAGGCGTATGTTCCGGTTCCCATTCTACTGCCCGGCGAGATGACGAGTACCCGTATCGAACCGGGGAAAGGTCTGTATGCCGAAGTCCCTACAGTCGCCGATCAAGAGGGAGTCATCGATGCGGCCATTTGGATCGGGTATGCCTGGGCCGATGAACCCCGCAACCATGCCGTGGTAATGGTCACCGGGGATGACAAGAAAAAAGTGGAAAGCGGCGCAGAAAAACTGGCACAAAGCTTTTGGGATGCCAGAGAGGCGTTTGAGTTCGTGGCGCCTGTAGCTCCACTAAAAGAAAGTCTTGACATGGCCGTTGCCAGCGACAAAAAGCCGTTCATGATCAGTGACATGGGCGATAACCCGACGGCAGGTGGAGCTGGCGACGTAACATGGACCTTGGAAAAAATCCTGGCCAGGGCGGAATTTAAGTCCGAAAACGGACCTTCATTAATCTATGCCTCACTTCCTGGGCCTGAACTTATCAAACAAGCCCTTAAAGTCGGGGTCGGGGGAAAAGTCAGCGCTCCGGTCGGTGCCGAAGTTGACGACCGATTTGCACCACCGATCCAGTTATCGGGCACCATCACCGCCATCAAGCAAGGCGATGTCAATGCGGAAACCGAAGTGGTAGTAAAAGTTGGAAGCATTCACATTATCGTGACCAAGAAAAGAAAGCCCTATCACCACAAAAGAGATTTTACGGATTTGGGACTCAAACCTGAAAAAACCGATATCGTAGTGGTCAAAATCGGCTATCTCGTGCCCGAACTCTACGACATGCGTGGGGACTGGATTATGGCACTGACTCCCGGCGGCGTGGACCAAGACCTACAACGGCTTGGTTACAAACGTATCAAAAGACCCATGTTTCCCTTGGACAAAAATATGAAACAACCAGATCTTAGTGCCAAGCTGATACCGGCTTCGGATAAACTTTAGGGATTAATAGTCATCAACGTCTTTTCCATATCCATTTTGGAGAGCGGTTTGTCGAAATGACCAATAATGGAAGTATGCGCCTTGGCCTGCATCCGGTCTTTATAATTCGAAAAGGCCGAAAGAACGAAGATCTGGGTTTTCTTTCGCGCTTCCGAAATTTTGGCAAGATGTTCCAAAAATTGCCATCCGCTCATGCCGGGCATTATCAGATCTAAAAAGATGATATGGGGTAGTTCCTTTCCGTTCTGTTTATTATTGTTATACGCCTGTAAAGCGATTTCTGCAGTATCAAAATCCAAAACTTTGGCATTACTTCCGGATTGTTTTATCCGATAACGGGTAGCATATAAGGAAACCAGGTCATCGTCAATAATCCAAATAACTAAAGGCGTATCAATAACTCTTGTCATCAATGCTATATAAAATTGGGCAGGTTGGCCATTACTATAAAACTCATCTTCTAAATGATATCCATCTAACGCACAAATTTATGTTTAATTGTGAACTCGTTTAAACTTTTTGTTTGGAACCGAGAATATCGGCTTTTATGGCCAGATGAACTCATTTTTTAACAGCATAGCAGCGCTACGGTGGTCAAAAATGAGGAAATATGGCCTGAACATGTGCTATTCATAGGTAAAAGAAAAAGAGTAAACGAGTTCAGTATCAGACGGTAACCGCCTTGTTCAAATAGCGACGAAAAGGCAGTATTTCTTTATACGTTTCGATGACTTTATCCTGAAAATCAGCTTGCATCACCTCTTTTTGCGTTACCTGTTGGGTCACTGCAAAACTCTTGTGATTCAAGAGCTCGATGTGTTTATGGTCGGAAGGATACCCCTTGGGAGAAGTCTTTAATGGGTTGTCATCTATCAGGCCACCGAACCTTTTTTTAAAAGATTTTTTATCCAAGATCTTTTGAAATTCATCCCCATTATAATCGATTGCATCTCGGATACTTTTTAGCACCTTGTACCCGGATGCCAGTACCCACCGCCCATAAAAGACTCGTTGGTGCCGATATGGATGTAGAAATCCCCTGATTTATTGGGATTGTCCAAGCCCGCCCCGAAATGATTTTTATAGGTCGGTTTGTTCGGATGGTACATCAGATTATTGTTGATGCGGTTCAGGGCCTTCTTTCCCGGTTTCGGAGTGTAGTCTTTATCGACTTTTTGTAGCTTAACATTCAATTCCTCGATCCAGGAGGCAAACCAATCTCGGTTTTCGTGATACCGCTTTCGGTTGTCATCCATCCAGTCTTTGGAGTTGTTTTTTTCAAGGTCACGTAGAAAATCGTATAGTTTATTGAAACTCATAGCAATCAAAATCAATGATTAATCGGAACACCTAATTACTTCGCTTTGCTCCTACTTTTTCAAAACCGATTATCCCCGCCCAAGAGATCACCAAGGCCACCTAAGACACTGCCTTCGCCTTTATCTTTTCCGCCCCTAGGGATGGCGGCCAACACCCGACCCGCCAATCGGCTAAAGGGCAAGGATTGAATGTAAACGGTTCCGGGGCCCCGTAAGGTGGCGAAGAATAGGCCTTCCCCACCAAAAATAGTGTTTTTGATACCGCCCACAAACTCGATGTCGTAATCCACAGTTTGGGTAAAGCCTACGATACAGCCGGTGTCCACTTTTAAGACTTCGCCAGCGGCCAATTGTTTTTTGGCCAAGGTACCTCCGGCATGTACGAACGCCAGCCCGTCACCTTCCAGTTTTTGCATAATAAAGCCCTCGCCTCCAAAAAGACCGCGTCCCAATTTTCTCGAGAATTCAATACCTATGGACACCCCTTGTGCCGCGCAAAGAAAAGCATCCTTCTGGCAGATAAACTTTCCTTGTACTTCCGAAAGGTCAATGGTTAAGATTTTTCCCGGATAGGGAGAAGCGAAACTGATCTGCTTCTTGCCCTGACCCGCGTTAAGAAAAGCGGTCATAAAAAGGCTTTCCCCCGTCAAGACCCGTTTCCCGGCTGAAAAAATCTTACCTAAAATTCCCTTTTCCTGATTGGAGCCGTCGCCGAAAATCGTATCCATCTCGATACCGGAATCCATCATCATAAAACTCCCCGCCTCGGCGACCACGGCCTCATTCGGATCAAGTTCGATTTCGACGTATTGCATTTCCTCGCCGTAAATTTGATAGTCTATTTCGTGTGCATTCATTTTTATAAAATTTATGGGTTTATGGGTTTATAAGCTAAAAAGGGTAATAGTGATAGGTTCACCAGAACAGAATAATGTTACAAATAAACTCCTAATCTTAGTAACTAATCAACTATTTTTTACCCGCACCGTCCACTCAAAATTAAAGGTCGAAACTACTACCCCATCTTCGTTAACTCCCTCGGATTTCATCCAAAAGGCCTGCCCCTCCCCAGTCCTGACG
>JAGXIC010000067.1 GCA_024635875.1 Pricia sp.
ACAGGCGGAGAGACTCGAACTCTCACACCTTGCGGCACTAGATCCTAAGTCTAGCGTGTCTACCAATTCCACCACGCCTGCATATCTATAAAAAATTCCAAAATAAAAAATCCAAATTCCAAAAGGATTATAGGATTTAAATTCGGATTGCAAATATAGGGCAAAAATTGAAATCTCTAAATTTCAAGACGCTAAAAAGTACTTATTTTCGTATTTTTAATTTTTACCCCTAACATTCCTATTTATCCAAAATCGATTTTAATGCAAAACATCCAAAGGTATATAACGGAAAACAGACAACGCTTTCTCGACGAACTTATCGAATTGCTCAAAATTCCCTCCGTCAGTGCCGACTCCGCTTTTTCACAGGATGTGCTCAATACTGCCGAAGCCGTGAAAATCGCTCTGGAAAATGCGGGCTGTGACTCCGTAGAAATCTGCGAGACCGACGGCTACCCCATTGTTTATGGCGAAAAGCTGATAGATCCCGAACTACCTACGGTGCTGGTCTACGGGCACTACGATGTGCAACCCCCTGACCCGATGGATTTATGGAATTCCGAACCCTTTAAACCGGTGATACATGAAACCGATCAACATCCCGAAGGCGCCATATTTGCCCGGGGTGCCTGCGACGATAAAGGCCAGATGTATATGCACGTCAAGGCCATGGAATTTATGGTCAGGACCGATCAACTACCTTGCAATGTCAAGTTCATGATCGAGGGCGAGGAGGAAGTCGGGAGTAACAATCTTTCCATATTCGTTGCGAACAACCGGGAAAAACTGGCCAACGACATCGTCTTGATTTCCGATACGGGTATGATTGCCAACGATGTGCCCTCCATCACGACAGGGTTACGCGGACTTAGCTACGTCGAGGTCGAAGTGACCGGCCCGAACCGTGATCTACATTCGGGACTGTATGGCGGTGCGGTCGCCAATCCGATCAATATTCTGGCAAAGATGATCGCTTCCCTCCATGACGAAAACAATCATATCACCATACCCGGATTTTACGACAAGGTCGAAGAACTTTCCCAAGCCGAACGGGCCGAAATGGCCAAAGCCCCTTTCAATTTAAAAGGCTATAAAAAAGTACTGAATATTGCATCCGTCTATGGTGAAAAAGGATATTCCACAAACGAACGCAATTCCATTCGCCCATCGCTCGATGTGAACGGTATTTGGGGCGGTTATACCGGTGAAGGAGCGAAAACGGTCATCCCCAGTAAAGCTTACGCCAAAATATCCATGCGCTTGGTACCCCATCAAAACTGGAAGGAAATCACCGAACTCTTCAAATCCCATTTTGAAAATATCGCCCCGCTAGGTGTTACCGTAAAAGTCAAGCCCCATCATGGAGGTCAGGGCTATGTTACCCCAATCGACACCATGGCATACCAAGCTGCCTCGAAGGCCTACGAGACCACCTTCGGCAAAAAACCCGTGCCGCAACGTAGCGGGGGAAGCATTCCCATCGTCTCCCTATTCGAAAAAGAACTCGGTAGCAAAACCATTTTGATGGGCTTTGGGTTGGATAGCGACGCTATTCATTCCCCCAATGAACATTTCGGGGTTTGGAACTATTTGAAAGGGATTGAGACGATTCCGTATTTTTATGAGGTTTTTACGGAAATGAAAGGGATGGAATCTGTGTAAGGGTTGCTGGCACCTGTTTAAAATTTCATGGCTAATTCATAACTCTTCAAGATTTGAAAGTTACCACCAACTAAGTCTTCTTTACGTATTTTGTGATAATCACGATTTGCTGCCCATCGACCTTACCTTCAATATACTCGGCGTTTTCGGGATCTAGGGAAATCCGGCGTACGGCGGTGCCTTGCTTGGCCACCATGCTCGAGCCTTTGACTTTTAAGTCCTTTATTAAAACTACGTTATCCCCTACTTCCAAAATCACTCCGTTTACATCTCTATGGATGATTTTTTCGCTTTCTTCAAGCCCTTCTCCAGTTGCTTTGGCCCATTGTAGCGTTTCGCTTTCCAGATACATCATATCCAAAAGATCTTTGGGCCAACCTTCATTTTTTAATCGGAATAGCATACGCCAAGCCACTACCTTTACGGCCTCCTGCTCGCTCCACATACTGTCGTTCAGACAGCGCCAGTGATTGGGATCGACGGTGTCAGGATTTTCAATTTGCCCGATACAAACTTCACAAGCTAAAATGGATTGGTCAATTCCCCCGCTCGAAACGGGTGGTACCTCATATACCTTTAGTCCATCCGTCGAGCCACAAAGTTCGCAGACCTTTCCGCTCCGTTCCTCTAATTCTTCTAAAACACCCATGATTCCACTTTGTTATGAGCTGCAAACTTATACTATTTTATCGGCGGAAAACGTATGAAATCGAGAAAAAAGGATGCTAAATGGGCAAACCCAAATTTTGCAATTCGTACTTTATTTCGTAACTTTTTTTGAAGTTGTATTTCAATGAGCGGACATATTTTCGACATGGTCAACCGAATCGCGCAGAACAAAATTTCCAGGCGGAAAAAGTTCAAGGGCGATAACAGAGGGCATATGCACTCCGAAGAAATTGACCATACTACCGAATACGCTTTTCCAAAGGTGTCGGAATCCAAGATGGAACGTATGAAACTTAGTATACAACAAGAGGCGAAGGCCGATAACCGCAAAACGTTGTATTATTTTATCCTGTCGCTTCTGATTGCGGCAGTGCTGGTTTGGGCCATTGTCACCTTCTACGACTTGAACAAATATTCACGCTATTAGTACAATTTTAAATAAGAACAACTATCTCTGGCACCAGCCAATCCCCCCTTATTCATTTGTACCCCAACTACATCCATCTAGCCACCAAACTTATTTTTCACTCTACACTTGTAGAATTCAAATATTTATTCTATGTTTGTAGAGCAATATCATAAAACAGCTGAAAAATGCAATTATCAAAATCGGAAGAAGAGTTGATGAATATCTTGTGGAAGCAAAAAAAAGCCTTCCTGAAAGACTTGCTCGATGCCTACCCCGAACCTAAACCGGCAACAACAACTATTGCTACACTCTTAAAGCGGATGGCGGACAAGGGTTTTGTGGCCTACACCAGTCAGGGACGCTCCCGTGAATATTATCCCTTGGTCAAAAAGAAAGCCTATTTTTCCAAACAGGTGAATTCGCTGATCAAGAACTTTTTTAACGACAGTCCCGGGCAATTCGCCTCCTTCTTTACCCAGGCTACGGACCTTAGTAAGGCCGAACTCGAGAATCTGAAAAAGCTGATAGACGACGAAATCAAAAAACGATAACCATGGTAATTTTCATTCTTAAATCGACTGCTTGTTTGGCGATTTTCCTAATGTTCTACAAGTTACTGCTGGAAAATGAGCGGATGCATACCTTTAAACGGTACTATTTGTTGACCGCATTGGTGCTTTCTCTTATAATTCCCTCATTTACTTTTGTGGAATATGTTGAAGTAACACCTGCTTTTACGACTTTCACCATAGCCAATACTGTGCCCGAAACTGAGAAAGTACAGATGAACTATTGGCCTTTGTTACTATGGACGGTCTACGGATTGGGTGTTTTAATCTTTACCTTGAAATTTGCTTTTAATCTTGGAAAAATCGCGCGTACTATTCGTAATAACCCGAAATTGAAAATTGGTTCGATAGTCAATGTGCTGCTGAGGAGTGCCGTTGTTCCACATACCTTTTTTAATTATGTTTTTCTGAACCATAAAAAATTCAAAAACCATGAAATTCCAAAGGATGTTTTAATACATGAAGCCGCCCATGCCGAACAAAAGCACAGTCTTGATATCCTCTTCGTCGAACTGATTCACATACTGTTTTGGTTCAATCCGTTACTTTATTACGCAAAAAAATCCATTAAGCTAAACCACGAATTTTTGGCAGACGAAGCTGTAACCAGACAAGGTTCTTCAATCGTCGATTATCAAAATTTACTCTTAGACTTTGCCTCATCAGCAAACTATTCAAAGCATCAGCCGTTGCTAGCCAATGCCATCAATTATTCATCCTATTCATCAATCAAAAAACGTTTAAAGATCATGAAAACAAAAACCTCTAGAAAATCGATTTTAATTAGGAGCCTTTTACTGCTACCCCTATTCGTAATTATGTTATACGGATTTAGTGCCACTGAGCAAATTCAGGTCGCTCCGGAGTCAACCATCACTTTGCAGACAACTGCAACAAAAAAGGAAGTTTTAAAATTCAACACCCTTGCCGAAAAATATAATGCGATACCCAAAGAAAAGAGGACTATCCCTATCGGGGATTTAAAAATCTTGGAGAATGTCTTTAGTAAAATGACAAACCAACAAAAGGCGGACGCCCAATCCTTTCCCGAATGTCCCGATTCTAAATCATCGAATCAAGAAGGGGCCACCAAAAAACAAATTGCAGCATACAATAGTTTGGCCAAAAAATATAATACGATGTTGTCATCCGATGCAAACATCCGCATCAAAAAGTCGGACGTAGACCGTTTAGGGTATTTGCATGGTATTATGACCGAGGCACAACGAGCAGAGGCCGAACCTTTTCCCGATTTCCCCGAACCACCAGAACCGCCGATCCCGCCGGCTTCCCCAGCCCAAATCGACACATCTGTCAAACCCGTAAATCCCGAAAAAATAATTGAGGAAATTGTTGAAAATCAAGAGATCTTTTTTCAAGATGGTAATCAATATCTCACTAAACCATCTGTCAATGAAGTCCCAAATTCGGGCGGCACCCTAAACTACCCCAACAATTCAGGGAATCAAGAAGAACATATGACCATACATCTCAACGGTAAAGAAATCAGCTACCTTGAAATGAAAAAAAATGGAAGAGGAAGGTACCATTGCTTCTATGAACATCATCAAACAGCATAACGGAAAGAATACCATAGTTCTTAATGAATCAAACATTCAACCCGCTGTCCCAACGGCTCCCCCAGCACCTAAATCACCGCTTCAGCTTCTCGAAGAACTCAAAAAAGATAACGTCAAAATTATTGTAGACGGCAAAGAAATCGAATACGAAGCGGCAAAAAGATTATTTCAGGAAGATAGTTTTAGCAGAATAGATGTAAGTAAAAAAGAAGGCAAAAGACCTGTGTTGAAAGTTTCAACGGAATAAGGTCATTGTCCCACTTTGAAAGACTTGTTTTCAGCTTCTCCCATTTAGGGAAAAGGGGTGTGCGACCCTCCTAGCGTTTAACCCAAAAACTTGCCAATGTGTACTTGATTTTAAATTTCGCGACAAACGGTACCTGAGCAAGTTTACGGTCAATCTCCCCGGCCGCAAGCGGCCACCCCTCTTGATCTCAAGAGGGGAGCCAAAAAAATGTGCCCATCTCAATTTCCCCAAATTCGGCCCCAAAGCGCCGAGAGCAGTTTTTTGGCATCCACATCGGACTTTTCGGTCTCCTGAACTTGTAATCCTTCTTGGTTTTCAATCAATTTATAGCTAAAGACAAAACGGGTTTCATTTGGGTCAAGGCTTATCAAGCCGAAACGGAGGTCGTTGAAAATGGGGGCATCCTTACTTCCGGTAACCGTATACCAACCTTCCGCTATTTTGGCGAGGCGTTTTACTTTATCGTTCGATCGAAGACGACTCAATAGCTCGTGGTTCTTCGGATAAGCAATGAAATCAATTTCCTTGGAATCAAAAAAAGAGTAATTCCCGATCAAATACCCATCGCCGACATCGATGTTGGCCGTCCAGAGTACCGTATTAAGGGGAGTGGGACGCGTATCTATAGCTATGTAATCGATACCTTGGGCTTCTAGGCTGTCCACAAATTTTCTATAGGCAATCCCTTTTAGAAGCAACGTAATCAATAAGTAACTACAGCTTACAAAAATACCCATTTGATTGTATTTTTTGCGTTTTGGGGATAGTCGTTTTTGCCGCATCGCCAAAATCAGGAACGCCAAAAAGGGAAGGGTATACAAGGGGTCGATCACAAAAATGTTCTTAAAGGCCAACCGCAGATCGAAAGGCCAAAACAATTGGGTGCCCCACGTAGTAAAAGCATCTAAAATAGGATGTGTAAACAAACCCCAAAACATCAACCAAGTCCAATCCATAAAAGTCGCCCGGCTTTTTCTTTCGATCTTATATATCAACCATCCGAAAATCGGGGCGTGCAGTACAGCAAAGAAAATGGAATGGCTAAAACCCCTATGCCATTCCGTGGCCGTGACGGTATCCATAAAGTAGCGGGTCAAAACGTCAAGATCTGGAATCGTACCAGCAATTGCCCCATACAGCACGGCCTTGTTTCCGACTTTCTTGCCGAGAACGGCCTCGCCGACGGAGGCGCCTAGTACAATCTGTGTTAATGAATCCATTGGTTTTTCAGTGCCTTGATAAATACCGACTACAGCCTAGGCGTTTGCTGTTTAAAGTTCAATACTGCCTTCGGCAGGTTCAAGGTTAAAGGTTTATCTATGTTCAATGCTTAAGGTATGAGACTGAATAACAAAATTTCTTAGTATATCTAAACTTTTAAACTACTAAATTTTTTTTAACCTTAAACCTTGAACAGCTGCGCAGCAGTGATTAAACCTTAAACCAATTACGATGTAGTGTCAATTCCTCTAAATGATCCCCATCACTCGACAATTTCCATTTTCTTCAACAAAAACGACGCGTTCATATTCTGGCAAATACCTTCCTTGAACTTGTAATCGAAATGTAGCTCGTTGTCTATGATTTCAGCGTCGAAGAAATGATTTTCGATCTGGGGGAGTTCCTTGGCGACCTCGCAAAGACTCAGGTCATGCGTGGCGATGATGCCGGTAGATTTTGAACCCACCAAACGCTCGACGAATTTTCTGCTTCCTTTTGCCTTATCGGTGCTGTTCGTGCCTTTCAGTATTTCATCCAAAACAATAAAATACGCATCTTTTTGTATCTCATCGACAATGAACTTTAAACGTTTCAGTTCGGAAAAGAAGTACGACTCGTCATCGGTCAGGGAATCGGTCGTACGCATACTGGTAATCAATTTTATAGGGGAATACTCAACTGCGGATGCGCAAACAGGAAGCCCCACATTGGCCATAACGATTTGTAACGAGACGGTTCTCAAAAAGGTGCTTTTACCCGCCATATTGGCGCCCGTGATGATAAAAAACTGATCTTTCTCGATTTGGAAGTCGTTCAGAATACTCTTTTCAGGATGTAATAGCGGATGACCCGCACTCTGCGATTTCAATATTACATCCCCTTCAGATAATATAGGATATGAATATTTTGGATGGTTAAAAGCGAAGTTGCCAAGACTGTTATACGCATCGAAAAAGGATATTGTGTCGAACCATATTTCGACCGAACCGCCCTGCTTTTGAATCCAATCTTCGATACTATAACAGTGCGTAAGGGTACGTAGAAAAAATCCGTTGGCTAATATAAGATAGAAAACATTGTTGTTCTTGTCAAGACTATTCAACTCGTTTGCGAACTTTTTGATGACCGCAGAGGTTTTTTCGTTCTCCGCCATCACCTTGCCCCTCCATTGTTTTAGATAGGCGGAATTGAATTGCGTCTCCTCGATCAAAGTCAAGAGCTTGTTGTACTGCTGAAAGGTACTTTGAGCCTTTGACGCATCCGCAGACAATTTGGTAATCTTCTTGGTAAACATTCCCGTGATTCCAAAACCAATCATAAACCATATGAACAGTACAAATCCTGGAACTAAATTGGAGAAATAGAGTGCCAAAATAAGTATGGAGAGCCCGGAAAAAATCCACGGAAATACTCGCAAGATCCGAGGTACAAAAGGCACATAATCCGTCAACCATCGAACGATACTTTCCCAACCGGTCTCGGCTTCGGTCATGGAGGCAATGGCCGAGAAATTCTGCCGCCATTCGGGCATCTGCGCAAGTTCTTTAATAGCTTCCTGTTTTTCTGGGATGTATGATATCGAATTTTCCTTCAGTAATCCGGCAAAGGTTTCACTGCCCTGCTGTAAGGCCGTACGGTTGACATATTGGTAAAAAGACCCCTTTCCGAAGAGGTCGATATCTTGACTGAAATAGTGCATTGGATCTTTAAATGCATTCCCTTCGGGTAAATCGTGAAAATCGCGCCGCAGCACCTTTATTTCCGTCTCGTTTATTTGGATAAGCGCTTTTAGCCTGTCTCGCTTATATTGTAAGTCGGAATGTCTGGAAACTAAAAAAAGAAAAAGGACTATGGCCAGAAGTATGACCGCCAGCATCCATTTGGCGTCGCCAAAGACCAAATAAATCCCTAGACCCGCAACGCAAAAAACCGCGAGACGAATCATGCTCGAGGCGAAAAGCAGCTTCATCATCCGGGATAGTTCCGCTCCGTATTTCTTGATTTCATTGGTGTAAAAGAAAGTCAGGTCTTGCATGCGGCGTTTCTTGTTTTAAGAAGGCCAAATATAGGTCTTTCGTTTCAGCTTCAATACATAGCATCGATGCAGGGCAAATTGATTGACAAGTCATTAACTAAGCGCATCCAACTCCGCTTTTGCTTTCTTTGTGAGTTTGGCAACGATTAGGTCATACGAACGATTGGTCAGTTCAGTAATCAGCTTGGGCGGAAGATTATCCAAATAAAGTGTGTTCCAATGCGTTTTGCTCATGTGGTAACCAGGAATGATAAAACCGTCATGTTCTTCCCGAAGTTCTATGGCCCGTTCGGGATCACATTTCAGGTTTACCTGTGGCGGTAGTCTTTCCAAGGCGCACAGGGCGAACATCTTGCCCATGACCTTGAAAACCAGTGTATCCGGACCGAAGGGCAGATCTTCGGTCACGCCTTTTTTAGCGATGCAGTAGTTTCTGAACTCTTCTATATTCATGCGCTCCTATAATTCACCATTACTGGATGCCCTGGGAATCGTACACCACCACCTTCTCCCACAAGTTCTCCGATTCTTCGATGAAAACCTGGTGTGGTGGTTCGTCTTGATAGCTCTGTTGTGCTTCGGCAGATTCAAAAGTAAGAATCAACGAATACGTGAACGATCCATCGACAACATTTCGGCTCGCCTTTGGAGGCTTACCTATGAATGTGGTCTTAGCATAGGCAGATTTGTTCAAGAACTTTTTTAGCGATGTCTCGAATGCCGTACGGTCTTCTTGACTGTCAGGATTTTTCAACCAAAAAAATACAGTATGGGCAAAATGTGGGTCGAATTCTTTCATAGATAATACACTTTTTTTGTCATTCCCGCCCTTCGGCTCCGCTCTGGATGAACTCCGGTGGGAATCTGTTTCTGTTTGACTATAGCCGATCATGGCCAAAGTTAAAAATAGCAATGTAATTGTATTTGTTCTCATAGTTTTAAATTACTTTTCCAATAATTCCTTTTGTTTCTCCGTGACCTCCAAAGCCGAGTAATCCAGTTTCCAACCGATGGTCTCCACAATTTTTTCAATCAAGAGTACGGCCTGCAGGGCTTCCCTTCTGGCGGTTTCCATCAGTCCGCTATCTGGGACTTTTTCGCGAATGTGCTGTTTGGCTTCCTTGTTCAACAAAGTAAGGTCATCCGAAGAAAAGAAATTAAACATACCACTTCGAATGTCATAAAACTGAATATCGGGCTCGATAGACAATATCTCGGGCTGTGGAAACTTTCGCATAATGATTTTTTTACTCTCGTTATCTGCCATCAGTTCCACTTTCTTGAGATCGTATCCAATCTGTACCTTGGCATTGATGACCAATAACGCCTTTTTCTTGCTGCCCACCAAACTCATGAAATATTCCTTGATGTTCTCGTACTTATAGATTTCGGCAAACTCCCCCTCCACGGATACCAACTTACAGACACTACGGATTTTTTCTAAAAGTACGGTGGACTGATGGTTCGTAATCTCCTTACTTTTCTTTATGCGAAAAAAAGTATAGACCCAATAGGTCACGATCGCCCCGAGCACCAAACCTAGAAATGTATCGAAAATGCTATCCATTTGTATTCCCTATTTCCCCCAAATGTGTAAACTTGAATCCTTTGTCATATTTCAGGCCGTAGCCGAAAATACGGTCCATGGCAGAATGCGAAAATAAGATGATTCCTGCTAATTGGCATAAAGGTAAGGAAAGATAACTTCCTAAAAGATAAAGGGAGATGGCCACTGCCTTGTGATGAAAAAGATTGTACGTAACGGCTCCCGCTTTGTTTCCGAAGATGTACCCCACCATACCGATATCGGGCGCCAATAGTAGCGCTAAAAACCACCACCACTCATAACTCAAAAGACCGAACAGGTAGATGCCAAGTGCGAACATCAAAATTTCCTCGATTCTTAGCATGAGCCTCATTTCTCCAGAATTTTATATAAAACCGGCCGGCTGGGGCTGGCATCGTTTTCAAAAGGCGCGACCTGCAGATTCAAAAAATAAGGGCCGTCCGCGATGCCATCGGGCACATAAATCAGTTCGGTTATTGTTGCCTGTTTGCGCAGTTGGCCGTCAAAATCCCAAAACGCTTTGTGAGCAAGTAATTTACCGCGATCGTTTTCCTTATCGACCGATGGCAGGTCAATCAGCAGGTGTTCGACCCCCAATTGAACCAAAAAATGCATGGTTTCTTCTAAAAGATAGGGCGGATTCGTGCCAGAATAGTGCCGTGACAGTTTTGTTCGGTCATTAGGCATGGTGCGAATTACCAATACGCTCGGTTTCCTGTCCTGTATTGCCAGCTCTAAAATGTGTTTTGAAAGGACCCAATCGTCGTTCCGTAGTTCGGGCGTTACGGAAATCAGCTCGGATAAAAAGAAGAACCGGTCCAAATTTTGATTGATGGAATGGAATTCCTCCGTGATATGGCCAACACATTCCGTATGCGTTCCATGTGCATGGGGGTTGAACCCAATGTTATTGAAATTGACAGCGGCGCCCTTGGATACTTTTCCTATAAAATTCCCATCGATATGTGGTGTTATTTGAGGATGTTCCAAACCCCAAGCGTTCACATTCTGCGCATCGCCGCGTAAAGCAATCGAGATATCCAGGGGAGCGGCGAGGTCTGTTTTGTAAATTTTGTCGTTGTACGTTATTGTGGCATTCATTTGAAATGTATTTGAGGATTTAATGCGGGTCTTATCGGTCAATGGCCTAGTTTTAGTAACATGCCCTTCAAAAAAGCTCCTCCCTTGAGATCAAGGGAGGTGGCAGCTTTGCTGACGGAGGGATTGCCCCGTAAACTTGCTCGTACAATGTTTGTTAATTGCTAAACAGCTTAGCAGCTCGTTGCTCAGCATCCTAGAATGTTCAACAGATTGCAGCGTCACGTTATCCAGGCTACAAGATTCAACTTTTCCAGCCGCTCCTCGCAATTACTAACTCAAATTTAGCATAAACAAATCACTTGCAATCCCATCCGCCAAAAACCGACCTTTTTTGGTGGTTAATAGGA
This sequence comes from Pricia sp., assembly GCA_024635875.1. Lineage (GTDB taxonomy): Bacteria > Bacteroidota > Bacteroidia > Flavobacteriales > Flavobacteriaceae > Pricia. The sequence continues at coordinate 11,408 of JAGXIC010000067.1, forward strand.
GGTCACCATCCAAATACAACATATGTTCCTGCATATACTTTTCTGCCTGTTTCAGGAGGTACTCCCTATACTTTTTTCCATATTCGGATGCTACTTTATCCAAAGAAACGCCCCAGATCGTCCGTAATCCGGTCATGACGTATTCATTGTATTTGTCGGTGGTCGATAGGATTTCCATTTGCATGGGAATTTCGCCATTTGCTAAAGATTTTAGGTAAGTGGGATTATTATTGATGTTCCAGCCCCGACGTACGCCATCATACGAATGTGCTGACGGCCCGATGCCGATATACTTTTTCTGCTGCCAGTAGGCCGTATTGTTGCGGGAAAAATAGCCCGGTTTCCCAAAATTCGATATTTCGTAGCTTTCGAATCCCGCTGCTTCCACCGTTTCCGAGAGGATGTGGAAATGGGATTGGGCGACCTCATCATCGACGTTTTTTACAATTCCTTTTTTGATGAAACTGGCCAAGGCGGTGTTCGGCTCCACGGTCAGTGCATAACTGGAAATATGTGGGATATCGAAGGATAACGCTTTTTCTATATTTTGCTTCCAGCGCGCATTTGACATATCGGGGATACCATAAATCAAGTCGATGGAAATATTGTCGAAGTATTTCTTAGCCTGTCGGATGCAATCCCCAGCTTCCTTGGTAGTATGGGCGCGGTTCATCAGTTTTAAATCCGCCTCAAAAAAGGATTGGACACCGATGCTGAGGCGGTTGACCGGGGATTCGGCCAATACGACTATCTTTTCCAAGGATAGGTCATCGGGGTTGGCTTCCAAAGTTATCTCGGGACTATCCGATACTTCATAATTGCAATAGACCGCATCGATTATGGATTGTATTTCATCCATAGCAAGTACGCTTGGGGTGCCCCCACCGAAATAGATGGTTTCGACCAGCTCCCCGTTGAATTCATCCTTCCTAAGAAATAATTCATTCTGCAAGGCTAGCACCATCGCCTCCTTTTTTCCCATTACGGTCGAAAAATGGAAGTCACAATAGTGGCAGGCCTGTTTGCAAAAAGGGATATGAATATAGATTCCAGGCATTAAAAAATGGATCAATTAGCTAACGTAGCAATTTGTAAATGTACCAATTACTGCCTCGATGAATTATTAATACAATAGAATTTACCTCACTTTTTGATCCTCGAATCGTTTTGCTTTACGAAAGCGTCCCAACCTGAATAGCTCTTACCTACCTCTACCCTGCCTTCGTTATAAAAATGGCAGACCGCTGCGGCAAGGCCGTCGGTACTATCCAGATTTTTGGGAAGGGATTTCAATCCCAAAGTGCTTTGCAACATTTTGGCGACCTGTTCCTTACTTGCATTGCCATTGCCCGTAATTGCCATCTTGATTTTTTTGGGAAGGTATTCGGTGATGGGAATCTGCCGTGAAAGTCCCGCTGCCATGGCCACGCCCTGCGCACGGCCCAATTTGAGCATCGATTGTACGTTTTTGCCATAAAATGGGGCCTCAATAGCGATTTCGTCGGGATGATGCTGATCGATAAGATCAATAGTACGCTCAAAAATCAGTTTTAGTTTGGTGTATGGATCCTTGTATTTGCTCAGCAGCAGCTCGTTCATTTGTAGGAACACCATCTTTTTATCGATGACC
>JAGXIC010000068.1 GCA_024635875.1 Pricia sp.
CGGTGTGCCTGTAGCACATCTTTACCAAGTACTTCAGCAATTTCATTAGATGCCCCATCGTTAAAATCGACCATCGGATAATGGCTAAAAGCTATGAGGGTTTTTCCTAGTCGTTTAGCTTCCTTTGCGACTTTTGCTGCCCAGGCTACCAGATATTTTTTATGCTGCAACACTTCATTATAGCCAATACCCGCACCCTGAAACTGATTGTTTTGGTCTGCAGGAAGGTATACATTGGCATCCAAGGCCAATAACCAAAGCCCCATGACGGGCTCTACGAGATAACTGACATCGGGTATGCCTTGCTCACTACCGGGAATCAGATAGTTTCGATTTTCTAAAAGAGCAGCTTCCTTCCCCCCTTCGAAAGTATAACTCTCATATTCATGATCAGAAAATGGAGATTCCCAAAAGAGGAATTCCGCTTTCGGAAAAAAACCGTGATTTTTGAGTCCCTTTACAATACCCTGGTAACCGAGCGCCCGTATATCTTCGCTAATAATCGTAGAATTCTCTATTTTACTGTTGGAAATATACATTTCATCTTGGCTCATGATCGGTTGTGCCCGACCTCTTTTTCCTAAAAAATCGGATTTTCCCGACGGGATATCGAAAGGCCGCTTAGGATCATGGTTTCCCGTTGTAACAAAAAAGGAAATACCATGCTTTTCAGTATATTCATCTAAAATTCGATTCAATCCTCGAACATTCAACGGTTGCCCATCATCGCTAAAGTCACCGGGTAAGGCGACCAGTTTGATTCCCCTTCCTACTGCATCGTCTAGGGCTGCCCGAAAGGCAAAATAGTTTTCGTTAAAGAGTCGGGTCGAATGCAGTTGGGCATTCATGGTACGAATTAGGGCAAACTTATTAGTTTTAGGATTTTTTATTCCCCTGTAGCCAACATCCTCTAAAGCACCATGAACATCGTGCAGGTGAACGTCGGACATGAAGGCTATACGCGTACTCGATTCGGCCCGAAGATGTTTTCCGGCAACTTTATTATCAGCGCACGAAACTACTATCAGAAGACCAACAAGGCCTAATACTGCGTTTGGAGTAAAGCTCATCATAAGATAGAAAGGTCAATTTTTGATACGTTCGTATGAACCATCTTCAAAAATAACCTTGTAATCCGATTCGAATAATTTACTGGGAACATAATAGTCGGTTGTAATGACATGGGCCCCAGACTTCTTTGCCCTCTCAAATTTGGAATAGTTATTTGCGCGCGCCTCCTTAGTGTCAGCGTCGGCGCGGGTTCGCACCATGTAACCGAGAGCGACCAACCTTTGTATTTTCTCGAAATCGGCAATAGGGTCATTAATGATTTGAAAGGCCGCTTCAGGATTTCCCTCTGCTTTGTTTACGAACAGAGCCGCTTCTTTGAGCGATGAAAAACGTTCAAGATAAAGGTCGAGCTTTACATCCCCTTCGTCCAAAACGAACAGGAATTTTCCATTTACATCCTTTAGCTTTGGCCATCCATCCTTAAGTACCGCTTCCTCCAAAGTACTTCGGTTGCCCCGAACCAAATCGGGAGTAATCAATTTTTCATCGGAAAAGATGTGCCGAATTTCAGTGTCGATGGTTTGAAGGGCATCGGCATCGAAGGCCAAGGGTTTTCGGGTATTGGGAATTTCGCCATCCTTGGCATTTATGGTTATAATTATGGGGGTGTGCCCCATATTTTTATCGGACCACTCTTTCAATTCGGTCAGCGCATCCTTGAAAAGCAGCTGATTGCTCCGAAAATCGATTTCCTGCACGTGGAACACCTTAAGGCCGGGTACTTTAAGCTTTTCTTCTTTGTCGAATGGTAAAGGCGTCTTTCCGGAGGCCTTTACGATGTCGATTCCGGCTGGATTTGAATAGTATCCTCCATTTGGGTCATGGTAAACATCAAGTTCTAAGTTCCGGAGGCCCAACTCCAACTGCTCCGTAAACGGAGGGTGCTCGTATTGTAATGATTTTCCGGTGGCAGAATCCAGCTGGAAGAGATAGTCTAAAATCGGTCGTTCAATGGCCACTTTGTAACTATTGTGGCTTCCGATTATCTGTATATCGTTCAACTTCAATTCGCCTAAACTATTTTTAGGCATTGAATTATTAAATGGAAGTATAGGTATAACCAATAAAAACAGGGTGTAGCAGGACTTCATAGGGTCAGGTATGATAAGGAATCAATTCTTATAATTTGGTTGTAGAAATTAAAATGAGGAATTACAAAAAGATACGGCAAGAAATAAACCTTCTTGCCGTATCTTTTAAAGCCTATATTGATTGATTTAATAGCCTGGGTTCTGCACCAAGAAACCGTCAATTCCCGAAGCTGCATCCACGGCACTTTGTGGAATAGGGAACAATCGTTTGTTTGGGTCTGAATCATTCTTCTCGGTCCAAGAATCTTCGTAAGTGCCAAACCGAATTTGGTCACCTCTTCTAAAGCCTTCCCAGTACAATTCAAAACCACGTTCTCTAAGTAATATGTCGAGATTCATTGTCGTTAGTGCTGGGGGCGTCTGATCTGGCCTAGCAGTTCTGCCAGCGCGTAATAAATTCACATCGGTCAACGCGCCAGCTGAATCACCATTTCTCAATTTAGCCTCCGCTCTCATCAAGTAGATTTCACCAAGTCGCATTAAGACGAGGTCAACACTACTAAAGTGATTTCCATTATTTGAAGTACGGCTAAATTGGTACTTCGCACAGCGATACCCTGTATTGTGGAACGAGCCTTCAGCAGTAAAATCGATTTCTAAGGTATGGTCTATATAGCCTACATCTCGAGCGGGACTATTCCCAGTTCTTAATTGAAGCGGATAAATTCGCACACCACCGTCACAGGTAAAGAAATTTCCATCATCGCCCTTTCTTGGTCCCCATGTAATACCACGAATAACTCCTCTGTCCATTTCAAACTCCTCTGGAACAACACAGTAATAGTGGTCTTGGTCATTTAAGGGAGATAAGCCGGTAAGATCTTGCAATTCTGGGGGTACATCTGTATTTTTTTGAAAAAACCTTGCATCGGCCTCTGCGGGATCAACGGGTCCGTAGGCATCTACCCAAGATTGATAAAAGTCTGGTGTAAAAGCAGGGCCATCTGTTCCATCAGCACTAGGGAATTCAGGTCTTGGAAACATATCACCAGATACAGACCAATACGCCCAACGGCTGTGTTCTTCTCTTAACTGTCCTCTTTGGTCCAATGCAAATATTAATTCCGCATTACTGTTGTTATCATCATTAAAGAGTTCAAAGTATTCAGGGGATATTTCAAAATTTCCAGAATTTATGATGTTATCGGTATACTGAATTACTGCGTTCATGTCGTCTTGGTTAAAATTCGGCGTTCCGTAAGGATCGCGGTAAACAGCAGCATTGAGATGCAACCTTGCTAAAAAGCCCCAAACGGCAGATTGTGTAATTCTTCCGGGAGCCCTAGTGGTATTGATTATATCTACTACTGAAAGTAATTCACTTTCAATATAATCAATAGCATCTTGTGCCCTTAGAACTTCAGAAAGCTCTGTGGAGTTTTCTTTCTTGAGTACTACTCCCCAACTATCCAACAGCAACATATTTAAATAAGCGCGTAGCGCAATCATTTCTGATAAAGCCGCGTCGGCTGCAGTATCACCTTCTTCAGCCAATGGCCTTAGAACCTCTATGGCCGATAAGGTTCTAGAGATATTTGTGGTAAGCTGGTTCCACGCATCGCCTATTAAATCATTAGTTGGTGTAAAACTGTGTTGGTGGGTGGCAATAAATTTACCGCCATCGAACCAATCTTCACCACCTCGGAAAGGCAGTATCGCCTCATCAGCAGGCAGTAGCTGTAGCCCATAATAATTGGTATGCCTCCAAACCTGAGAAATATAGCCGTAGGCGGGTGCAATGGCACCACTGATGAGTTCCGCTTGGCTACCAAATTCGGACTCGTCTAATCGTTCTTCTTGCAGGTCGGTACAGCCCCATTGAAGCAGGGATACCAAAACAAGTGTTATACTAATTATTCTATTTTTCATGTGAAACAATTTTTTTTAATTAAAAAGATACATTTAAACCTACTAATAATGTTCTGGGTGACGGATAGGTAAAACGGTCTATACCGAAGGTTTGAATACCATCGGTTGCAGCTCCCGTATTAACTTCAGGATCAAAACCTGAATAGTCCGAAATTACAAAAAGGTTCTGGCCCGTTAGAGTTAACCTGAGGCTATTGACCCAATCACCTAAGCCTATGTTTTGCGCGCGCAAGGTATAGCCCAATGTGGCATTATTAAGTCTTAAGAAACTCCCATCCTCTAAATATCTTGTTGAAACCTCATTAGAGTTGGTGTCGATCTCGTTGGGAAACTCAACAGCAAAAGGAGTTGTATTCAGACTTCTTGCCAATTGCCCTCTAGAGAACAATGACATTGCCGTATGATTGTAAATTTTATTGCCAGACACTCCGTTGAAGTTAAACCCTAAATCAAAATCCTTATAATTAAATTTGAAATAAAAAGCATATAAAACATCGGGTAATGCACTACCAGCAACGATTCTATCATTATCTAAAGACTCTCCATCAGGCACTACGTCCGTAAATTGGTTTAACCCATCTGCACCAATACCAATGAACTCTTTCATAAAGAAGGCACCAATGGGTTCATTATTAATGTAGCCGTTGATGGTAGCACCCGTTTGACCGGCGCCTTGCGCAGCACCTGTAGTTATAACGGAAAATGGGGAATTTTCTACCCGGTTATCGGTATAGGTGAAGTTACCGCCAATGTTAAAGGTAAAGTCTTCTGTAAAAGTACCCCGATAGTCTAGTGCTAGTTCAAATCCCGTATTTTTTATTTCCATGCCTCCGAGGTTAGTCCATATCTTTTCGGTGGGTTGAATGGGGTCAGTCCTATTGGAAAAATTGACCACATCGCTCGTCACTTTATTAAAGAAATCTAGGGTGCCTGTAATTTTGTTCCTGAACATACCAAAATCAAGACCAATATTGGTCTGTGTGGTTACCTCCCATTTCAAACCTGGGAACGCTGTTCTTACCGGTACGGTTCCAAACGGATAATCTGCTAAGGAAGCTTCATCTCCGCCAATAGGATACGTGTCAAAATCCAGTCTGGAATCTACATAACTGGCCAAACTAACCTTACTGGGGATACCGTCTTGGTTGCCCGTTTGTCCCCAACTAGCGCGTAACTTTAAGTTGGTAAATACCGAATTATCTTCCATGAAGCTTTCTTTATCAATATTCCAACCTAGGGCAACAGATGGGAAATATCCGTACTTGTTTTTGAATCCAAACCTGGAGGAGCCATCAGCTCTCAAGGTCGCCGTTAAATTATACTTATCTGTATACCCATAATTTACCCTGCCGAAGAAGGATTGTAGCTCATTTATAAAAGCATCTGAGATTAATGTAGTAGGGAACAAAACAGAACTGATTTGGTCTTGGTACCTTGGTTCTATGCCATTATTTGCAAAACCTTCCAGCTCAAACCGTTTTCGTTCAAATTTAGTTTCTTGGAATGAATGCCCTACTAACAAGGTTACATTGTGATTTCCTTTTTCAAAATTATACGTTAGCGTGTTCTCTATTAACGTATTGCTGTTTATGGTAGCTATTGCATTTAAAAAACCAAATTCAAAACCTTCTATAAGGTTAAAAGGAGTTCGTTGCACATCTCTATTTGTGGAGCTATAATCTACACCTAAGTTCATTTTATAGGTCAGTCCCTTTACAATTTCATATGAAGGTGAAATATTGGCCAGAATACGGTTGTTAACGGCCTCGTCTGAAAATATTCTATTCCGTACTAATGGATTCAACCGTTCATCAAAAAAGCTTGGTTCACCATTTGTTAATGGTGGTAGTGTTGGATTCAGCGATAGCATATCAACAACGTTACCTCCTGCATCGGGTCTCTCATTTACTGTTCTAGAGGCAGTTAAATTCAAATCTACATTAAAGCGACCTTGAAGTGCTTTTTGGGTAAGATTAACACGGCCTGAATACCGCTTTAGCGAACTGTTTTGAATAGTACCCTGTTGGTCATCTAAACCGGTAGAAACAAAATAATTAAACTTGCCTGCAGCGCCACCGCTCATAGAAAAGTTAACGTTTTTGGAAACCCCTGTTCTAGTAAGTTCATCTTGCCAATTGGTATCCGCACCGCCATCTAATAGGGTGCCTCCAACAGCAGCTACTTGATTTCTAAACTCACTTGCACTAAACACATCCATAGGATTTGCTATAGTGGCAAAGGCTGATGAAACATTAAGGTTCATTTCTGTCTTTCCCGCTTTTCCTCTTTTGGTAGTTATCACAATAACACCGTTGGCGGCACGCGCACCATATATGGCTGTAGCAGATGCATCTTTTAAAACATCCATAGAAGCAATGTCTTGCGGATTAATAAAGTTAAGAGGGTTAGAGGCTAATCCGGTATCTGAATTGTCTATAACGAAACCATCAATCACAAATAGTGGTGTTGTTCCTGATCGTAAACTACCTACACCTCTAATGATGATATTTTGTGCAGCGCCAGGCTCTCCACTTACGTTTGATACATTGACACCAGCCAATTTACCTTGTAAAAGCTGACCTGGATTGGCTACAACCCCTTGATTGAAGTTTTCACTTTTAATTGAAGCAATCGACCCTGTTATATCAGATTTTTTTTGAACGCCGTATCCTACTACGACAACGTCTTCAAGTTGGGTAGCATCTTCCGCTAACTGAACGTTTACACTGCTTTGACCATTAAGGGGTACTTCATTAGTGGTGTACCCCAAGTAAGAAACCACCAGAACCGTATTACTATCTGCAACATTGATGACAAAATTACCATCGAAGTCAGTTGTGGTTCCATTTGCGGTCCCTTTTTCAAGTACAGTCGCCCCTGGCAAGGGAATGCTTTCTGGGTCGGTCACGGTGCCCGTCACCGTAGTCTGCGCCCAAGCGGCCGAAGAGAAGACAAAGCATCCGATGGCCATCACTATTTTTAGGTTTTTCATATACTATAGTTTGATTGATAAATCCTCTAAAATAATGCAAATAATCAACTTTTTAACACTTTTTTTTAGTTTTCTTATCCACTATTTCTATTGAAGATATGTTAATAATCTCATTGAAAGCAACGCCCAAAAGTAGTTTAGTAATCGTGCAGGTCGTGTTACCTAAACATTAGGCTTTTTTTAACAAATGTAGATTACGTGGCTTTGGAAGCGTATGGTCTAATTAATTCGATGGTGATTATTTGCTTTAACCAGACCGTGCTTCACGAGTTAAAAATTATTTGCAGCCAGTACATAGTCAAGGATGTGCTGACCTTTAATTATTCCTGCATATTCAAAACCTTCAAAATCTTATGAAAGACCTCATTATTTTCATAAACTCCCTGAAATTCTCCGGATTGAGGGCCGTATGCAAAAATAGGCACCATCATGCCCGTATGATCATGGGTCGTAAAGTCGCCCTCAATCTCATTCTTTTCAAAATTGCCTTGCGGAATGGTCAGACCACCGGTTTCATGGTCTGCCGTTATGATGACCAAGGTACCCGTATTTCGGTCGGCAAATTTTAGGGCTTCGGTAATCGCCTTGTCAAAACCGATACCTTCGGAAATAACGCCCCCGATATCATTTTCATGGGCATAAGAATCGATTTTTGCTCCTTCGACCATCAAAAAGAACGGTTTGTTTGTATTTTCGAGAAATCGGAGGGCATTGTCGGTAGCCCTCGCCAGTTCATTCTTGGTACTAGATGAGGTCTTACCGGGCATAAAAAATCCTATTTTATCCTTTTTACTGTTTCTAACTTCATCTAAAGTGGTTAGTATTGAAAAATCACCTATGGTATTTTGTTTGAGGTTAGTGGGGTTCGCTGTGGAAATAAATAAGGAAAGTGGACTTTTGGCCAAATCATCCATAATGCCTTCTGACATCGAACGGTCCTGCCGATGGGCGTAAAATGACGACGGGGTAGCACCGGATATTTCGTCCGTAGTTATAATCCCCGAAACAAACCCCTTTTTAGCTAGCAGTTCGGTGATATTCTCTAGGCGGTTTCCTTCGCCGTCGTTACCGATGGCCCGATTGGGGGCTTTCTTGCCCGTAGCAAGCGCAGTACCCGCCCCAGCAGAATCGGTCGTGAAGTCATCGGCGGACTGTGTTTTTAAAAAGCCTATACTTTTTAGCTGTGTGAGGGAAAGGGCGCCCTTGTTGGCCAATGCCGTCGCAGAAATTTGTGCAAGCCCGTTACCATCACCGATCATCAAAATAATATTTTCGACGGCCTGATAAGTGCCATCGGCAGCAAAAATCGGGCGATAGATTTCCGAGAATTCCGTGTTGCGATAATATCTATCTGGTAGTGTATTTAGATACTGTACGCAATCAAAGGGCATATCCGTATTGACAAAATCTACGCCCAGATCGGAAAAGACTTTCCAAGCGGTCTTTGAATCAGGGGTGGCCCAGAAACGGAATGGTTTTTCGAAGGCATGGGCTTTCTCTATAATGACCGACACTTTTTCATAGTCTTCAGTGGTCAGCCTGCCTTTACCGTTCCATTCGGAGAAATTTCTGAAGCTCAGACTGATCAGGGCAATTTTTTCGAGGATGGCCGGATTTTCGATAGCATCCAAACTTTGATGATCGAAGAAAATATAATCCGGATAGTTCGGGTATTCCAAGGGCTTCGGTCGGTTGCCGGAAATGGTGATGGTTATGCCATCGTTCTCTCGAATGGACGGATACCTATCCAGAACTTTGATGATGGCATCAAGCGTGGCGTAAGGTTTTGATTTGATGTCGATTAGCAATTGCAGCGGTTTTGGGTGGTTCAACCCAAGTGCGAAAACTTCTTGTAAGGGTTCGAAATAAAGTCTTTCCAAACTCCGCCTATTGTCAATTTCCTTTTCGGTATGGGCTATGAACAAGGAATCACCGACCAGAAAAACATCGGCCTCTATCGAACTTGCTCCTGCGGAAAAGGCTTTCCAGAATGGTACATTCTGTAAATAATCGTTGTGGGAATGAATGCGAGGTTGAATAGCATTTTGTGCGAAAAGGGTACTGGAAATCAATAACAGGAAAGGCGCTATTTTTTTCATACATCCGATTTTTCGGCAATGTATGAAATGTAGGCGGTAACGGAAGTTTTGAAGGTTAAAAAATTATTACGTTAGCTGACTGGATGTGTTGGGAGAAAAAAAACAAAAAATTCCCGAAAAAAGGGCGAACCAAACTATACTGTTGTGGGGCAAACGACAGTGAAGAAAGTGGTTGCTTATTAAATTTTCGGGAATACTTTTGAAATTCCGCTACCTTCATGGTATGGATTTCGGTACCATAGCGTTGTTCGTTAGGCGGCCTGTTGCGTGCCTGCGGCCCTATGTCTTTTTTGGAAAATATTTTCCAGCGTTTTATTGATATCTTGTAATTCGGGGGTCAAGGTCGATAGGTTGCCGCTGACATCCGTAGTCACTTGTTTGCCGCAATGAATACATTGGTATTCTTTGATGTGAAGGGTCACTTTTTTAGAAACCGAGTAATGATGGCCGAATAAATTGCAGAATATTTTTTTCATGGTCGTAGGTTTAAAATGCATCTTTGGCTTAGGGAAACCATAAGTGCGTAAGTTCAGGGTTTAATAAAAAAATGTTTCGATAGACACTTTAAATTACTAACGACACCGTAGCTTTATTTATTTGATGACCTTTCCAAACCAGTCCATTTTTTCGATGAACCGCATTTTTTTCGATGAACCGCAGCTTTTGGGCCTTAAAATCATGGTTTGTAATACAATCATTTCCTACTATCTTTCGTATCATAGTATTCTATTTACGGCCAATTATGAGTAGAAGAAGTTTTATCTAATATGTCCAAGACCAAAGAGACCTTTGTAACGGCCTTCGCCCTCTTCTCGCTTTTTTTCGGAGCGGGGAACTTGATTCTACCGCCCTTGCTAGGATTTCGCTCCGGTGAACTTTGGTGGTTGGTCACCTTGGGCTTTTGCGTATCCGCTGTGTTGATTCCCATTATGGGTATACTAGCGCATGCAAAGTTACAGGGCACCCTATTTGACTTCGGTAAAAAGGTGTCGCCTGGATTTAGCTTGGTCTACTCGTTTTTTATATATGGCATTTCAATTGGCCTACCTTCTCCTAGAACGGCTTCGGTAACCCATGAGATGGCCGTTAAGCCCTTTTTCGATTCGCCGTCGATTATCACGAGCCTAATATACTTTCTACTGGTTTTTATTTTCGTGATCAACCGTTCCAAAATTCTGGATATTCTGGGGAAACTCTTAACGCCCGCTATTATTCTGATTCTATTACTGATTATTGTCACCGCGGTGTTCTCTTATGACCTGCCCGTACGGCAGGCGGGTTTTATTTTTGGGGATACGGTTTTTGCAAGTCCTTTTTCGGATGGTGTTTTAGAGGGATATCAGACCTTTGATGCCATCGGTGCTGTGGTCGTAGGTGGCGTACTCATTATTTCCATTAATTTAAAAAAGAAGGATGCTACCTATGCGGAGAAGAAATCCTTAATTCGGAATGCCGGATGGCTGGCAGGTCTGGGCCTTTTGTTCATTTATGCTGGACTCATTTTCTCAGGAGCTCTACTGCACGGCAAGTTCGATACAAATATCACCCGTACGGCCCTTTTAAGCGGTCTCAGTAGCGAAACCTTGGGCAATATCGGTAATCTGTTTTTGAGCGTCTTGGTCAGTTTGGCCTGTTTTACCACGGCTGTCGGCATCGTAACAGGTACAGCTGATTTTGTTAAGGAACGGTTCAAGGGTTCACAAAAAGCCTATCTGATCACCGCAATTGTCGGATGCCTTTTAGGAATCGCCATGGGACAGTTCGATGTCGGATATAGTATTGCAGTTGCCCTGCCCGCGCTTATGTTTATCTATCCGATTACTATTGTTTTGATTTTGCTGAACGTTGCACCGGAGCGGTTTGCGTCGGCTCAAGTATTTAAGGCAGTTGTCATTACCACAATGGTTTTTAGTATTCCCGATTTTTTGGGTAGTGTTGGGCTTGTAGATGCTATGGCAGGGTTACAGAACTACATTCCATTGAGTCGTTTTAGTATGGGGTGGGTGTTACCGGCGGGTGCTGTGTTCATTTTCGGCAACGTGTTCGGACGCAATCAAACTACGTAATAACCACGATAAATGCTAGCCCCGAAATTTAGGGGCGCTTACTTTTTGTTCATCAACTCCTCTATCTCCCCCACCTCGATAGGAATATTCGACATCAAATTAATGGGTTCTCCCTTGTGCTGAATCACAACATCATCTTCCAATCGAATTCCCATTTTCTCTTCGGGAATATAAATCCCAGGCTCTACGGTAAAAACCATATTTGCTTTCATCGCGGTTTTTAACGCACCGTAATCGTGGGTATTGAGACCGATATGGTGGCTGGTGCCGTGCATAAAGTACCTTTTGTAAGCGGGCTTGTCTTCGGTCTGGTTTTGAACTTGCGCTTTGTCAAGCAATCGAAGCCCTAATAGTTCGGAGGTCATCAGTTTGCCTACTTCTTTGTGGTATTCTGCCCAAAGCGTGCCGGGCACCAACAATTTTGTCGCCTCGTTCTTTACGCGGAGCACCGCTTCATAGACTTCTTTTTGGCGTTTCGTAAACTTACCGTTTACAGGGATGGATCGCGTTAAGTCGCTGGAATAATTCGCGTATTCCGCGGCGGTATCCATCAATATCATATCGCCGTCTTGGCATTGTTTGTTATTTTCTAAATAATGTAAAACGTTGGCGTTGTTTCCCGCCGCGATAATGGGCGGATAGGCAAAGCCTTTGGAACGGTTCCGCACGAACTGGTGCAATAGTTCGGCTTCGATCTCATATTCCCAGACCCCGGGTTTTACGAACTCGAGTACGCGACGGAAGCCCTTTTCGGTAATATCGCAGGCGGTTTGCATCAACTCTATTTCCTCTGGCTCTTTTATTCCGCGGATTTCCTGTAAAATAGGATTACTCTTAGACACCTGATGCGCCGGAAATTTCATTTTACAATCTTCAATAAATCGGGCCTCTCGGGTTTGGGTCTCGACCGCTTGACGATAATGTTCGTTGGTATTAAAGTAGATGGTTTCTGCCTCGGTCATCAGATCGAAAAATACCGTGTCAAATTCTTTCAGCCAATAGATGGTTTCAATTCCCGAGACTTCAGTCGCCTTTGCCTTAGTCAATTTTTCGCCCTCCCAAACGGCAATATGCTCGTTGGTTTCGCGTACGAACAAAATTTCCCGATGCTTCTTGTCCATAGCATCCGGGAAAAGCAATAGCATAGTTTCTTCTTGATCTGCACCGCTCAGGTAAAAAATATCGCGATGCTGTTCGAAGGACAGCACACTATCGGCACTGATCGGATAAATGTCATTGGAATTAAAGACCGAAATGCTATTGGGCTTCATACGAGCCATAAACTTTTTTCGGTTTTTTTTAAAAAGGGAATTAGCAATCTGTTCGTATTTCATAAAATGATCTTGATGTACTCAAAAATAGGAATTTATGATGTCCCATTTAACGAAAAGACCCCAAAGGTTTTAGCAACCTTCGGGGTCTGGTATTCAAATTGGTTAATTGATTGTAAATTAACAAAAATTTAAGTTATCTACCAATTTAAATAGAAGCTCATATTGAAGTCATTTAAACTTTTTTTTTGTTCGCTTACGTTATCTATAAAAAAATCCCAATCGTGAGATTGGGATTCCAGATTTGGTGCTTTTAAAAGTATTAAGCATGTTGCTCTTCGTGCTTGCCTTCTTTGATTTCTTCAATCAACTTGGCATTGAAGGCTGGTAAATCGTTAGGATTTCTACTGGTCACGAACCCTTGGTCGACTACTACTTCTTCATCAACCCAATTCGCCCCGGCATTGATCAAATCATCCTTGATGGATTTATAACTTGTCATCTTACGTCCTTTGACCACGTCGGCACTAATAAGTGTCCACGGTGCGTGGCAAATGGCCGCTACTGGTTTTTCCTGCTTAAAGAAATCCCGAACAAATTGCAATGCGTGTTCATTTATTCTCAATAAGTCAGGATTTATAACTCCCCCGGGAAGCATGAGCGCATTATACTCCTTAGCTTTCACTTGATCAATAATTTTATCTACTTTATAAGAATTCGACCAATTTCCATCGGACCATCCTTTAATTTCTCCAGATTTCAAGCTAACTATATCCACCTTAAAACCTTCCTTTTCCATTGCCTCTTTTGGAGATTTTAGTTCGCTTTCCTCAAATCCGTTTGTTGCTAATATTGCTATCCTCTTCATATTATCTATCTATTTTAATAATTTGTAATTTATTTCCAATTCAATATAAGGGGCAGCACCGACAATTCATGTTAAGACCCTATTAAACCTGATGTTTCAAGGGTTAAAGCTTTCCCAAACGAACGGTATGTCTTAAATTTTTAGCTCATTCGAACGGATTCCAAATGCACAATTACTTTTTGAAGACTAGTATCGAGTTCTTTTTTAATTTCGGTTTCCCAAAAGCGGAAAACGGTGTAGCCCAAACGCTGCAGTTCTGCGTTTACTTCTCGGTCACGTTGCATATTACGCTCTATTTTGGCAATCCAAAATTCACGGTTGGTCTTGACCTTAGGTTTTCGTTGCTCCCAATTATAGCCGTGCCAATATTCCCCATCGATAAAAATAGCCGTTCTGTATTTTTTTAAGAGAATGTCTGGCTTGCCAATCAATTTCTTGTAATCGATGCGATACCGATAACCCGCTGCATATAAAGCTTTTCGAAAGGCGAGCTCGGGCTTGGTATTCTTGCCCCGAATCTTGCTCATTATTTTTGAACGCTTTGGGGTAGTGTAGAAACCGGACTCTTCGTTAAAGCGTGGGACTTTGATGCGTTCTTCGGAATACTTTTTAGGCATAACTTAAAGTTAGCGATACCCTTAAAAAAACGCTGTTAAGTAAATGCCAAGAAAAAATCCCAAAATCCAATTCACGGGTTTCGGGATTTTTTTAAGTTTTCGACGCTTCCGATGCTGCTAATCTCCAACGAGGCAAGCTCAGCATGGCAAATTTGCGGGAAGCCTATCCCTTTAAATTAGCCGACAAATACTCTCGGTTCATTCTAGCGATGTTCTCCAATGATATCCCTTTGGGACATTCTACCTCACAGGCGCCGGTATTCGTACAGTTGCCGAAACCTTCAAGATCCATTTGGCGCACCATACTCTGTACGCGCTCGGTCGCTTCGACCCGGCCTTGCGGAAGCAAAGCAAATTGCGACACTTTGGCGGAGGTAAACAACATGGCGCTTGCATTTTTACAGGCGGCAACACAGGCACCACAACCGATGCAGGTTGCGGCGTAGAAAGAATCGTCAGCGTTTTCTTTTTCGATGGGCGTGGCGTTCGCATCGACCGTATTTCCCGACGTATTTACGGAAATATATCCCCCTACTTGCTGTATTCTATCAAAGGCACTCCGGTCGATGACCAAATCTTTAATTACAGGAAAAGCAGTCGCCCGAAAAGGTTCGATCACGATCGTATCGCCATCGTTGAACTTGCGCATGTGCAACTGGCAGGTAGTCACCAATCTATCAGGCCCGTGAGGTTCGCCATTGATCTGCAACGAGCAAGACCCACAAATACCCTCACGACAATCGTGATCGAATTGCACGGGTTCTTCGCCTTTATTTATCAGCTCTTCGTTCAGCACATCCAGCATTTCCAAAAAAGACATGTCACCTTCAATACCGTTGATAGGGTAGTCTTTCATTTCTCCTTTGGACTTGGCGTTTTTTTGACGCCAAATTTTCAAATTTAACTTCATAGCTTTTTATTTATAGGAGCGAGTCTTTAATTCAATATTCTCGTACTTCAAATCTTCTTTGTGCAAAACGGCATCCTTAGGTTCACCTTTATATTCCCAAGCGGAAACGAACTTAAAGTTTTCGTCATCGCGCAGGGCCTCGCCTTCCTTAGTTTGATATTCTTCCCGGAAATGACCTCCGCAAGATTCGTTTCTAGTCAATGCGTCTTTGGCAAAGAGCTCGCCAAGTTCAAGAAAATCAGCTACCCTTCCAGCTTTTTCAAGTTCGGAATTCATGGCATCACCTGCTCCAGGTATTTTGACATTGGCCCAAAAGTCCTTTCGAAGCTCTGCTATCTCGTCGATGGCTGCCTGTAACTCCTCGCCGTTCCGGCTCATGCCACACTTGTTCCACATAATAAGACCAAGCTTTTTGTGATAATAGTCAACGGAGTGTTTTCCGCTGCCGGACATCAATTTATCGATACGTTCCCTGACCTCTGTTTCGGCATGGTCAAATTCAGGGGAATCGGTGGTTATTTCGCCTGTTCGAATATCGTCTGACAAATAATCACCTATCGTATAGGGCAGTACAAAATAGCCATCGGCCAAGCCTTGCATCAAGGCTGAAGCACCTAAACGGTTCGCCCCGTGGTCGCTAAAGTTAGCCTCCCCGACACAATAGCAGCCATCGATGGTGGTCTGCAAATTATAGTCTACCCAGAGTCCGCCCATGGTATAGTGCACGGCGGGATAAATCATCATCGGCGTTTCATACGGATTCTCATCTACGATTTTCTCATACATCTGAAACAGGTTACCATACTTTGCCTCAACAACATCCCTACCTAATTTAGTCACTGTCTTTTCATCGGTATCTTTCATGCCGTGGGTAAGGGCTTCCTCTTTTCCGTAGCGCTGAATGGCAGCGGCAAAATCCAAGTAAACGGCCTCACCGGTCTTGTTCACCCCGAAACCGGCGTCACAGCGTTCTTTGGCGGCACGAGAAGCAACATCCCTAGGTACTAAATTACCGAACGCGGGGTAGCGGCGTTCCAGATAATAATCGCGATCTTCTTCTTTTAATTGGGTAGGTTTCAATTTTCCCGAGCGGATATCTTCGGCATCTTCCTTCCGCGCGGGCACCCAGATTCGGCCATCATTACGTAGCGATTCTGACATCAGCGTTAATTTGGATTGATGATCTCCCGAAACGGGAATACAAGTAGGGTGTATCTGCGTAAAACAGGGATTCGCAAAATAAGCGCCCCTACGATGGGCACGCCAAGCGGCCATCACATTACTTCCCATAGCATTCGTGGAAAGGTAGAATACGTTTCCATAGCCACCACTGGCCAAGACAACGGCATGTGCCGAGTGGCGTTCGATTTCACCGGTAACGAGGTCACGGGCAATGATTCCTCTTGCTTTCCCATCCACCAAAACCAAATCCATCATTTCATGACGGTTAAAAGGCTTGATTTTGCCCCTGTTTATCTGTCGGTTCATTGCGGCATAGCATCCTAATAACAACTGTTGGCCGGTCTGACCTTTAGCATAGAAGGTGCGAGATACCAATACACCCCCAAAAGAACGATTATCCAACAATCCACCATATTCACGGGCAAAAGGGACGCCTTGTGCGACGCATTGGTCAATGATATTACTTGATTCTTCCGCAAGCCGATATACATTCGCCTCACGAGAGCGATAGTCTCCACCTTTTACGGTGTCGTAGAATAAACGATAAGCACTATCGCCATCGCCCTGATAGTTTTTTGCGGCATTGATGCCCCCCTGTGCAGCAATGGAGTGCGCGCGCCTTGGGGAATCTTGATAACAAAAAGTCTTAACGTTATAGCCCAGTTCGGCTAAGGTTGCGGCGGCAGATCCACCGGCAAGACCCGTTCCAACAACGATAACGTCTATATTGCGTTTGTTCGCCGGGTTGACGAGATTGATTTCGTTTTTATGTTTGGTCCATTTATCGGCCAACGGCCCAGAGGGAACTTTAGAATCCAATATGCCCATAATCTACTGTGTTATTGGGTTAAAATGATGATAGAGTGCGATAAAAATGAATCCCGCAGGGATCGCTACTGCGTATATTTTGGTAAAGGTCTGAATGGCCGGGGTGTATTTATTGTTTACTCCCATACTTTGAAAAGAGGACGCAAAGCCATGCCATAGGTGCAAGGCCAAAAGCACGAACGAAACCACATACAAGGCGGTTCGCCATACCGGTTCGAACTTATGCACGGTCTCCTCTAAATACCGGGTCGGATTTTCCGGATTTACCGAAATATACTTGTAATCCATTTCATGGATCCAAAAATCGTAAAAATGCAGTCCAAGGAAAGCCAAGACGACCAGGCCGGTAATTATCATGTTCCGAGACATCCAAGAGGCATTGGCCCCTCCGCTGTATTTTTTATATTTTATTGCCCTCGCCTTATTGTTTTGAAGTTCAAGTACTATACCCATCACAAAATGCACGATGACCCCAGCAATCAAAATCGGTTGTAATACAAACTGTACCAACCCGTTGTAGCCCATAAAATGCGACCATTCGTTGAATGTTTCGGGTGCAAGCACCGAAGTGACGTTGATGGTAAAATGCTGTGCCAAAAAGAAAACAAGAAAAAGTCCGGACAAGGCCATTACGACTTTTCGGGCTATCGAAGATTTTATCAATCCGCTCATTATAGTAGCTTGGAGTTAATTATTTGTGGTGATGTTCGAATTTTGAATGTCTACAAAATTAGGGCATAGGCATCTTTTTAACAAACTTTACGGGGGTTTCCTATCTTTATTTGGATGGATTCTAAGCAACTCTTGAAAGCTGTTTAAAGGATGGATCTATATTGTTCGTTTGTGGCGTTTTTGGTTCAACAGAAAAGGCTTCCCTTGTTACAGGAAGCCTTTAAAGTTATATGGAAAAAGAAAGTAAGCCTTATTCTGGAATCTTAAAATGCTGCACTAACTCGTCATAGGACATTTTTGTATAATTCGAAGCTTTCGCAACTTTACCTATAACAGGGCCGGTTGTTGCCGGTCTACCGCCCGGAATAATGATATAGCGATAATCTTCAAAAAACGGATTGCCGACCTGTGAGTTCTGTGCGCCGGAAAGCGTTGCCGCAGTAATCGGATGATGTATGGATGGTAAATTAAGGAAAGAAATAAGTTAGGGAATAACTTGCAGGAAACTATAGCCATTACTACCTCACCGATTTCAACCAGGCATCCTTTTGGGAAAGCTTGATTTTTCGCAAGGCCAACAACGCCTGTTGGGCATCGACAAAGCTGTCGTAGGAGACCATATGGAGTCCGAAGGGATTGGTGCCTAAGTAGGATGGGTTATAGCCGAGCTTTTTTAATTGCTCGATTTTTTTATCCGCATTGGTCTTGTACCGGAAAGCTCCGGCAATGATATGGTGCGTTTTCTGTCCTGCTATACTTGCCTTTTTGGTGGTCTTTAGGGTAATCGTGGGCAGTTCTAACGGGTCGGCATCAAAAAAAGTGGCTTCTTGAATGCGTTTTGAGACCTGTTTGTGGGCCTCTTCACGAACGACTTGCTGATGGTTCTGGTCGGCTTTATATAATTGGAACCCTGCAAATCCGGTGGTCAATGCCAAAAGTACGGCTGCGGCATATTTTAGATAAGGCCGAGCCTTAACAGTTTCCCGTTTTTCGGGCGTGAAGGCAATAGGTGTTTTTTCTTCCAAAGCGGCTACCTCTTCCTTCAAGACCTCTCTGGAGACCGGTGCCGCAATAAAAGAGGACATTCCGTAGGAAGCGGTCAAATAATTGGTCCTTCCCGAGGGTTGAAACTGAATCTTGCCTTCAGCGCCGGACCAGACTTCTCCGATATCGGCCAATGGCAATCGTTCTCCTTTTTGAAGTCTCAATTTCCAATCGGTGACCTCTTCCTCGACTTGTCGCAGCATGTCTTCAAAAGTGGTATTTTGGGCCTCGGCCGCGTAGGAAACCAATAATCCGTCATTAGAAACCAGCTGCTGATTGAAGGATATCGTTTTCGTCGGAGGATATAAGGTATGGGTACCCTCATGGATAACGGCCGATTTCGACTGGGTCAAAAATGCCCCAAAACCGGGTACGACCACGCAGTTATAGCGGTAGAGTAATTCTGATATATAGTGTTCCAATGCCATACATGACAAATATTAGAAAATATAAAGGGGGATACCAGTCGGCAGCGTACTTTTTATTAACATTATATTTGGGGTGTTTTGTGAATAACTTTGATACTGGTACTAAATGGACGCAAATGAACTTATTGCAGTCTTGCGACTGCAGCATATTCCCCATATCGGCGATGTCTCGGCCAAAAAACTGATTTCCCATTGCGGGAGTCCCGCGGCGGTCTTCGCCAATAAGCGACAACAGTTGCTGAAAATCGATGGTATCGGCTCCTTCACCTTAAGCGGTCTCTACGATGCGCAGCACCGGGAAGCTGCCGAAGCGGAATACGAATACATCCAAAAAAATAAAATCGGGTATACCTATTTTAAAGATATGGAACATCCCAAATACTTGAAACACTGTATCGACAGCCCAACCCTGCTTTTTAAGCGCGGAAATATCGATTTAACGGGAAGAAAAATTATCAGCGTGGTCGGTACCCGGAATATTACGAGCTACGGAACCGCATTCTGCGAGAAATTTATCGAGGATATCGCACCCCTAAATCCCGTCATCGTCAGCGGATTCGCTTATGGCGTGGATATAACCGTTCAAAAATTGGCGGTCAAGCACGGCCTGCAGACTATAGGTTGTTTGGCGCACGGCCTCAACCAGATGTATCCGAAAGTACATTCAAAATATATCAAGGACGTGGAGAAAAACGGTGGATTTTACACCGAATTCTGGAGCACGAGCCAGCCTGAACGGGAACACTTTCTAAAGCGAAACCGGATAATTGCAGGTATGAGCGAGGCTACGGTTGTCGTAGAATCCGCAGAAAAAGGAGGCAGCTTGGTCACAGCCGATATCGCCAACAGCTACAACCGCGACGTGTTTGCCGTGCCCGGACGTACAAAAGACAGATATAGTGTCGGATGCAACAACCTCATCAAACAACAAAAAGCGCATATGATGACCTCGGCGGCCGACCTGATTTATTTGTTGAATTGGGATATCGCGGAAAAAAAGACCCAAAATGTTCAAAAACAGTTTTTCATTGAACTGGACGATACCGAACAATCGATTTACGACTATCTTTTAAAAGATGGCAAACAACAATTGGACAGTATTGCTTTGGAATGTCAACTCCCAATTTTCAAAGTTTCGTCGACATTGTTGAACATGGAAATGAAAGGGGTGGTTCGGCCATTGCCGGGTAAGTTGTTCGAGGCGATCTGAAAAACTGTCATTAAAACAGTCTCAAAAGCGTTTCGCCGTGTTTTTTGGGACGCCCTATCAGGAACTGTTTTTAGAGTTTAAAAAAGGGAGTGATTTAAGACTCCTAAACTATTATTCGTCAAATATTACAAGTTGATTACAATGCCTTAACAAACCAAACGGTCTGTAATACTCCCGTTTAACGATGGCTTTAAGTAAAAAAGATGCTTTATCGATTAAATACCCATTATAATCCTTTGCTATAAGAGTTAATAAAACAACCTAGTAAAACAAGACCGACCATTTGGTCGGTTTTACAGATCAGTTCTTTTTTTGAAGAACCTCATATTCCACACCGGAAGTAAACCCTATCCGATATCGAGTATCATGATATGACTAAGTTCTTAATGCGTCGAATTTACTCCAACATTGAATTTTTGTATTTTACTAACTGGCCTTCCGTCGTAGGTTATACCTTCAACCCGTATAACATACTCTCCAGCAGTATCACCTGTAAAGAAATTTAACTTTGATCGGCCATTCTCTCTAACTACCAATGCCGGGTCCCAAAGCAGCGTAAGGCGATGGTCGGGTTTCTCGTTTTCAGGTTTGGCTTCGGCATAGTTGGGGGCATAGAATTGCCTAGCCTTATAAAACCCAGGAATCTTAGCATTAAAGACGCCGGGGGTCCACGTTGGAGCCTCGTCAAAATTCTCGCCCCTTTTGGTATAAACTCCAATTACCCCACCACTGGCACGCGAACCGTAAATAGCTGCATCAGCCCCTTTAAGCACATCTACGAACAAGACATCAAGAACCGGAATGGTCTGAATAAAATCAGCATCTACGGGCATCCCATCCAGCAAAAATAGTGGAGGTACGGGTCCGCTAAAATTGGCTGCACCCCTAATTTGGACCAATTGATTTGGAATACTACCAAAAATCTGCACCCCTGGTACAAGTCTAAGAATTTCAAGTACACTAATGGTATTATTTTGCATCCATGGAATCGAGTCTGGGAAAAGTCTATCCCGAGCCTGGCCGTATAAGGTTCTTGTATTCAATTCTTTATTGATGCGCTGTTCGCGTGTTTCCGGTTTGGATTTTACGACAACTTCCTTCAATTTTGTTACCTTCGGGTCATACTTTAAATCCATCAGTTTTTGTAATTGGGCCTCTTTGAGATAAGGCTTGGCGTACGTCATTGTAACCCTATCCATAAAACTCCTTTTTGGGTTTTTTATCTGAATCTTCGGGAAAGGAGGGTCTACATATATGGCTAGCTGTTTTTTATTCTTTTCGCTATCCGCTATGCTTTCGGCATTTATTATGGTTTCGACACTATCTTGAAAAAAGTAGGGGCCAAAACTAAATTTACCTTGTGCATTGGTCGGGTTTTTTTCCTGAAGGATGTCTTGCGCCAAGATGCTCAATGTGGTCTTCGCTTTTTTGGGCTGATAGGGATTATCAAAGGCGGTAGTTTTGCCGCTTATTACAATCCCTTTCTCAGGTTGAAACGCCAAAGCTTTACTTACCCCTTTCTTCGTGAACGATTGCCACCTAAACCTTCGCCAACCATGGGTGAGCATAAGCAAATCCAATAGAAATTGTCGGCCATTTAAAGTCGGGTCGAAAAAATAAGTTGGGTCTTCGACCGTTCCGCCCAAATCAGAATTTAGCAAGAGCCAGCTATTCATACTTTCCGGTTTACCTTTTAATCCTTTTTCGGTAACAACGCTCATAGAGAAATCCCCCTCTAATGGCCTTCCTTTTGAATCTGCCAAATCCAGGGATACATCGACCTTTTCTCGAAAACTATAATTTCGCTTATCCGTGTTTAACGATAGCCGTATATCGTTTTTAGGGTTTTCAACAAATACCAGACGCTCACAGACCGGTTCGCCATTGGGGGCAAATAACGTAAATTGGGCGACACCGTCCCTAAGTTTAGATGTCAATAACTTTACCGTAATGGCGTTTTCATCGTTCGCGCCAAGAAATTGTTTCAGAATCAAATCTCCTCGAAGATGACCCAACAAAAGCAAGCCTTTCAGGCCATTCGCACCATTTGTAGATACACGTATTCGAAGGTAATCTCCCCTGTTCAATATTTGTAGGGAATATCCTTTAGAAAGTGGGTCTGGAACAGTATATCTTTCCGTTTTACCTTCGATTTGAATTTCTGCATAATACTTAGTATTTGGGACTGCCTTAAAATAGGTGCGTGCCAAGCCGAATTCAAAGCTTCTGAAACTACCCATAAGTTTACCGTTCTGGTCTATGATTTTACCCTGTATTGCGATGCCGTTACCTTTTTCGTCGGTAACCTTTAGGCCGAGAACACTTTCAAGTCCTTCGACCATGTCCCCACCTTCCGGGAAAAATTGAATGATGGGTCTAGTCGTAATAGTAGTGCTTAATTCCTTTTTGGGTGCTTTTTCTTCCGCTCTGCTGAGCGTTGGTTCCCTTTTCGAAATATCGATAGCGTTCAGTTTTTGTTGCCAAATATCTATTTCCTTTTCAAATAAATTCGGGTCATCACCGTTCAGCATATATTTTGTGTAGGTACGGAGCAGGTATGAACCCTCTTCTATGTCATCGGGTATACTGATGTCGCCGCAGGCCCCGTCTTGCCCGATAAACAGTTTACGTTGTGCTATGATACTTTGGTCCATATCGACCAATTCTACATAGACGACCTTACTTTTATCGCTGATCGTGTGTGTTATGCCGTTGAGCACATAGGTCTTGAACCAAATGGTCTCGCCATTGGTATACAGGTCTTTATCGGTCTGCAGGTATGCCTTTTCGGGAGCGTTGACATTGGCATAGGTGGCCAATTTTCCGAACAGCGTTTCAAGGACGACATTTTCTTGGGCCGAAACCTTTAGGGTTGAAGCCATTGCAATAATACTGTAGAATAAAATGTATGGTTTAAGCATATATATCTTCGGATTCTAAATAATTAGTGTACTAGTGTACTAAAGATACAGCGCATGTAAAACCTAGCACAGTCCTAATCTCAAAAAATGCTATTTTTAACTTCGTTGTTGACGAATTTCGCTCACAAGTCGACCTCTACCTTTGTTTAGGTCTTTTCGTTTTTTGCGGTTATAATTCATGCTCCTATGACGGACCCATCAGTATGTGAACAGTCCTTAATAGCTTAATACCCAACGAACGTAGTAGCTTATCGATAAAATACGGCTTTAAATCCCAATTCAGCGAGGTCAAGAAGAGGATTCAAAATAGCAAAACCGACCGTTCGGTCGATTTGTTAATCAGAAATTGGCATCCGTGCCTATCCTGAAAGTCTTGAGAAATGTATCTTGAACATCAAGCGCCTGGATCACATCGAAATTTGAGACGGCAGCCCACTAGGAAATAAGAACTCCATTTTTTAAAGAGTGGCAAACGGTTTAACCTCCCATACCCCAGCCTAACTGGAATCAAAACTTATTATAGATAATCAGCTAGGCGCTACGAAATTATGGCTAGTATGGTAGAATACTTTTTGGTCATCGAATCTACGGAAAAAGGGGTGGCTAATCCAAACCACTTTGCGAACTTTGCATTCCCTATGTGTTCGAGGTATTGTCTACTATACGGCTGCGCCAACACAACTTCGATACGGATAAGGATAGTGTTAAGGTGCTAAAAACAAGTTCAATGTTCCTAGAAGTACAAAACATCGTTAAAAGCTTCGGCCAAGAGCAGGTGGTCAAGGATTTAACGTTTTCTTTGGATGCCAAAAAAACCCTGAGTATCTTGGGGAAATCCGGCTGCGGAAAAACGACCATGCTTAAGACTATCGGTGGATTGGTTTCTCCCGATTCGGGATGTATCCGACTTAAGGGAGAGGACATCACCCAGAAAAAACCTGAAAAACGGAATATCGTATATCTGTATCAGGAAGATTTACTGTTCCCGCACCTGAACGCCTTTGAAAACATTGCATTTGGGCTTCGCCTTAAAAAAATACCGAATAGTACAATACAAGTGCAGGTTCGACATATGTTGAGCAGTCTTGAACTCGAGGCCCAGTCCCAAAAGATGCCTACCCAGCTTTCGGGCGGGCAGCGGCAAAGGGTATCCTTTGGTAGAGCTATCATTACAAACCCTTCCCTTTTGTTGTTGGACGAGCCTTTCGGAAGTCTAGATGCCGGCACCCGCCAACGGATGCAGGGTCTGTTCAAGAAACTTGCCGAAGAGTTTGACATTACTTCCCTTTTCGTTACCCACGATTTAAAGGAGGCCGTACTTATGGGCGACGAAATCGGTTTTATGCAGGCCGGAAATCTGAAGGTCTACACCGATAAATATGATTTTATCTCCGACCCGGAAACAGGCGTGAAGGATGAAATCGAGTTTTGGGGAGGGCTGGGGCAGAAGACTGTTTAAAAGTGCTCTTAATTGTGAGGCACGAAGCAGTCTGTAGAACTTTCTAGGAATTTCAACAGATTACTGCAGCTGGCGTATTTAACTCTTTTAGTGGGTTCGACAGATTGCCGCGCGAAGCCTACCTGTCGGCTAGGCTTCGCTCGCAATGACGAGTGATAATTAAAAAATGTATGATGACAAAAAAACAAGTATGGATCGACACCGACCTCTCAGTCGGCATGAAAAGGCACAAACGTGAAGGCTACTGCGATGTTGATGACGGCTTTGCCGTTCTTCAATTGATGAAGGCCAAAAACATCGAGATATGCGGTATAAGCGCGGTCTTCGGAAATACCATCATCGAAAATGCCTATTCGCTGAGTCGGTACATGAGCAGGGAGTTTGCAGAAAACAAAATCCACGTCTTTAAAGGTGCGGATGAAGCCGTCGATTTGCGTAATGTGCAAACCAACGAGGCCGTTGAAGCACTTGCCGATGCTTTGAAGAAACAACCCATGATTATCATGGCCATTGGCCCTGCGACCAATATTGGGCTGTTACTCCTTAAATATCCGGAGTTAAAAGAACAGATTGTAGAAGTAGTACTTGTCGCCGGAAGAAGAAAACCCACAGATTATTTCAAAATCGGCAATAAGGGCAACCACGCACAAGACCTCAACTTTGACCTTGACAATGACGCTTTCCGGATTATGTTCGAACTTGGCGTTTCGGTAACCCTTTGTCCGTTCGAGATTTCTAACAAAGTCTGGCTAAAGCAAGCGGATTTGAACCAACTGGCATCGAGTGTTGATAAGGGCAATATTTGGCTTGCCGAAGCTTCCAAAGTTTGGCTGCAACAATGGTTGGACCAAGGTGCCGATGGTTTCAATCCCTTTGATGTGTTGGCGAGCCATTATATCATGTCCCCCGAGGATATTATTTCTGAAGAACTGAACGCCCGGCTTGAAATCCATCCTGACGATACAATAAAGGATAACGTTCGAAACATTTTCAAACCATATCTTTTATGCGATGCCGCACCGGGGTTTCCGGTCAAATATTGTTATGATGTGGTGGCCGATTACCATACCAGGCTCTTGCAGAGTTTTTTTGATTAAAGATTCGAAAAATAGGTATCCAAATAATAGGCCCTGCGCTGCAGTCACGAGGCAATGAACTCAATTACCCTTTCACTTTATTTTCTAGGCAGCTCTGCATTTACTGAACAAAATCCAAAATGGAATACCTTGAACAAACATTTCTAAGAGCAATGATTTCTGTACTTTTGGCATATTTCAGATACGCCGCATTGTAGCCTCGCAAACATGAACGACTCAAAATCAAAATCCATCGGTCTCGTCCTTTCCGGGGGAGGCGTTCGCGGTATGGCGCATATCGGATTGATACAGGCCTTACAAGAACACGATATCTCGGCCAGTATTGTCAGCGGCAGTAGTATTGGTGCCTTAGTAGGCGCCCTATATGCCAATGGCAATTCCGTAGCCGATATGCTCTCCCTTTTTAAGGAAACCCCTTTGTTCCGCTATAATTTTTTAACGATAGTAAAGCCCGGTTTTATTAATACCGATAGGTATATTAATGTTTTTAAAGGCTACTTTCCAGAGAACGCCTTCGACGCCCTAGAACGTGAGCTCTATGTGGTAGCCACTAACCTGCAAAAGGGCGAACTACGCTATTTTTCGAAAGGAGAGCTCATACGTCCTTTATTAGCATCGGCTGCCCTACCGCCCGTGTTCAGCCCCGTTGAATTAGATGGGGAGCTTTTCGCGGATGGGGGCATCATGAACAATTTTCCGTTGGAGCCTATCAAACATAAAGTGGAGTTTGTTATAGGAAGCAACGTGTCAAAAGTGGGCAATCTCTACCAAAATGCCCTAAAAAATTCTTGGCAGATTACCGGTAGGGTAACCAGTTTGATGATATACGCCATTAATCGGCAAAAGCTGGAGTCTTGTGATCTATTGTTGGAGTTCCCAGCTCTTGAAAAAATCGGGGTTTTGGATCGTAAGGGTATTGAAAAGGCATATTTAATTGGGTATGAGCATGCCAGTCGGGTGTTGGATGGGATTAAGATATAAATTTCTCAAACATCATCATAATCCACTTTCAAGGTTGCCGTAAGCGGATGCGCCTGACAGGTAAGTATAAACCCCTCTTCAATCTCTCCATCGGTCAAAATCTGGTTTTTCGCCATTTCGGCCTTTCCTTCGGTAACGCGCGCAATACAGGTGCTACAGACCCCCCCTTGACAAGAGTAAGGGGCATCGATATTCTGCTTTAGTACGGCATCAAGTACGCGTTCTTTTTTATCCATGCTCAGTTCGAACACCTCATCGTCGACCGTTACCGTAAGCTGGGTCATACCATCGGGCTTTTCGGGCATTTCGTCCGTAATACCTTCGCTGGTAAAAAGCTCGAAATGTATTTTATCCTTGGGAACTTCATTGTCAAGCAACGTGTCGGATACCAAGTCGATCATAGCTTCGGGCCCGCAGAGGTAATACGCATCGAAATCAAACCCCTTATGTTTGTTCTTTAAGACATAATTGACCATTGCCGTATCGATACGGCCGAAACGGGAGTCGTCTTCCTGGATTTGACTGGTAACGAAATCAACAAAAAAACGGTCGGAATGGTCCAGTTCCAACTTTACTAGATCGGTATAGAACATGGTGTCCTTGAACGTTTTATTGCCATAGACCAGTACAAACTTGCTTTTCGGATGGCTATCTAGAACAGCCTTTGCGATGCTCATGATCGGCGTAATACCACTACCGGCCGCAAAAGCAGCTATGGTTTTCGGGTGACCGTTAGATTGAAAGGTGAAACGGCCTTCGGGGGGCATCATCTCCAATGTATCGCCTACGGCCAATTGGGTATGGGCAAATTGGGTAAATACGCCTTTATCCACCTTTTTGACCCCAATGGTAAAGGAGTCACCTCTTGGAAACGAGCAAATGGAATAGGACCTGCGCAATTCCTTCCCTTTGATTTCTTTTTTTAAGGTGATGTATTGTCCCGGAACGAAATCGAAGGTCTGAATCAATTCCTTGGGGACATTAAAAGTTATCGCCAGCGAATTCGGCGTAAGTGATTTGATGTTTTTTATGGTTAGGGAATGGAAATTTGCCATGGTTATGATATAAGTAAAAGAATTAAGCCCACCTGTCGGGCAGGAAATAAAAAATTAGAGAGCAATTGCTCTTGACAATCATTTGCCCTGATTTAGGGATTGCAAAAATACGGATTGGGAAACCGAATTAAAACGTAAAAGGTAAAAAAACGCACTTCAAATCTGTAACAAAGTATTATTTTTAAACACCAACTAATAGGTGATCTAACCTAATCTAATGTTCAAGCACTTCATAAACCTTCAATGGAAATCATTTTTCCGATCTTCTTCTGTCGGAAAAAGCTTGGGAATCAAGATTTTGATGGGTTTTATGGCCGTTTATTTTTTAGGAATTTTGGCATTTTCCGGGGCGGGGCTATTCTTTATTCTCGAAAAGCAGTTTCCCGATAGCGATCCGGTGTCTATCCTGAGTCAATATTTAGTCTTTTGGGTGCTGGGCGAACTTTTTCTGCGCTATTTTATGCAGAAACTCCCGGTTATGGACATTAAACCTTTTTTGAAACTTCCCGTTAAAAAAAGTACCATTACCCACTATGTTTTGGCGCGTTCGGCGGTTTCGTTCTATAACTTTCTCGCGCTCTTCTTTTTTGTGCCTTTCTGTATCGTGCTGCTGTTGCAAGGGTATGCAGCACCGAACGTATTTGTATGGCTCATATCGGTTATCGGGATTGTGCTCTCCATAAATTATATCAATTTTTTAATCAACAAGAACGACAAGGTCTTGATTGTATTGGTGATTTCATTGGCAGGTCTGTACGGAATGGCGTATTTCGGAATACTTCCTATCAAGCAACAGGCCGGTACATTCTTTTATGCACTTTTTCAAAATCCCATTTACACCTTTTTTCCCATAGTATTGGCGGCAACTTCCTATTACATAAACTACAATTATCTTAGGGGAAAGCTGTTTTTGGACGTCTCCCTAAGACAGGATATCAAACAGGCGAGTACCTCAGACCTTTCCTGGACCGAACGCTTTGGAAGTATCGCCCCTTTTCTGCGATTGGATTTAAAAATGATTTGGCGCAACAAGCGGACAAAAATGCAGGTTTTTGTTTCGTTAGGTCTCGTCGCCTATGGTCTGATTTTCTATAGTACGGGCACCTATGGGCCGACTTCGACCATTTATATATTGGCGGGAATCTTTATAACCGGTGCCTTTTTGTCGAATTTCGGACAGTTCATTCCCGCATGGGATAGTGATTATTATAGTATGATGATGGCCCAGAACATCCCGTTACGCAAGTATTTGGAGTCGAAGGCAGGATTAATATCGGTCAGCGTTGTGGCCATGTTCCTGCTATCTATTCCATACGTCTATTTCGGATGGCAGGCGTTGGCCATCAATTTCGCCTGTGCACTTTACAATTTGGGCATTAACCTGCCCGTAGTGCTGTATTTCGGCTCATTCAACAAAAAAAGGATAGATCTGACCAAAAGTACGTTCGGCAATATGCAGGGCACAAGCGCCACTCAGTTCTTGATATTGCTGCCGCTGCTAATTGTACCCAGCGTCGTGTATTTTGTATTGAAGACATTTGTTTCTTTTGAAGCTGCCATCATCACGCTTTCCATACTTGGGATAATCGGTTTTGCCCTTAAAAAAATCATGTTGGATAAGATTACTGAAGGGTATCGAAAGAGAAAATACGCTATGGTCGCGGGCTTTAAGGAGAAGAACAGTTGATTAAAGGAGTTTAAGAGTTTATATAAAAACCTAGAAGCTAGAGCTAAGCTTGATCCACCTTCAAGGTATGAGCGAGGTACGAGCGATCCTTGTAGGTCTTTAAGACTCATTTGAAAGATAAAAAGATTCCCGCCCTCGCGAGAATGACACATAAAAATAGTTCATGATAGAAGCCAAAAGCCTTACGAAAAAATACGGCGCACAAACCGTTTTGAACATAGACCACTTGGAAATCCCCAAAGGGCAGAGTTTCGGACTGGTGGGCAACAACGGGGCTGGAAAGACCACCTTGTTCAGCCTGCTGTTGGACTTGATACAGCCTACGACCGGCCATATCGTCAATAACCAGGTTCAGGTCGACCAAAGCGAAGCCTGGAAACCCTTTACTTCGGCCTATATCGATGAAACCTTTTTAATCGGCTACCTGACACCCGAAGAGTATTTCTACTTTATTGGCGAACTACGTAGGCAAAATAAGGCCGATGTCGATGCCCTTCTCGCTAATTTTCAGGATTTCTTTCACGGGGAAATCTTAGGCCAGAAGAAATACCTGCGAGACCTCTCCAAAGGAAACCAAAAGAAAGCAGGCATCGTAGCCTCATTTATCGGTAACCCGGAGGTGGTAATCTTGGACGAACCTTTCGCGAATCTCGACCCCACAACCCAGATCCGACTGAAAGATATTATTCGAGATTTGGCCGCTAAACATGGGGTAACCGTTTTGGTATCTAGCCATGACCTGATTCACGTGACCGAGGTCTGTGAGCGCATCGTAGTCCTGAACAAGGGCGAAATCGTCAAGGACATCAAAACTTCAGCCGAGACCTTAAAGGAACTGGAGTCGTTTTTTAGTGGAAATGAGGCTGCTCTTGGTTCTCTATCAGCCGAAAATGCTCAGCTCTGATTCAGTTTCAAAAACTGACCGTGTGGTCGGTTTTATCCTTTATTTACTGACTTTAAGATAGAATTTATTTTGATTTCTGGTCAAAAAGCATCCACCATCACCTTAAACACCAAGGCATTATTGGCAAGCGGCTATTTTTACATACCGGGTGGTCGGTCAGATCAAATTGTAAAGGCAACACAACTCTTCCTTAAACCTCTATTTTATATGGGTAATCACATCTCGCCGATAGGCAAATCTGTGATACAATCCGCACAACTAAACCGTGTCGATTTAGTGCGTGCGCAAACATCCGATAGGTAGGTCAAATCTTTTTCCTCTTTTCTATTCTCCGTATTCTTTTCTGAACTTGCGCTTGATACTTGAACTTTTCCCGACGAACTACATA
>JAGXIC010000069.1 GCA_024635875.1 Pricia sp.
ACCTAATACGTTTAAACGGTGGTTGATGGAAACTACCACTACATCGCCCTTCTTGCTCAAATTTTCTCCGTCATAAGAAGGCAATTCATGACTGGATCCCGAGGTAAATCCGCCACCATGTATCCAAAATAATACAGGCCTTTTCTTACTGTCATCGATGCGTGGCGTCCATACATTCAGGTTAAGGCAATCTTCATTGGTATAGCCCCAATCGTGGTCAAAGACAAATTCGGGTTCATCCTGTATCGTAGTTGTAGGTATCAATAATGGAGCCACGGGGCCGTACATAGTCGAACTGCGAATTCCTTCCCAGGATTCTGGTTTTTCGGCCGCTTCAAATCGTTTTGCCGTGCCGTAGGGAATTCCCTTGTAGGCAAAAATTCCATTTTCAATATATCCGCGTACTTTTCCCGAATTTGTATTGGTTACCGCGACGTTCTCCCCGGTCTGAACTTCGGATTGGGCAGACAGATTGCTTACCAATACGAGTGTTCCAATGGCCATAAGATGGAAGGTCAATCTTTTCATTTTACTGAGTGTTAATGTTGATGGTTAATCACAAAATAATCGTTTACTCGAACCCGAATTCCTTAAGTCCCTCGTGGCTTACTTCTATCGCTTCGAGCGGTTTCATACCATCGAAGGTCATGTCTTGCTCCACCATATAATATTCCATTCCCGATTGTTCCTTGTTGGCGAGGATTTGCTTAAAATCAATGGTTCCTTTCCCTACGGGGGCAAACCGTCCTTGGTCATCCATATCCTTGACGTGCCATATTTTAAAACGCCCCGGATACTTTTCAAAATAGGTAACCGGATTCGCACCGGCCTTAACAACCCAATAGAGATCCATCTGGAAATTGACCCAATCCGGATTACAGTTTTCCAACAAATAATCAATGGTCACGATACCTTCGGCATTCTCTTTAAATTCAAAATCATGGTTGTGATATAATAATTTAAGTCCGACGGCATTCGCTTTCTCCCCGAGGGTATCCAATAGGTCCGCTAGTTCTGCGGCAGTACCTTTCATGCCCATGGTTTTTTCCTCCATATTGAATTCGAACATACCCATCGGTGGGACCGGAATTACAAAATATTCAAATCCGGCTGCCTTGACATCGGCCATCATGGTATCGGCGTTGTCGAGGGTAACGCTTCCTTGATGGGTGCTTACGGGGGTCAGATTTAATTCCTTCAATAAGGACTTGAATTCCTCTACGGACATATTGTAAAACTTTCCATCGGCATAACCGGCGGCCTCGATATTTTTATATCCGGCATCCGCCACGGCCTTTAAGGTCGCTTTGGCATCCTCGCCCATGGCATCACGGACGGTGTACAAAGCCAGGCCCCCGAAATTTTCTGCAGTGTTGGTACCCTCCATGGCTTCAGTACTATTCTTTTCTGCGGTGCTATCTTTTTTTGCAGCTTCTTTACATGAAATGCTTCCTACTAAAAGAAAAAATAGTAGTAAGCCCTTGATACATAGATTAATTCCTGAATTTTTCATATTTATCTGTTTTATGTTATGATCTGTTCTTCCTGTGATTTAATGGCGTTGTTCGATTTAAAGCTGTAGAGGTATGGTGCCTTATGTGCTTTGCCCTGAAACAGTTTTTCATGGCGTTCCAAAATGTTCATTCCTAAAATTCGTCTTTGAAACGTAGTACGGCGCAACTCCTCCCCCAAAATGGCCTCATAGACCTCTTGCAATTGTTTCATGGTAAACTTGGAAGGCAAAAGGTTTATACCCACCAATTTCTTTTCGAGATTATCGCGCAAAAACTGTAAAGCCTGGTCCACTATTTTTTTGTGATCCATCATTAAGTCGGGCAACCCGTCAATAGGATACCAATCAATACTATCGGAAAGTTCGTCCGGCACCGGGGCTACCTCATCATAATTGATCAGGGCATAATAGGAAACCGAAATAAAACGGTCGAGCAGCCAGTCATGGGCCTCTACGTCAAGATTGTTCCCTTCCAATACCCGTTTCATGGCCGACGGATCCGAACGCGTCAGGCTTCCAAAGGTCCGGAACTGCTCCAAATAAACCTGGTCGAGTCCGGTGCGTTCCTTTACGCCCCTTTTAACGGCGTTGTCGAGACTTTCGTTCCGCTTGACAAAACCCCCTGGTAAGGCAAACAATCCTGTGTTATGGTATTGCAATATCAATATTTTCAGTTGCTTCCCGTTGAATCCGAAAATGACGGAATCGTAAGAAAGATTAGGTATAAATTCCTCACGGTTAAGCGCCTGTATCGGATTTTTAGTGGCCAAAAATAGAACTTTTTCCAAATAACGAACATTAATCCAAGAAAACAAAGTATTATTGTAACAAATTGAGACAATAATATTTTGAAGACCGCTATTATGAGAATACTACTATCTTTATTTTTTGTATTACAAATGAACATTATTCTTGCGCAGGACAAAAATGCCTTTCCGGTTCAAACGAAAACGGAGCAGGGTATTATCGAAGGAAATTATAACACCCATACCAACCTACAGACCTATTTTGGGGTGCCGTTTGCCCAACCGCCCGTAGGCGAATTGCGATGGAAAGCTCCACAACCATTGCACAATTGGGAGGGGGTTAAAGAGACCAAAACCTTTGGACCACGACCCATACAGACGATGGTTTTCGGGGATATGAAATCACGTTCGAAGGGTGTTAGCGAAGATTGCCTGTATTTGAATATCTGGACCCCTGCAACCCGAAACAAGAAAGACCTACCCGTACTCGTCTATTTCTTTGGTGGGGGGAATGTCGCGGGCGATGCCTCGGAACCTCGCTACGATGGCGAGAGTATGGCCAGAAAAGGCATAGTGGTGGTAACCATCAATTATCGGTTAAATATTTTTGGTTTTCTTGCCCACCCTGAACTGAGTGCCGAAGCCCCATATGGTGCCTCGGGAAATTATGGGTTACTCGACCAAAATGCCGCCTTACAATGGGTGCAAAAGAACATTGCAGCCTTCGGTGGCGATCCTAAAAAAGTGACCATTGCCGGGGAATCTGCGGGTTCCATCGGGGTCGGTCAGCAAATGGCCTCTCCCCTATCTAAAGACCTTATTGCCGGTGCGATTGGCGAAAGTGGCGCGGGCATAAAGCCTACCATGGCATCTGTTCCATTGCAAGAAGCGGAGAATATTGGATTGGAATTCGCCAAAAATGCAGGCTATCCAAAATTGGCCGAACTTCGGAAACTAAGTACACGGGAAGTCTATGAAATTTATAATGAATCTAAACGCTTTGGTTTTCCGGCCGTCATCGACGGATATTTTCTACCGAAGACGCTTCCCGAAATATTCGCAAACAAAGAGCAGGCACAAGTTCCGTTGTTATTGGGATGGAATTCCGCCGAAATTTCCGGTATGGCATTTACCCAAGGCCCGTACACCGAAGAAAATTATATAGCCAAAGTGAAAGAGGCCTATCCCGAAAAATACCAGGAAGTCCTTGAACTATACCCACATGGGTCTCCAAAGGAAATCGAACATTCGGCCACCGCTTTGGCCTCTGACCGATTTATCGTTTATAGTACCTGGAAATGGTTCGACCTGCACCGCAAAAACAGCGACCAGCCTGTGTACCGGTATGTATTCAGTAAGTTGCGTCCTGAATTGAAGGATTCAAACCTTACCTCAGGACTTGCAGGCGGTACCGTAGTAAAAAGCAATGATACTCCCGAAGATCCAAAATCTATCGGCGCACCCCATGCCGCGGAAATCGAATATGCCATGGGCAATTTGCATTTAGTGGACGACTACGCCTGGACAGCAGACGATTATAAAGCTTCCGAAACGATGCTGAATTATTTCGCTAATTTTATCAAGACAGGAAACCCGAATAGCGAAGGTCTGCCCCAATGGGAAGCGGCAAAAGCGAAAGACGACACCCCTTCCGTAATGGTCATTGATACAGAAAGCAAACTTAAAAAGGCCAAAACGGATGCCCGGTATGAATTTTTAGATAGAGCGTATGGCCATTAGAAAAATCCTTTTACTTTATATCCTTTTTTCATCGAACTTAGTCTTATGCCAGACTTTAGAAAACTATGATTTGTGGTTGGGCTATTCCAAGACCGAAAATCCAGAGCTTTCACGCGAATATCAAGAACTCTTCCAATTCATATACATCGAAAACGGAAATGAAATTTTGGCCACTGCACAAAAAGAGTTGATTGCGGGACTTGAAAAAATACTAGGCGATAAACCTGAATTCACGACTGTTCAAAACAGCAAGAATACCGTAATAATTGCAAAGAGGGAAAATCTTGATCGCTCATTGGCTGAAAAATTGGGAACGGATTTTAATGCACTTGGCAAGGATGGGTTTATATTGAAAAGAACCCTATGGGATGGGAAACAGCTAACCATACTTACAGCCAATGAAGATTTGGGGATTTTATATGGTGTTTTCAGGATGCTGCATCTGCTGCAAACCGAACAAAGTCTGAGCGAAATACATCTAGTGGATGCGCCAAAAATAGACCTGCGAATGCTCAACCATTGGGACAACCTCGACCGTACCGTGGAACGTGGTTATGCGGGATTTTCACTATGGAACTGGCAAAAACTTCCGGAATATATCGATCCCCGCTATATCGATTATGCCCGGGCAAATGCCTCTATCGGAATCAACGCGGTATCCCTGACCAACGTAAATGCCAATGCCTTGATATTGACTCCCATGTACTTGGAAAAGGTGGAAGCTTTGGCTAATGTTTTCAGGCCTTACGGCATAAAAGTATTTTTGACCGCGCGTTTTTCCGCCCCCATGGAAATCGGCGGATTGGAAACGGCAGACCCATTGAACCAAGAGGTCCAAAACTGGTGGAACTCAAAAGCAGGCGAAATTTATGACCGTATTCCCGACTTCGGTGGATTTTTGGTCAAGGCGAATTCCGAAGGGCAACCAGGACCGCAAAACTATGACCGGACCCATGTCGATGGGGCAAACATGCTTGCAAAGGCGTTGAAACCGCATAATGGAAATGTCATCTGGAGGGCCTTTGTGTATTCCGAACATGATGCCGACGATCGGGCCAAACAGGCCTATTCGGAATTCGTGCCCTATGACGGTACGTTTATGGAAAACGTTTTGGTACAGGTAAAAAACGGCCCTATCGATTTTCAACCGCGCGAGCCGTTTCATCCCATGTTCGGCGCCATGCCCAAAACACCCTTGATGATGGAATTTCAGATAACCCAGGAATATTTAGGGTTCAGTACCCACCTGGTTTATCTGCCCAAACTGTTCGAGGAAGTTTTGGATTCCGATACCTACCGTGAAGGAAAGGGCTCGACCGTGGCCAAAGTCATTGATGGTTCCTTACATCAAAAAAAGCTCACCGGAATGGCGGGGGTGGCCAATATTGGTAACGACCTTAATTGGACGGGGCATCCCTTTGCCCAGGCGAATTGGTACGGCTTTGGCCGATTGGCCTGGGACCCGTACTTAAGTTCGGAAGACATCGCCGATGAATGGCTACGGGCCACTTATTCCAACGACCCGAAGTTTGTAGAACCGGTAAGAGCGATGCTGTTGATGTCGCGGGAAGCCGTTGTCAATTATATGAATCCGCTGGGCCTACACCATATCTTCGATACCGGCCATCACTACGGTCCCGGACCTTGGGTCAGCGAACTAAGCCGTCCCGAATGGAACCCGACCTACTATCACCGAGCGAACGACAAAGGTATCGGATTCGACCGAACCCCTAGCGGGAGCAATGCAACGGCCCAATACGCCCCAGAAGTGGCAAAAATCTTTAATAATCCGAAAGCGATTCCTGAGGAATATCTATTGTGGTTCCATCATTTACCTTGGGATTATAAGTTAAAAAACGGACAGACCCTCTGGAACGGAATCGCGGTGAAATACCAAGAAGGCGTAGACCAAGTGGAGGGAATGATAGCTACCTGGGAATCGGTCAAACCCTATATATCCGAAGAACAATTTAGAGAAGTCCGTATGCTTCTTGACATTCAATTGAAGGAAGCCAAATGGTGGCGGGATGCCTGCCTGTTGTATTTTCAGACGTTTTCAAAGAAAGAGTTGCCCGATGGTGTAGAAAAGCCCACAAAAACCTTGGAATATTTCAAATCTTTGAAATTTCCCTTTGCGCCGGGGATTCGACCACGTTGGGATTAATAGAGTGTTTTAAAACCAGAAACTTATGAAAAACCAAATAGTATTCTTTATCGTTTTCGTCTCCATAATGCTCAACACGGCAAAGGTCGGCGCCCAAAACAAAATAGGGATCTTCGACGGCAATTTGGATGTCGGTAATTGTGTACTGGAGGGTTCTTCAGAATACTCCCCGGAGAATCAGACCTATACGATTTCCGGTTCCGGAACCAATATGTGGTTTGGAAAGGATGACTTTCAAT
The DNA here is from genome assembly GCA_024635875.1 of Pricia sp. Lineage (GTDB taxonomy): Bacteria > Bacteroidota > Bacteroidia > Flavobacteriales > Flavobacteriaceae > Pricia. The sequence continues at coordinate 6,403 of JAGXIC010000069.1, forward strand.
ATTTGTGGACCACTATTCAGGGCGACTTTATTCTAAGGGCCGAGGTATCTTTTATTGGTGATGGCATAGATGCCCATCGAAAAGTAGGATGGATGGTCAGAAACAATTTGGATACCAATTCCAAGCATGTGAACGCTACCACCCATGGAGACGGACTCACATCAATACAATACCGCAAGGAAATTGGAGGGGAAACAGGAGAGGTTACTTCGGCCGATACCGCTCCAGACGTAATTCAATTGGAACGAAGAGGCGACACCTACATCATG
>JAGXIC010000070.1 GCA_024635875.1 Pricia sp.
AATTCGTCGGCCTTGACCGATCCCACGGCCCCGGTGAGATCGCTTTTCTTCTGGGTACCGTAACCGATAACGACAACTTCGTCAAGTTTGGCGGCATCTTCCTGTAACGTTACGGTAACGGTATTTTGCCCGGCAAGTGGAATTTCTTGAGTGGAAAACCCAACATAGGAGACCACGAGAACGGCATTTTGATCCCTCACTTCTAACTCAAAGTTCCCATTGAAATCTGACTGGGCTCCGTTAGATGTGCCTTTTTCTACAATACTTGCGCCTGGCAAAGGCTGGTTGTTACTGTCAAGAATTGTTCCCGTAATGGACAAATCCTGAAAGTGGTTTGCTTTGTTTACAACAGGTTTGGAACCTGTTGCGTGAACAGTACTGAAAAATGGATTTCCATAGGACGAACTATAGAAAATTAAAATTGCGAAACTCCAGTAATGTTTCTTTAGTAAAACTTTAATATTCATGATGTGTTAGGATTGTTGTTAATATAGTGTTCAGTTCAAATCGAAAGCGAAGGTAAATTTGTATTTAGTGTGAATCCACCTCTAAGATTACAAATAGTAGTATTTTTTTTTCAGGGTTTTAAGGAATTCACAACAATGCCACAGTAATCTAAATAATTTCTAAGATTTACCCGCCCTAAATCGGCCTGACAAACTTAGGGTTTTTGATATAGCACTACATTTATACACCTAAAATTGAATTTACCGGTTTATTCAAGGGGATGCTCCTCCAGCAGTTCCTCTGGCGAATAGAATCCCGTTTTATTCTTAATTTGTTCCTGGACTTCCTTTACTTTTTCAATGGAAATTGTAGAGGCCTTATTGCCGAAACTATTTCTAACGTAGGTTAGTACCGCAGCGGTTTCCTCGTCGTTCAAGAGTTTGCCGAACGGGGTCATCGGTACTTGCCCGGGATAGTCTTTTCCGTTAACCGTGATCGGCCCCATAATACCGTTCGTAGTTAATTTGATAAGCCTTTCCTCACTGCCGGTAACCCATTTTGAGCCAGCTAGCGGAGGAAATCCTGAAGCTTCCAAACCCTGTCCATCAGGTTGGTGACATGTCGCACAATACCCATCACGCCCATATACTTCTTGGCCGGCAAGCAAAAGCTCCAAGTCTCTTCCCTTAAAATCGGTTTCTATGACTTCTTTAGGCTCTTCACCGGCTCTATGGCCATTTAAATGGGCTATTGCAGCTTCGTACGGTTTCTCCATCCATTTGTCCAAGCCTTTTTTGCCTGCTTCGGTTATTATGGGAATACCTACATCTTTTCCCATCCAAGATGCGGCGACCAAAGCTTCAAGACGTACACGAGGATTATCATCTTTGGCGGCTTGCATCAAAAAATCAGCCTGATCGGGAATTTGATGGCCCGCATAACGGAGCACCCCTACTGCGGCGGTCCGGGCCCTAAAATCCTTTGCCCCCAACACTTGTTTAAGTAAGGCTTCATCAACCTGATCCAAGCCCCACGTAACCCATAAAGCTTCCAATAGGTTATGTTCATACTTTGGGTCATTCGTATCGAGACCTGCCACCCAAGTCTTTAGTTTTGACAGCACTTCTGAAGCATCCCTAGCTCGTAGCTCCCTTTTTGTTCGGTTCCTGGTTCGATATTCCGGAAGTTTTAAGTTGTCCAATAACACATCGATACTGGCATCCACAATTTTTGCGGGCTTCACTAAGGGTCTTGATGGATAGGTAATACGGTACACCCTGCCATGTACGTGGTCGCGAAGCGGGTCACGGGCGTTGTGTTGCATATGGCCTATAAGAACGTTGCTCCAGTCAATAAAATACAAAGACCCGTCTGGAGCGAACTCCATATCCACTGGGCGAAAATTCTTGTCACTTGAAGAAATCAAATCCTCTTGGTGTTTACTAAGGTAACCCGCAGTTTGGGGGTCATCTACCATTGAATGTTCTTTAATTCCTAAGAAACCTATAGTATTTGCAATCAACATATTGCCTTGGGCATTATTGGGAAAATGGCGGCTTGACACAAATTCGAGTCCCGAAGTGGGTCGTACTAAATGTTCTTTTTCAATAAGATTCTCCGGTATCGGGGAACTTACGCCGTAACGCGGTAATATAGTTCCGGGCATCATCCAAGTGGCGGAAGGGCCCGAGGTGTGTTCGAAGAAGGGTTGGCCCCAGTTATCGAAGGCAATACCCCAAGGGTTGGGAATCGCCAACTGAGCTGTACGCTCTAAATAATGGCGTTGGGGGCTATACCGATAAAAACCTCCGTTGGTGCCTCGCACCGGACCATAAGCGGTTTCCACATTGGTATGAAGAAATGTACCTTCCCCCATATAAATGGCCCCTGAAGGGTCGGCGGAAAAAGCACTGATGGCATGGTGGGTATCATGATCGTCGAATCCGCTTAAAACAATTTCCTTAACATCGGCCTTATCATCGCCATCGGTATCCTTTAAAAGGACGAGGTTAGTGCCCTGCGATAAAAAAACACCTTCCGGTGCAAATTCAAAGCCAATGGTCAAATGAAGACTATCCGCAAAAATAGTCTGCTTGTCCGCTTTGTTGTCACCATCGGTATCCTCAAGAATCAAAAGCTTATCGTTCGGTTTGCTATCGCCCGGTTTGTAATGCGGATAACTGGGCATGACCGCAACCCATAACCTGCCTTTGTTGTCGAATGAAACTTGTACCGGGTTGGCAAGATCCGGAAACTCTTCTTCGGATGCAAAAAGTTCTACTTTATACCCGGGAGCCGCCTTGATTTTATTCAGGGCCTCTTGTCCATATAAATATTCTGGTGTTCCGTTTTTTTCACTCGGCTTATAATTGGTTTCAACAGGAGGAAGTTTTTTGGTCCGTGCGTCACTCTTTGCCAAATCCATTTTTTTGCCCTGTATGGCTTCCCAAATGGCCGTATCGCGAATAGCCGTCATTTGACGTATTTTTTCGATCTCGAAAGGATAGTTGTCAGGTCCGAAAGGGTCATAACGCCTTCCGTAGGCATGCACTCCGTTTGGTATTTTGAAATCGTTATGCCAAAACCAATTTTTTTCATTTACGGCTTTATGTACCAATTGACGGTTTTCTTCCGCGATGTTATCCTTTACCCCAAAAATTTCATCTGCAAGTAATTTGGCGAACTTTTGATAGCCTAGGTCGGTCAATTGAAAACCATCTTGGGTCAAATCGGTACTTTCTGTTTCGAACCATTCTTTGGTAGGTTCAAAGGCATCGACCATAAGCACCCCTTCTTCTGCCGCAACCTCTTTCATCGCCTCCGTGTATAGTGCCAGGTTTTTGTTTTCTTTTTTTCCGTCGGGCAAATCCATCTTTTCCGAAAGATCTTCGAACGCAATAGGTGATACCAGTGCCAACTGGGGGGCTGTTACGCCGTTATATTTTTGGCTTAGCGTGTGTTTGATAAAGGCTCGCAATTCTTCTTTGTAGTTATCCAAGCCTTCCGGACCTTCAAAAGATTCGGAATACCCAAAAAATGCGATGATGATATCGGCCTTCAAACTGGTAATCCATTCATCCGGTGAGGGAAAATGCCCTACCGGACCCGATTGGTGGGAACCGTCGTCCTCGACAAAATGAATCGCCTGTCCCGACTCATGCTCATATTGGTCCGCACCAGGAAACGCCCATGGAGATTTTCGCGCCGCATGTGGCCTAAATCCAGGCGTGTTCGCCCCATCGCACATATTTCGTATGTACAACGAATCTTTGGGATAGCGAAGCTGCATCTCGGTTTCGAACTGCCCAAAATTCATCATTCGCGACCCCAAATTGTTACCGACCAGAACAATATGGGAGTTCTTGTCCAGTGTCAAGGTGTTATCCTCCTGGTTGTTACAGCTGTAGCTCCCAAGTCCTAGAAAAAGTAGTAGCATAACCCTTCCCAAAACCAATTTTTTAACGATGCCCATTATCTTGGTTTATGATAAACTGAAATTCAAGTAAATCTCTTTTTACTTTCCGAATTGTTCGCAAAAACAAGCTGGATTTAATAGTGTATTAAAAATATTTCTCACGAAATTATAACATATCAACATTGGATACTTCCTCTTTCTTGTATAAAACCGATACTTTTTTAGCTCGGATTCTAATGACGACCTTACTCATAATTTTTCAACATAGACATAATAGGCAGGATGAACCCGATTATCTTTGTCGATCAATTGGGCTTCCATATCATACTTCCCTGCCGAAATTTTAGCGGTAAAGGAGACTTCTTTTTGTCCCTTCCCGATTTTTGCGGATTCTTCCACATCGGCCACATACAAATAGGCCTCTGTAAAATCGGACTTCACACTTGCTGGCATGGTCCGGTCTAACTCTATGATTTTTTTCTGCTCGGGAAAGGTTTCGTTTATTGTCAGACCGCTTTCCCTTGGAAATCGGCAAAGGCTAATTTTATACTCCCCATCCTCCACAAATTCAATTTTCCATCTTCCGGTAGCTTGAACAGCACTTGCTGCGCCATATTGGTGCCACATGCCATTAAATTTGCCAGTGAGCATGTCATGGGCAGAAATACGGCTGGGGTTTTCGTGGGGCGACCCCACTTTTATATATCCATAGCGTTCATTGACGCCCTCGTCAACAAAGGATTGCCACCATTTCTCATAGCCTGTAGCCAGTTTTTCAACAACTTCGGGATGCTGGTCGAATACATTTTTAGTCTGGCTACGGTCTTGGTTCATATCATACAGTTCAGTACCGTTTACAAGCCTCCAATTGTCGTCCATCACGGAATATTTCCGATACTTGACCAGATTCTGTAATCGCTGTGTATCCATGTACAATATCCTATTCGGCCACTGCTCATTTTTATCGTATAGTAAAGGTTTTAAACTGGTACCGTCCAAAGGCTTTACCGGATCAAAATCGAATCCTAAAAGATCGACGAAGGTGGGCAGTAGATCGTAATGCGCTACTAGTTTATCAATATCCTTTCCTCCGGTAAGTTGCCCATCAGGCCAACGAATAAACAGGGGAACACGGTGCCCCCCCTCGTACTCGCTGCCTTTTGCTCCGCGAAGGCCGGCGTCGTATACCTTGTTGCCTCCTGCCGTACCATTGTCCGTCGTAAAGATCAGGATGGTGTTATCGGTTAAATTCAAGGCATCCAGCTTTTCCTCCAATACTTTAAAATTGTCATCGATGTTGGTTATCATCCCGTAAAATCGTTGAAACTGCTCCTCGAGATTTTTGTTATCCTTGTACATATCCAAATACTTCTTTGGAACGTTTAAGGGACCGTGGGGAGCATTGGTGGCGATATAACAGAAAAATGGTTTTTCCTTGTTCGCTTCGATAAAGTCCAAAGCTTCCGAAAAGAATACATCGGTACAGTAGCCCTCATACTTTTCCGTTTCACCATTGTGCCAGTAAGTATCATCAAAATAATCGTTTAGCCAATAATCAGGACCTTGGGTAATGCCGCCCCCCCCATGGCGTACCACTTCATGAAAACCCCTATCCTCGGGACGAAATGGGTAGTTATCGCCCAAATGCCATTTGCCGAACATTCCGTTGGTGTATCCGTTTTCAGCAAAAATTTGGGGAAGTATCACCTCGTCCTCAAAAAGCAGGGAGCGTCCGGTAATGGTATGAAATACATTTAGCCTGTTCGTATGTCTTCCGGTCATTATCGCACCCCTGCTCGGTGCACAGGTCGTTGACACATGATAATTCGTAAATCGTACGGCGTCTTTATAGAATTCATCAATGTTGGGTGTTTTGATGTGCGGGTTTCCATAACAGCCCAAATCGCCCATACCCTGATCATCGGTGATTACCACGATTACATTCGGTTTTTCCTTGGATGGACTTTGTGCCTTTACTATTGTTGGGTAGATACCTAAAACCAATAACAGAAGGCCAAGGCATTTTGTAAAATAGTTAGGTATGCGGCTTGATTTATAACTCTTCATAAGCTTTGATTTACTTTTAAGTAAGGCATAATTTATATTTATTAAAATTCATAGTGAAATTTGTCATGCGCTCTCGTAATGTAAATTGACATTTTATACGTGTACGGGTCGATTTTTACTTGAAAACTATTTTTTGGCATCATCCAAAAGGGCCAAAAGTTCCTCGACCACTTCGGGGTGTTCCCCATAAACGTTTTTGGTTTCACTTGGATCACCCTCCAAATCATACAAGGTTGCATCAGGTTGTCCTTTTTCCGGTTTTATTTCAACAGGTTTAGTAAAACCACCGGATCCGAAAGCCGTTGTGAGTTTCCATTTGCCTTTTCGAATCGCAAAAAAACCATTTAGGGAATGATGTACGGTATAGTCACGAATCTGCTTTTTAACGTTTCCGGTTAACGCTGGCAACATATTATAGCTATCCTCCCCTGCCCCTTTTGGCAAATTTTCCCCGATGATACCGGATAATGTAGCTAACAAATCCGTAGTACATAGTACTTGGTCGGAAACAGTTCCTGGTTTTATCTTTCCGGGCCAACGGGCAATAAACGGTATCCGGTGACCCCCTTCATAGATATCCGCCTTTTGGCCACGGAAGATGTAATTGGCGCGGTGTTTAAACTGTTCTTTATCCTTGACGGTCCAGTTTGAACCATTATCGGAGGTTACGATGACCAATGTGTTTTCGGCCTGCCCCGATTTTTCAAGTGCCAGTAAAACCTGTCCAACTGTATTATCGACTAAAGTTACGAAGTCCCCATAGCGCCCGGCATTCGACTTACCGTTTACAGCCGCCGTGGGAAGCCATGGCGTGTGGGGTGCCGTTAAAGGAAAATAAAGAAAAAATGGTTTGTTGATGGACTTTTGAGCAGCTATAAAATCAGTCGCCTTGTCGGTCAAATGACTGAGTACATTAAGAAAATCAAAATTTGGAGCAACTTCTCCCGCACGCCAAAAAACGCCCCTTCCATCCTTATCCTGACTTTTCCCTTCCGTATAAGCCGTGGGCAATTCGGTGGCCTTTTCATTCTCTAGATATAGATAAGGTGTCATATCCAATGAAGCGGGAATTATATAGGAATAATCAAAACCCAATGTATTGGGGCCGCTCACCTGTTTGCTGAAATCTACATTGCTGTCCGCCCCTTCCTTGAAAACCCTGTCCCATTCGTATTTGGTAATGGGTTCCTCGGGGTTTTTTGCCTGCCAGCCCAAGCCCAAGTGCCATTTGCCGATACATGCGGTCTGATAGCCATTGTCTTTTAGGAAGGATGCGACCGTTGTGCGGTCTTCTTTTATTAGAGGCGGGTCATAGCCCCACAACACCCCTTCCTTTAAACGGCTCCTCCATGCATATCGGCCTGTTAGGATACCATATCTTGTAGGGGTACAAACAGCGGAATTGGAGTGCGCATCCGTAAAATAAATACCTTCTTTAACGATACTATCCATGTTTGGGGTTTGAATACCCGATTCAGGATTAAGTGACGACAGGTCGCCATACCCCATATCATCAGCCAAGATATATACAATGTTGGGTTCTATTGGCGTTTCGTTTTTCTTCTCCGAAGTTTTGGAAGCACAGGAATAAAACAATACCATCGCCATAACCGTGATGAGTGTCGCACCCCTTGCGTGGACTGCCGATTTAAGTTTCATGTTAATAGTTTACGTTTCTAATCAGTCTTTTCAAGTATGTGTTCGGAGAATCTATCGTTCCGCTACCCTTATACTCTTTTGTTTCGCAGCTATCGGCAGATTCTGGACTAATAGCCGGGGGTTTGTTCCTGAATATTGGCATTCTTTGAAAATTCTACTAACGGGATTGGGTATAAGTAATAGGATTTTCCCGTAAAGGAAGAATTCCTACTTTCCGCTTTTTAATTTTCGGGATAGTTTTGATAGTTAGATTAATTGTAGACTAATGGACTAGGTATATCGAAAAAATCTTTCTGGAAAATCGCATATTGGTACAAATAGATGTCTGCTAGTACTACTAGTACTATTTGAATAAAATCCGGCAGTCAAATTTACTAATCCTTAAAATGGCTCGCCACCAAAAAAACACCAATTTCAATACTTTTTTTGCAAGTGTTATTGGTTTCTTACTCTTTAATTAGATGATTTTTCAAATAGGAAGATGGTGACATGCCGTAAATCAGCTTAAATTGCCGATTAAAATTCGAAATATTGTTGAACCCTGACATATAGCCTATGGCGGTGATACTATCCATATTTTCTAGGAGGAGTTTGCAGGCATAGCCCAGCCTTATTTCATTAAGGTATCTAGTGAAAGGCTTTCTATGGGTTTTTTTAAAGAACCTACTGAATGCCGATTGTTCATTCCCGCTACCTGGGCCACGTCGCTGGCGCTGATGGCTTCATTGAAATTTTCGAACACGTAAGCGTATATTTTGTCCATACGTCTGTTTTCCGTCTTTTGAAAGCAACTGAAGAAGCTAGTGCTTGATAAAAGCTAATACCGTTCGTGCTTTGACAGCGCATATAGAAGTTCGATTGTCTTGTATATACGGGTGGTAGCGTCATATTCTATGAGTTTCTTGATTTTATTCGTTAGATCCCTATTGAGATCGGTAAACTTGATTCCCCGACCGGCCCTGTCCAAAAGCTCGGAAATAGGTTTCATCTCAGGTACTTTGAAAAAATCAGGGCCTAAAAATTCCTTTTTAAAGTGAATCGAAACTGCCTCAGCCTCTAAGGTGGAATCATCCTGAAAGTAAACTTCATCGTTCAGCCACATGGGGCACGTTTTTTCCGATAAGCACCACTTCCCCTTCCTCGAATTTTTCAATGCTGTCCCCAATAAATCGTGTTCCCGTACTTTGAAGTATCACCACAAGTTCAAATTCGGGATGATAGTGCCATATCCTCAAAAAATTAGGATATAGGTTATGGGTAACCCTTAGTGACTGGTTCACAACACTAGATCTGTTCAATAAATGAAGTTTCATAAGTGCTTTTAATTTTTCCAAGGATTATCAGAGCATGTTTAAAAACCCTGTTCTTAGATGTCGAAATAGGGCAGTGACTAATTGGTTATATACCTTTAAATTTTATTTTGCCTGATCCCAAAGCCGGTAGGGGTCGTCGTGCTGCTCCATTTCCGCCAATTTATCGGTATATTTCGGGTCGTTGGCCAAATTGGTTTCCATTTCTCCCTTTTTTTGGTGTTCCGGCAAATATTCATTTGGATTTTCGGCCAAGTTGAACAATTGCGTTTCACGGACCGTACCGTCCATGACGTCATATTTAATCAATATCCAATCGCCTTTCTTTACGGTTCGTATTCCCGGTTTTGTACCTCCGGAATACACGCCATACATGACCTCCCTAACGGTTTCCTTTTGCCCGTCTAAAACAGGTTGAAAGCTTGTACCTTCTACAGTCTTTGGGATGTCTATGCCCGCCAGGTCACATAGGGTCGGCAAAACATCGAGCAAATAGATATTGCCCTCTACCCTTTTTCCGGCTGCTATTCCCGGCCCCTTAATAATGAAGGGTACGCGCCATGTATGTTCGTACAGATTTTGTTTTCCCATCAACCCGTGCCGGCCGATGGACATTCCATGATCCGAGGTATAAACAATATATGTGTTATCCAACTCGCCCATGGCCTCCAGTTCTTTAAGAACCTTTCCTAGTTGGATGTCGATATTTTCGGAGCAGGCATACTCGCGCCCCAGTTCATTGCGGACGGTTTGTTCATCCCTATTCTTCCAGACCCCGCTTACCCGTTCTTCGTCCCGTAATTTTGGATGACCGTGAAAAAATGGATGGTCCGGCAAGTAATTGTCCTGCAACGGGGGTTGTTTGGGGTTGGCCGAGGGAAGACTGGTGGAATCTGTATGATTCACCGCCCCATATTTTGCCAATAGTTCGGGTGTGCCATCACGGATATCGTGGGGATGCGAAAAACCAAAATATATGAGAAACGGATCAGTTTCCATTTTACTTTCACGATCATTCAGGTAACCCAACACTTGCTTGGAGTGCCAGGCACTACCGGTTTCCTCAGTACCCCCTCTCTTGGTGGCATCATGTACTACCGTGAACTGTTCGTTTGCCGCCGGATATGAATTTCCATTTTTGCAGGTCCGCATGGTTTTATAGCCCGCCCGGTTGAAAACTGCACCCATCGTTTGCTTTTCCAAACCGACAGGTTCGTCGGGATTTTTAAAGTCCCCTCTTGAGGGCAAATGCCATAGGCTGCGCCCGCTCATGATCATATGCCTTGACGGGGTGCAGACGGCTCCCGACCAAGACCCCATATGCCGCGCACTTTCGAAAACCATGCCCTCTTTGGCCAAACTTGAAATATTTGGTGTTTCCAAAATCGACTGTGGATCATACGTTTGAAGATCAAATGGCGATTGATCGTCTACCAATACGAATAAAAAATTGGGTCGTACTTCTTCTGTGACTTTTTCCGATACGGTAGGGGCAAGTTGCTTTTTATCATTCCTACAGGCGAAAAAGGTCATTGCCAAACCTATGCCAAGGAATAGGCGCTTTTTGTAATTTTTCATTCGTTGTCGTTTTTTATTTTTCCGATACTAGACCGTTTTCTACTAGTGGTATCCTAAACCGTTCCCATTGGGCATTTTCGTGTTCTTTTTTAAAGATGGCTGCCGCCCTTTGGACAATTTCTGGATGGTTTAGGGCCACATTGTTCGATTCGGTCGGGTCTTCATTTAGGTTATATAGTTCCAGTGTCGGCTCTTCCTTGTCCTTTAGATGCTGGCGTACCAGTTTCCAGTCGCCCATGCGGAGTGCTACCTGTCCGCCGTATTCCGGAAACTCCCAGTACAGAAAATCATGCTCCTTTTGATCGCCCTTGCCCAAAAGGGTAGGCAAAAAGCTGATGCCGTCGGTGTTTTTGGACTTTTCGAACCCTGTCAGGTCCGCCAGGGTCGCCATAACGTCGTATTGAGCCGATACCAGGTCGGTTTTGCTGCCGGCCTCGATGTGTCCCGGCCAACTGGCGATCATGGGTACCCGGATCCCACCTTCGTACACGAAGCCTTTTCCCTTGCCACGTTCCTCGCCGAAGGGGCCCGAGCTGTTAAAGAAAGTGCCGTCCGTACCGCCCGTAAAAGTCACGCCATTGTCGGAGGTGAAAATAATAAGGGTGTTGTCATAAAGGCCTTCATCCTTTAAATATTTTACCAGTTTGCCCACATTTTCGTCCAGATAGGAGATCATGGCCGCATACCCGGCCCTTGGGTTTTTATGGAAATAACCCATTTCGCCTAGGTAAGGTTCCTCTTCGCCAAATTTTTTGATATAATGGTCCACCCATCGTTGCGGGGCCTGGATGGGATTATGGGGAATGGGTGTGGCCCAATAAAAAAAGAAGGGACGGTCTTTGTTATTGGAAACAAAGCCCATCATTTCATCGAACATGAGCTCGGGGGCATAGTAGTTCAGGGTGTAATCGGCATAACTGGCCGGGTCGTTCGGGTCGGCCCCATTGGGCAGCTTGGTGTTCGGGGCTATGGTATCGTTGTCCAGGTACACCCTTTTTTCGTTTTTATACAGATGCACGGGATAATAGGTATGCGCCTGCCTTTGGCAATTGAAGCCAAAGAAAAAGTCGAACCCTTTTTTGGGGGGTATGGAATTTGTGTGGGGCGCGCCCAGCCCCCATTTTCCGACACTGCCGGTCACGTACCCCACTTTCTGTAGTCTTTGGGGAATGAGGCTGTCGGTCTCGGGGATGGGCCGTTGG
>JAGXIC010000071.1 GCA_024635875.1 Pricia sp.
ATACAGATATAACCTATGGCATCGAAATCCCAAAACATGGAATGTGGGTACTGAACAAGAACCGCAATTTGATCAACCTCGCCTTTAAGGGTCATCGGAATGACCGTTGCCAATTGAACCACGTAGTTGGCGGTAACGAATACAGTATAAATGAGGGTAAAGATAAGTGCGGCATGGCTCCAGAACTTTTTTGAATCAGGCGTTACATAATGCAAAGCAAGCATTTCGAGCAAAAAGGGGGCCACGATACAAAGGGAAAATCCATAGATAAAGATTTCATCAATGGGATACTCCAATACTCCAACAAGCTGTAATGTTTGGGCAATGACGAATAGCGCATTCGCAGCGAATGCTATCATACCCGACCAAAAACCTATCTTATAAATGTTAGTGTTCATTTGAATTCGTTTACGTTGTATTCCACACTTTTCAAATTGAATTTGCCATATACAAACTCCCCATCAGCGTAGTGCCAAATCGCTTCGCCATAGGTTGGTAACTGTTGGCCGTCCATATTTTTATACTTGCTTGCTGGTGTGGAAAACGGATAGGTTTTCATCTCGTCGATAGCCAAACGGTCATCGGAAACAAAGTTGACCAATTGCCCCTTTTCGTTGAAATATAAAATAGCCGAAATGCTGGTGTTATTGGTAGTAAAAGTGGCTTTAACGGATGTATCGTCCAAGGTTTCCCATGTAATGCGCTTATCTATTAAAGCAGCAGGAGCGAACAAACAGAGGTCGTTAAAGAAGGTAACGGTCTCCGTTTTGAACAGTTCGGGCTTGTCGATGTCAACAACAGGAATTAATGATAATAATTTAATATGCATGTAAGCCCCTTCCGTTGTATAGCGATGGTAGCCATTCGTAGGCAATCCTTTTACTTTGGCCTTCATAAAGAACAAACGGGCGGGCGAATCGAAAAAATTGTATTGTTCGGACGTGAACTTGAACCAATCTTTGCCCCTGTCACGCATCTCTCCCTCAAATTCAATTTTGAAGTTAAATATCTTCGGTTTTCCTACTACGCCCACGTACCCCAAATATTGTTGCACTAAGGGCGGCAACGGTTCAAGATCCATTTCGGCTACGAGGTCAGCGGCCATTGAGGTGGATTCCATTGCGGACAGGACATCTTTTTTATAGCTGTTTTCAAATCGTTCGGTTCCAAAAGCGATGATAGCGGCTATTAGGATTATGATGTTCGCAAGCGTGCCGTATTTCGCATCTGACCAAACCGTAATAATTAAAATCTGGGATACGAAAATTGCTATGATGGCAAAAATGGGCCATCCTTCTTTTTTGAAAAGTATCATTAGTGCCGATACGATAAAAAGTAGTCCCGTCACAAACCAAATCAGACCGACAGTTTTTAACAATGCGTTGGCGAACTCCGCGGTGTTTCCCACGGAGAAAGCCTTGGCAAACCCAATCCAATGAATTAGGCCATGTATAAGAACCACAATGACTAGTGCTGTTTTCACGGTTTTTCGGGTATTTTATAATCCATTTCGCTTTTTTCATCTTTTATCTTCAGTCCAAAAACATGAAGTAAAATGCCGATCAGATAAAAGGGAATATGTAGGTAAGGGGTGTAAAAGTCTAGATTAAGGAACAGTTGCGTCGTAAGCCAGAATAGCAATACCGTACCTTGAACCATAATGAAAAAAGGATAATTCTTGATTTTTCGAATAACGGTCGTAGCGATAATAATGCTTGAAACACCCACAGTCAGAAATAGGACTATCGCCGGAATCAAGTAATCGTCAAAGGAAGTATCTTTCAAATAATCCAAGGGAATCTGCAAAAGTGTCCCCGTTGGGTCGACTAGCAATGCGATACTTCCCAAAAGTGCCCAAAAACCCACAAAGAAAAGTAGGACTACTGTTATTGTTTGTTTCGTTTTTGCATTCATCATATGATTTTACAGCTGAGTTCTATCTTCACAGGAAAGACCTCGTCTTTCCTGTGAAGATTTCAGCTTAAAATACTTTTGCAATTCCTACTCCGACTGCGATATAGTCCAAATTAACATCCGTAGCTGTAGTTCCGATTTCAATATCCCTTGAAAGGGCTCGATAGCCAATTTGTGGCCTAAGTTTCCAATTGCTTCCCAAAATAGACCTGAACGCCTGCCCCGATTTCCCAACCAAGCCCGTGACCAGAATCAGCGGTAATATCGCCTGCGCTATTCTCTACTTCGATGTGGTTGTAGATTCCGCCTGCCCGAATCAGGTAGGATATTTTTTCAGATGTTCCCAAAGGATGGATAAATTGAAGTCCGAACGTATATCCGGTTTCCTCAAAATCGGTGTCGCCCGTTTCCGCAAAAGAGGTGTTAATCAATAAAAGTCCGATTGCGATCGAACCGAAGAATTTTAAGATTTTCATAGTGTTATAATTTAAAGATTACAGGTCAAAAGTAGTCTTGGCGTATGGGATAAAAAATGACCAAAATCATCTGCTAACAATTTGTCAATATGATTGTTATCATTGAATATTCCGTTATTTTCAGTATAGGGAATACCTTGTGTAAATCGGAATTACAAAAGAATTTAGCCCTTTGAAATAATATAAACGGCCTTCGTCCTTAAAAGGATAAAGGCCGTAATCACGAATTAATTTTAATAGTTCGAGCGAATGGGATAACTATTGGATAACAATTATTTTTTTCGTGTACAGGTGGATAGACCAAATGGCGCATACAGCGGGCAAAAGCTAACGAAACTGGTCAGCAAGAAGACTCCGGCTAAAACCAAGAGTACAATACCCAAAGTGCCAGAAATAACATTGTAATAATAAAGTAGAGCGACTATAACAGCGATTATAGTTCTGATAATCCGGTCGGCGTTTCCCATATTTTTTTTCATGATATTGTTTTTTGTAAAAGTAGGTTCATGTGGGTTCTACCAAAATGACAAAAGTCATGTTCGAACACTTTCAAGAATTTTCCAGTGATTTAAGATAGCCTTCCATCAACAATAGGAATTTATCCGCCTCGGCCAAGGCCTTTGTTCTGGCAATTGGCTCCCTTGCGATCTGTGCACGTAGGCTGTTGACCTTGGCCCGAACATTGGCACGGTAACTTTTGTAATAGGTAAAAAGCCCGCGCTCCGCTTCGTTGCGAATTGCCGGAAAAAGGTGGTAGTAATGTTTCATAAAAATTTCCGATAGCTCTTTTCTTCCCAACGCATCCAAATCCATACAAAGATAAGCGACCTCGTTCAACACGTCGATTTCTCGATAATCGTCATTGAATTCGATGCAGTCAAAGGGTTGGGGCTTAGGCAACAGAAAAATGTTCCGTGCATGTAGATCGCCATGGCAATCCCTAAAAAACCCGGATTTCAACCTTGCCTTCAATAGCCCGCTATTATTGCTTAAAAATGTATCGGAAAATTGTATGGCATGGTCGATAACATCATTACTTTGAAGACCTATATGTTCGGTAATAAATTCCTTTTCCAAAACAAGATCATTGAATTTCTCCTTTACGTCCAGCACGTTTTTCTTATAAATTATCGTTGTGTTTTTGTGAAAACCAGCTATGTTCTCCGCAAGATTTTTAATGTCGGATTCGCTTAACTTATTCTGTGATAGCAACACATCCATTTGCTTTTCCGGATTCAGCCTGTGCATTTTTAGCGTGTAATCTACTAGCTTTCCCTCAGTCCCTCCAACGGTATAACTTTTTCCGGATTGAAATATCGGAAGGACTTCCCGATAGATGTTTTTGGAAAACCTATTGTTGAGTTCCAGTTCCCTATCGCAAAAATGTTTTCGCAATGCCACTGTAGAAAAATCGAGAAAGGAATACAGAATGGGCTTTTTAATCTTATACACCTATTGGTCGCATAGGATGACCCACGAGATATGGGTTTCGACCAATTCCCGTTTGACCGTAGGTTCCGGAAATTAGCCTTTTGAAAGCAGTTTATCGATTTTATCTTTTGTCATCGTTCAGATAGTGTATCGCCTTTTGTAGCATGTCATCAATATTGTCGTTGGTAGATTGCAGTCTCAGATGGGCTTCCCACAAAGGTTCCCATTCTTGCCGTATAAATTGATGGACTTTAAGATTTGCTTCGCTATATGGTCGGCTTTTCCTCAAACGCTCTTTGATAATGTGTTGGTCTGCCCACACTTCTATAAAGCTGATTTTTTCCTTCGTATGCTTTATAAACAGCTCCCGTGTTTCTTTTTTATGGAAGGTGGCATCCAGGATAAGGGAATGGGATTCGGGATGTCCGTCGAATGGGCCAACAGCTGTCGTATTGTCATTGCCTCCACATATGGGAAATCGGGCAAATATGTTTTAAGGAATCATCAAGGGAAACCTTTCCCATTTCAGCTAATTGCAGTGCCACCAAGGCCGTAAAGGTCTTGGTTATGGAGAACAGGGTGTAGGTCGTATCATCGTCGACCTTATGTCGATTTTTAATATCCGCAAAACCTTCTTTAAATTTATGAAGTATGTTTTCCTTATCAAAAATTAGGTATAGAACGGAAGGGGTCTTGGTTCGCTTGATTTGAGCCCTCAGTATTTGCTCGACTTGATGCATTTATATTCTTTCTGAACTATCACTTCTCAATCTCCTTTCATCCTTTAACGCCCAATATATACCTTTGACATCCTCCACCCAATCATTATACATAAAGATGAGTGTAACTTCCTCTATGGTTTCCAAAATGCCGATAACAATCATCACATAAAACAACCAATACACGGGGCCGAAGAAGAGTGACCATAGAATAAATGTGCCTTGTACGACAGCGGAGGATTTTGCCAAATACGTATGAAAGGCGGTCGCCTTGCCGTATTTCATAAACGCAATCAACATTTGGAGCATATAGGGC
This sequence comes from Pricia sp., assembly GCA_024635875.1. GTDB lineage: Bacteria > Bacteroidota > Bacteroidia > Flavobacteriales > Flavobacteriaceae > Pricia. The sequence continues at coordinate 4,857 of JAGXIC010000071.1, forward strand.
ACAAAGGCAACTGCGATAATCAGTAAATTTTCTCGAATGAACGCATTTTCACAGACCCAAAGACCAATAAGGCCCATTACGAAAGTAAGCTGGTCGCCGATGGAATCAAGTTGCGCGCCCCTAGGACTGGAGATTTTTAGCTTTCGCGCCAAAAAGGCCGTCGATGGCATCCGTGCTGTAACTTACCAGAAGCAACCACGTGAATATTTGTCGTTCTTCCATCAGGATAAGGGCAAACAGAACGGGAACCATGGCGATGCGGTAGAACGAGAACCAATCGGCAATGTTGTAATTTTTAAATGTGAGCATAACAGCTTTTATTTTTCGAGCAAAGGTTTTAGCTTGCCGATGATTTTATCCATATCAAGCGGCGCATGGGCTACGATAGACTCGCCGGTTATGGCAACTACGTCGCCCATTTTATAACTTCCCTCGCCAGAGGTGGTCAGCATTACCATTTTATTTTTGGCATTCTAGTTTTTATCGGTAAAGGTCTGCACCGATTTGGGCGGTTTCCAATTTTCCCAAGTGTGGATAATCAATAAGGCATCGAAATCTTTTGGGTCAATATTGGCCAGGTCGGAAACGTCTATGGCCTTGATGTAAATGGAATCCTGTTCATAGTGTTCCACTATACCGGCCGTAACCGAATTCTTGAAGTCACTGCCTTGAGTGGCGACCAACAGTTTTTTCTCGAGATTAGGGGAATGCACCTCAAATGCCTTTGCCTCGTCCATTGTATAGGCATTCATATACCACAAAGCACCTAGAGAAAGTACTACTATAAGGAACAGGATAAAAAATACTATATTCTTCAGACTTTTCATCTCCTTACGTATTATGGGCTTTTAAATAGGTATTCAACAGTTCTTTTAAACTTTGTAAATAGTTCTGCATCGTTTCAAGATCCAAATGACTTTTTGTGGCCGCAGTCAGGGTCATTGGATCCTCATCCAAGAACTTTTAAAGCTCCGGATGCTCCGTTTCAATGATAGTTGTCACTTGTACAATTTCCGACAGTACGGTTCTTAGATTTTCCATAACTAAAGTTTTTAAGCATCCATGATACTGGCGAGTTTCTCGCTATCGATAATGTACTCGGTAATGGTAAAAACCTCTTTGCGGTTGTTTCGGAACGATTTTACGAACAAGGTTATTTCTTCCTCTAAATGTTCATGCTCCGTTCGTATAATACCGGCATCGGCCTTATTAAAATTTTCTACCACTTGACCCAGTTGTATACGATGTTTCCCAATTTTTTCCAACAGATCCCTGACATTTACACCAAGGTCGAACAATCCATTTTTTAGCTTATTTACCATATCCAAATTTTCTGATTTGCTTATCCACATCAAATATTTATCAATCAGATGGTGCAAAAAACGTAGGTCGTTCCTATAAAATTCAAGATCGGATATCCAATGCCCGGTCAGCACATAGAGTTCGTCCCATGGGCCGTCCTTTAAAAAATTGAGTTCCTGATTATGCTTTTTATCGATCATGAGGTGCCTATTTTAGAAAATTACGATATAAATGTAAAGTAGTGGTCTGTCAATAAAAATGACCAAAATCATGTGTATGTCACCAGTTGTATGACCAAGGTCATTTTTACTTATATCCTCTTTATATAGATTCACAACATCAACTTTAATGCTTAGGATGATGAAAACGATTCTTTATGCCACGGACTACTCGGAAAATTCGATAGCCGCCTTACAATCCGCGCACCTATTGACCCAAAAATTCAATGCGAAATTGATCGTCATGCACGTTTTCGATATTCCGATTTCTTTGGCAAGCCCCGTATCCGTAAGCTATATGAACAAGGAGAAAAAACTTTTTGTCGAGCATCGTGCAAAACTGAAGGAGTTTTTATCAGAACATCTAGGTTCTAGTTGGGAAGCTGCCAACATTAGTTTTGTGGTGGACGAGGATGGTTCCGTTTGGAACGGTATCTTGGAAAAAGCCCTAAAATTCGATGCAAATATGATCGTTGTCGGAACGAAAGGGGCCAGCCAAGTAAAGGAATTTCTCCTGGGAAGCACGACCAAGGCTCTAATTCAAAGAGCCCCCTGCACCGTCTTGGCCGTACCGAAAACCGTTAAATGCACTCATTTCAAAAAAATGGTCTATGCTACCGATTTTGAACAGGCCGATAATTTTGCGCTTCGAAGACTGGTCAAAATAGCCAAAAAATTCGATGCCCAAGTCAGGGTGGTACATATTACCACACAAAAGGAATATGCGGGCGAAGAAAAAATGGAATGGTTCAAGGAAATGCTAAATGAAAAAGTTGATTACAAAAAAATGGATTTCGACCTAATTTTTTCAGATACAATTTTTGAAGAATTGGTCTGGTATTTGGAAGATTCCGAGGCTGACCTACTCGCCATGTTAGAGCGAAAGAACAATACCTTTTATCAAAAATACATTCAAAATGATATGGTCAGAAAAATGGTCAAGGACATTAAAGTGCCCTTACTTAGTTTTAATGTAGTCGGACTTTAATGCCACAAGAAAAGTTCTAAACCCCTATTTCAGACTCTGCGAATACTTTATCAGGTATCTTTTGGACTTTGGTCTTTTCCACTACTTTTGACCGCCGATCATCGTGATTTCACTTTTGATTTTATTACGGTTCAGCGTGAGCAACCAATTACTGAACCAAGGTAGGTATCGAATACTGAAATTCGCAAACTGTCCCAATCCAGTAAGGGTTATTCGTTTCTTTCTTTTGAATATCATTTGTCCTATGCTTTCTGCTACGGATTCCGGTGGGTCCAAATATAGGTTGGTACGTTTGGGAAGATAGACCAATGAACCGTCCACGTCCAAAATCTTCTTTTTGGGATCGTTCTGGGTAAAGCCGACAAAGGCAATTCCCACATGTATGTTGTATTCGCGGAGCTCTATACGTAGTGCTTCTGCCAATGCGGCCTGTGCCATTTTCGATGCGCTGTAGGCCACATTATAGGGCATGCCCCGAAATCCGCCTACACTATTGATAAAGACAATATGGCCCTGGGTTTATTTTAGATACGGAATCGCGTACTTGCTCAAGTGCGCCGCGCCCGTATAGTTTGTTTCCGATAGAATGGTTAGATTGGTATCGGCCATATCCTCAATGGAGCCCCTGCTGCTCATACCCGCATTGTTGATTAGAATGTCTAAACGTCCGAATTCGACCATCGCTGTTTCTATCAATTGCCTGCACTTGTCAGGGTACCTAATATCTGCTTGAATGGCTATCGTATCGAATCCGAATTCTAGAAATTCGGACTTGACCCGATTCAACTTTTCGGGATCCCTTCCATTTAAAACGATTTTGGCTCCTTGATTTGCCAATTCAAATGCAATGGCCTTGCCAATACCCATACTGGAACCGCTTACCAAAGCTACTTTGTCTTTCAAGTAATTAAACTTCATAACGCTTTTGTTAGGTTACCATTTGACGACGATTTTACCCATCGATTTTCTTGATTCCAGAAATTGATGGGCTTCGGCCAGTTGTTCGACCGGATATTCCCCGCCAATGTGGGGGTTTAAGATGCCTTTTTCGGTCATTCCTATGACAGCCTCCATAGCCCGGGAAAGCTTTTCTGGTTTTTCTTGCCCGACCTTTAAGATGTTTATGCCGACAATGCCTTTGGAATTGCTCAAAAATTGTAAGGGATGATAAAGCCCGAACTGGTATAAAACCCTTAATTTTCCAAAGATGGATTTCGTTTGGTTCATAGACGACACCCCAAAGGAAAAGACCCTGCCGCCAGCTCCGAGCAATCGGTAGTCTTTTTTGACCGATTTACCGCCCACGGGGTCGAAGATTGCATCCATTCCGTTATTTCCGATGCTATTGAGCACCGCTTTCTCAAAGTCGTTCTGGCGATAATTGATGGGATGGTGTACCCCATTCTTTTTCAGATACTCCATCTTGTCGGAAGAACTACACGTACCAAAGACAATACATTTTCTGTGTAACGCCATCTGGACCAAAGCCGTACCCACTCCCCCTGCTGCGGCGTGGATAAGCACTTTATCGTTTTCTTGAAGATTTGCCATGTTATGGCTTAAAAAATAGGCGGTACTGTATTGGGTGGCTAAGGCAACGGCGACACCTGCAGAAAATGTTTCGGGAACTTTAAAAACCACGTTGCTTTCGGCAATCGCATATTCCGCATAGCCGCCAAAACGGGTCAAGGCCGTTACCCGTTCCCCGACTTTTAAATGGGTCACTTCGTCGCCAACAACCTCAATGCGGCCTACAACATCGTACCCTAAAATAGCCGGTAAGGGCGGGGCGGCTTTGTAGAGCCCCAATCGGGCCATAACATCGGCGAAGTTGAGACCAAATGCTTCCACTTTTATGAGCACCTGATTCGGTTTTGATACAGGTTTGATCGCCTCCCTTATTTCAAAGGCAGTTTCTGCCGGTCCGTATTTTATTAAGTATGCTGCTTTCATCTCGTATTGGTTATCGTTAACATTGGCAAGATAGATGTTGAAATGATACAGTAAAATGAGCATGGTCATAAGCCCTCATTCCATTACAATCACACATCTACTCATTGTCATTCAGCTGTTCCGTAATTTCTTCGACATCATCGAATAGTTCGTTTTCCTGATTACTCAAAAGCAATTCTTTGAAAGCCAACAATTCTTGTCTTGAGGATTGAACGAAGGCCCTGTTTACTATAATAGCGGTCGAGACTTCGATGCTCTGAATTTGTTTGTCATTGATGGCTTTGGTAATACGAACTAGAAAGGCTTGATCTTCATTCTTTAGTTGTTTCATCATTTTCAAAATAGCCTTTGTTAGATTCCTATCACCATCTTGTAAAATTATTTTATGGATATTTAAATATGTGGCGACCAAACGCCTTCTAAAGTGTTCATTTTGCTCGTTCAAAAACGTATTGTCGGAGTTATCAAAATCATCAAAGTTGTGTCCAACGTCCTTTAATATTTTTGCTGAGTGCAGGGCCATTCTTGCGGCGTGCAGATAGCGGTTAAGGTCTTTGGATTCCGTTTCCGTTAATTCATTGGACTGAATGCCCACGGCAAAAGTGAAAATATCAGCCTGTAACAGTTTCAGATTTTCGTAACTGTTTTGTGGGGAGGGTTTGTTATGCCTTTTATCTGAACCAGCACTAACTTCCGAAAAGACGAGATTCTCATCGACCCTTAAAATGGCTACATTGTGATGTAAGGTATTTTTCGCCAGATGTAAGGTTTCTTTGCGCAAAGCCGCGATGGCCGCTTCGGCGATTTCTGTTGTCGAGTTATTGATAAATAAGGTCACTTCGGTCATTTTATCTGGAAAAACCCTGATCAATACTTTTGCCAATATTTTTATGAAGGGCAGAACAAGAAGTACGCCCAACAGATTGAATATGGTATGGAACAGAGCCAAGCCAATGACCGCATCCATTTCAATATCGACAACTAAAAGTACCAAGTAAACCAAAACTGGCAGAAGTGCAAGTGCTACCGCTCCCGTTACCAAGTTGAATACGAAATGGCTGAAGGCTACCCTTTTTTTTACTGGAATCCCTTTGATGGCCCCAAGCAGAATAGTGACAGTAGTACCTAAATTTGCACCAATTACCATAGCCGCTGCAGATTCAAAGGATATAATCGCGAGATTGAGCGCCGTTAATACTATGGCAATGGTAGCAGAGCTGGACTGCATAACTGCCGTCAAAAGGATGCCCACACCCAGATAAGTAAAGATTCCATAATCAGAAATTGTTTCGATATCCAAGGTTTCCGTAAAGTTTTCCATACTCCCTTTCATGTAGTCCAGACCCATAAAAAGAAATCCAAAACCTACCACAAGCTTACTTATGTTGGCATATTTTTCAGAAGCACCAAGAAATATAAGTCCAAGTCCACCGACACCTATGATGGGTAGGGCAAAACTTTCTATGCTTACCTTGAACCCAAGAAATGCGACAATCCAAGCAGTTGCCGTAGTACCTATATTCGAACCTAGAATAACGCCTATTGCATTCTCCATGCTCATAATACCTGCACCGACAAAAGCCAGAATCATCAAGGAAACAGCAGAACTACTCTGTAAGAGGGAGGTGGCAAAAATACCGGAAAGGATGGATTTTATTTTGCCAGTGGTATATTCCCGGATTAGACGTTTAAAGGATTTACCGGACAATTTTTTGATGGATTCCTCCATGAGGAACATTCCGAATAGAAAAATTCCCAATCCGCCAAGTAATTTCCAAATATCGAAATCTTCCAACGCTATGGTATCAATTGGTTAGCACTTATTTTGCAATTAATTTGGGGAGATTGCTCAGAGCTTTGGTATCACGCTCCTTAAAATAATTATGGGCATGGTTGGGCAGCCATTCATTGTCCACAAAATCGATAAAAATCGGAAGTATGTTGTTCCGGTATTGCTTGGCCTCGACCTCCTTGCCTTGGGCAATCGGTGTTTGTAGGTCTTAAAACATCCTTTTTCATCTGGGTATTTCTCTCTCAAATAGTCATTAAATTGATTGGGCACGCTGATGACGGGCCGTATCTTCTTTGCGTTCAGTGCCCTACTTGGCAAAGTGTAGCTCTCATTTTCGAACCTGCCGTACAAACGGATAAAAAGCTCGCTTAATACCGAGAAATAGCCTTTCTCCACGCGGTTCCAATTGTCGTTAAAGCGGATAACGAAATTCGGGATTTCCAAACGCTTGTTCCTATAGTACCTCCACACCCGGATTAATGGCAATACCTGATTGCTGACCCATTTTCGGAATTTTATGGCATTTGTCGTACCGCTTCGGAATATTAGGGCATACAACCCGCTTTCGGAAATCAGGTTCATGGATTTCAATCCACCATCCCGATAAATTTCAG
>JAGXIC010000072.1 GCA_024635875.1 Pricia sp.
CACCATAGCCCTTGCGCCGGCGACCATACTTGCACTTCTGCTGGCCCTTTTGGGCCTTAGCTCGGGTTCCGGGTCAAAACTGAAAAAGGAACACTATCACAATGTTCTAAACATTGCAAGGTTGGATACGGCGGTTTTCATCGCTTCGGTCATGTCGTTCCTGCTGCTCAACCTGCCCATTACCGAATCCGATACGGTACCCTCGAACTGGTTCAGCACTATCTACTACATTTCACTGGGGCTATCCGGTATTTTAAGCGCTTCCCTGATAGTAGTTGTGCTCATGCTCTACAACACGGTGGTCAACATCATCAAGATTGTCGGACTTGGCGAAAAGGACCACCCTTTGGCGGATTATGGAGGCGGGAACGAGGGGGAAGGGATGGACGATGATGTTGGAGGCGTGGACGAATAATCAATAACATTCCGACAAAGTTAGACGAGATATCTTGTCCGGGGATCCCTTGAACAGCAGTTCCTTCTCCCTGCCCTAATCGCGATCTACAGATAATACACCATATTTATGGCAGAAGAGAAGATTCACAGCTCAACAACGTGTCCTATGAAAAGAAGTAATGCAGTTCTCTAAAGTTCAATTAAAGGATAAATCTTTTGTTGCGATACGGCGAATTATTCTGGATATATCGTCGAATAAAAGTTCTATCGGTGATCCCCTTGAAACCAATGTCCGTTTTTCCGGTCAATAATAGTCTCTTATGGGTACACGATTCGGGCCCTATAGGGATACTTTTATGTCTCACTTAAAAAAAATACTATGAAGGCACTTTGTTACCATGGAAGGGAAGACGTCAGAATCGACAATGTTCCTGATCCCAAGATCGAAGATCAAAAAGATATAATAATAAAGGTGACCTCTACCGCTATATGTGGCTCGGACCTTCACCTTTACGCGGGCCTTGTCCCCACTATGAAGGAGAACGATATACTCGGCCACGAGTTCATGGGCGAGGTCGTCGAAATCGGTAGCGAGGTGAACAAATTCAAAAAAGGGGACCGGGTGGTGATACCTTTTACGATCGCCTGTGGGAATTGTGAATACTGTGACGACGATAAATTTTCACTGTGCGACAATTCGAATCCAAACGCCGAACTGTGCAAGGAAAACCTTGGACATTCCATTTCAGGGCTTTTCGGATTTTCCCATATGCTGGGCGGATTTTCAGGCGGACAGGCGGAGTATGTAAGGGTTCCCTATGCCGATGTCGGTCCGATCAAGGTTCCCGATTCCCTAACGGACGAACAGAGCCTTTTTCTTTCCGACATCTTTCCTACGGGCTACATGGGTGCGGAAAATGCGGACATTAGACCAGGGGACACTGTCGCAATCTGGGGCTGTGGTCCCGTAGGCCAGTTCGCTATCCAAAGTGCATGGATGCTGGGCGCCGGAAGGGTGATCGCCATAGATGTGGTAAAGGAAAGATTGGATATGGCGGAAAGGCATGGCAATGCCGAAGTGATAAGGACGGTCGATGCCGATGAAGTATATGCCCGATTGATGGAAATGACCGATGGTAGGGGACCCGACTGCTGTATCGATTGCGTAGGCGCCGAGGCCCATGGTGCGGAAGGTTTCGTCACAGACATCGAAAAGGCCCAACCGAATGCCCTCTCACAAATTTTCAAATCCTGCAAAAAAGCGGGCAACGTATCCATTCCCGGGGTATATGTAGGCAAGGTCGACGGCCTTCCGATGGGTATTGCCATGAACAAATCCCTTAACCTCAAGATGGGACAGACCCATATGCAGCATTATCTTGAGCCATTGTTGCAGAAAGTTGTCGAGGGCAAGATCGACCCCTCCTTTATCATAACACATCGAATGAAATTGGATGAGGCCCCGAAGGCCTACGACATGTTCAGGAACAAGAAGGACAAATGTGTAAAGGTCGTTTTGACGCCCTGATGGATGGGAACGAAGTATATATAATCAAACGGGCACTGGCAATTGCCCGTTCTTTATTTTAATCCGATCGCTCAAAATATCAAAAGTATTCGCAAATGGGCAAACAGGGAATAAGATGCTATGGCAAAAGAACCTAAATTCCAGTAAAGATTTTTCCTAACAAAAGTGGGACGGCCACAATATGTTCGGTTCAGTGGAAGTTCAAATAAACGATGAATAAAGTAAGCTAAAACTCATTTAAATCAACTTTCAATTACATTAACGACAGTTCGGTTTTATAAAGAAGCTTACACGCTTCTACTTTTATTTGAAATTCCTTATAATAAGTGCGATTGTCGAGTAAATTTTTTCATGTGTTGTCATCTGTTTTTAGATTTGGAAAGACCGGCAACAATTTACTATATTGACGTCTATGAACGTTATCTGCATCGAAGAAAAAGCTTTTTATGCCCTATGGGATAGGATGTTCAAGTATGTCCGGTCCCAAATGGAAATGGACACTCCCGATAATTGGATCGACAAAAAAGAAGCGAAGCGGTTATTGAGAATAAAATCGGATACCACCCTACAGAAATTGCGTGACGAAGGCCAGATAATGTATTCACAGCCCGAAAGGAAACTCATTCTTTATGACCGCAATTCCATTAACGATTATCTTGAGGCACACGCCAAAGAACCTTTTGATGCTAACTAATTTCTTCTCGTTATAACCAAAGTACGAACATCTAAGACCATATCCCCTCCAATGATATTTCATTAAAGAATGAACCCTAAATATTGAGGTTTAACTACAAATGAAATATCAACATGAATCTTGTATTTAACCGTCGGCTTTTCGGACATGCTTTTCCCAAGCCCCTGCGGAAGTTCAAAAACCTTCCACTTCAAGACTTCCCGAGCGAACCGCTGCGCCGGTTCGCACTCGGGGTATTTCAGTTCCAAATTTTCGAACCTCCTCGGTGCCGCTCAAAAACCCAAGCGGCAAAAAAACCGCTTGCCCTTTCTTCTCCCTACCCACAAAAAAATTGAACACTTCTAAGTTTGCCTGCTATTTTTTATACACCATATTACACCATTTAAATCTCCTATCTGTACCCATATAATCTTATATGGTTCCATATGCCTGTGTAGTTTAAATTATTGATAATAAGATAGTTATATTCAAAATCTATAACCTATATTTATCCGTGAAACGGATAGCGAGGTGGATTCTAAGTAACTTAGAATTGTCTACTTCTTGCGAAGTGTTTTGCTTTAAAGAGCAACGAAAATGGAACAACGGAAAAGAGGTCGAAAACGATTGGGAAACAAGAAGCGGTATCATAACGTAATGCTCCGTTTCAACGATACGGAATATGATAAATTGAAAAAAATATGCGAATCCTATAATCTGAACATTCTGGAAAGAGGCGTGATAAGTCCGTTGCTTAGAAGATTGGTCTTACAACAAGAGGCCGATGAAAAAAATATGCTCCCTGATACTTCAAATCTTGCCTACCATATCAACAAGATAGGCAACAACATCAACCAACTGGTCAAGATCGCACACCACAAGAATCTGAGAAGTCCGAACAATAGTTTGCAAAATGAAATACAAAGAACCAATGAATTGCTGAACACACTCATAGAAATTACGATGGAACTATAAACAGGATGATAGGACAGATTATTTATGGCGAAACCTGTACGGGAACATTGAACTATGTATTCGGAAAAGAAGGTATGCAAATCCTCGGTTACGGCAACACATTTTCCCAAAGCATGTCGCCAAAGTTCTTCGGGAACGTACTACATTTTCAGGGACAGCGCAACGCCACCAAAAACCGCTATGCGCATATCAGCCTGAACCTTCCGCATGGGGAACACCTTGACGACGATACTTTCCTAAAAATTTCCGAGGAGTACATGGATAATATGGGCTATGGGGAACAGCCCTATGTGGTGGTAAGGCACACCGATACCAAACACGAGCATGTCCATATCTCTACCACCAATGTAAAAGAAGATGGAAAAGTACTCGGAATCTTCAATAGCCATAGAAGGAGCATGGCAACACGGCAGTACCTAGAAAAAAAATATGGCCTATCCCCGGCACCAACGACGAAACAGAAAAGGCAACTCCCGATATACCGATTGCCCGAGCTACAGTTCGGCATGGATGCGGAAAAAGGAACGAAATATTATTTACAGGACGTGCTGAACGGCATCAACCAAAAATACAAGGTGCGGAGTTTCGAGGAACTGGCAAAACTGGTCAAGCCCTATCATATCGAATTAAGAACCACCAAGAACGAAACGGGTCGAATTGGGGTCGCCTACGGCCTGAACAACCAAAAAGGCTACCGGACAAGGTTCATCAACGGCTCGTCCGTACACCGAGGACTGAGCGGCCCGAAACTGCAAAAGGTCTTCGATACAAATTCCAGATCGAAGTTGTTGCCGATGCACAGGAAACGACTCTTGAAACAGATAGAAACAGCATACGGTCTTTTTAAAACTATCAGTCCGCACGACCTCGCCGGAATACTCAAGGAGTATCAGAACATAGATATAAGGTTGGACAGAAAGGGGGATACCATCGAAGGGTACACCATCCATGACAAATCGGGATATGTGTTCACGGAAAGGGAGCTGGCCCAAAGGATCCGGATGGAGAAATGTCCCGATATATTCGGTAACGGTGACGGACCTTCGGAAATCGATACCGATAGCAAGCAGTTTGTATTGGAAGTCCAAAAGCTGATAAAAGAGGCATTCCATACTTCCTATCTAAAATCCCCGAAACAGGAAGGGTTGCTTTCGGAACATATAATGACCAAGAACCTCGGCGATATTCTTACTAAAATGATGGCATCAAAAAATTACATATTCCTTGACCGCTATATCCCAAGAAATCGAAAAGGATTGTTCAGGGAAACAATTAAAAGGGAGTTCCCTATTGTAAAGGAAAGATTGTACCGACTGGAAACCAAAAAGGAAAAGGAAACCTTGGAAGGTAAATTCAATCTCATCGGCGATGTATTGGAAAAACGCATTTTCGATGTTGGCACACAACAGGGAAGCGTCCGTCTTTTGTTCCAATCATTGGGCGTAAAATATCATGATAACAAGTTGTCCTTTACTGGCTCGAACAGGCATACGGTCCCCGTTCCTTTGGGGCACCTGCCCTTTCCTGAGGCCATGGAAAAATATGTGTCCACGGGTTTCGTCCGTCAAAACCATTTGATGCTTGAAATGTTAACGGCACAGAATTCCGATAATAGCCCCAAACTAACCGCATCGGCCATTTTCCTGCCAATGATATTTCCGAAACTTTACGAAAAAATGAATCCCGCTCACAAAAAGCAATATGAAAGTGTCGCTTTGGGTTCGTATGTAAAGAATGCCGAACGGATGCACGCGCCTTTCGAAAAATCGGCAAAGGACTATATTGCTTTTTTCAATGCCAAGGGTTTCTATTTTGTAAAAGGAAAAGACGGGTTTGAGGTCAAATCCATCTATACAGACAACGGAACAAGTTGCCTGTTGCCAAAGAGAACAAGTCATTATTTGAATTCCATTCCCGATTTGAATGGAACTTTACACGAACAGCAGACCGTCATCAACAGCCTTGTTAAACATGGCAGAAAGAATCTAAAGAACCTATGGGCGGGCCATCTAATGGAAAGGGGAATGTACGATAGGGTAGCTTTTATGTTGACGGAGGAAAAAGTGTACCCCAACCTGCACCCGGAGATGGTACAGCATCACATGGATAAAGGGCTTCGCGACAGTGTGAACCAAGCATGCGAAAGACAATCCAGTATCCAACAAAAACGATTGCTCAGAAAAGGCGTATATGCCATCAGTACGTTATTAGGCGGCGGTAGGAAAACCGAAGAAGTCTATAACGGGTTCAAAGATGAGTTTACGGATTTTACAAAGTTCAAGGGCAGAGGGCTTTCGTTGTAGAATCCGAAGAAGCGATTCGGCCAAAGAATATTGCGCCCTGCCGGGCGCTTTTTGTGGATAGGGGGAAGGAAGAAAAAAAGGAAAGGAGCTTTGAAACCGCCCCATTAAATTGCCAAAGCTTCAAATAATCCGTAATTTAGTCTTTGAAATACGGGAATTTTGAGCAAGAAAAAATTTCATGAAAATCATTTAAATCCAACAACTTTTTTGGATGTGGATTTAAATTTGTTGGATTCATCGAAGGACATGGATTTCATCATTGTAAGAGTCTTGGAGCGTGGCACGGATGTCGAAATCCGGAAAATCGAAACTGCCTATTCCCAACAGGAAATCATTTCCGCCTTGGAAAATACTAAAGGCGTATCGAAAAAAACCCTCAACTTTTATAAAACCATTTCACTTTGAGGGCGGTGGGGGAAGGGCAGCGGAAACTGCTCTTGGAACTAATGCAACCCGATTTCCTTTCAGAACATTATCTGGCCGGGGGAACGAACCTTGCCCTGCGTTTTGAACACCGCCATTCGGAAGATTTAGATCTTTTTAGTGAGCGGGATTTTGATATATACTATTCCAACGTGGTCAATTCCAAACTAAAGAACCAATTTGGTTCGCGCTTTACAAGTATCTCAGCTACCGATACAGGTGTTTTCGGATCCATAGATAATATCAAGACCGATTTCGTCAATGCCCCGTACCCTCTTCTCAAACCCTTGGAAATTTATGAAGGAGCAAGATTGGCGAGTATTCTGGATGTTGCCGCCATGAAAATTAACGCTGTCGTTGGTCGTGGAACGCAAAAAGATTTCTATGATATACATGAACTTCTCAAGTATTGTACCCTAAAGGCAATGCTAGGTGCCTATCAGGAAAAATACCAAATGGACAACACGGCTATGGCCGAACGGTCGCTATTATACTTCGAGGATGCCCATAATATGAATAATAGGGACAACCAAGTGATTATCCTCAACGGGACAAGTTGGAGCGAGGTTAAGATGCGTATGAAGGATGCTTACCAAGAACTTCGAAATGATAGGGGACAAAATAGGGGGCAGGGTATTTCTATGTAATTTGGATGGTGTTTTTAAAAATTAATGACCTTCTCCAAAGCATCATCGGTTTCTTTATGCATAAAATTGGCTTGATAAAGTATGGTAGTGGTGACTGTAGAATGTCTATAAAGCTTCTGTAGCATTTGAATAGGAATTTTATCACCTGAAATGTTACCAAAGCTATGACGGGCTATATGCATGGTGAGCTTCTTATTAATAGCTGCTATTTCTGCTATTTGCACAAGATATTTATTAAATTTTCTATTGGCCGATTTAACTTTGTTGAAAATATCTTTTGGAATTTTTAAGTTGGCTTTTTTCATTTCAGGAAAAAGACGCCGGTTTACTAGTTTTAAGATCATCAAATGTTCAAAACCGTAGATTGGATTTTGACGATAAGGTCTATGTAGATATTGAAGATGGCAACTATAACCCAGTAAAGGAAAACGACATTTTGATTTGCGTCAGAAACGGAAGCAAGCGCTTAATCGGGAAAAATGCCAAAATTGATAAAAAGACGGAAGGAAAAGCGTTTGGAGCATTTATGAGCGTGTTTAGAAGCGCTAGGAATAACTATCTATTTCATTTGTTTGATACGGATTATTATCAAAGAGAAATTCATAAGAACTTGGGTGCCACAATAAACTCTATTAATGGAAGCAACCTGAAAAAATTCAAGTTCCCATTTCCAAAAACAACAGAGCGAGAAAAAATAACAAATTTATTGAACGCTCAAGACAAAGAGATAGAACTACTAAAACAGCAGCTTGCCCAGCTACAGGACCAAAAACGGGGGTTGATGCAGCGATTGTTGACCGGGGCGGTTAGGGTTAAAACTTAAGTATGGAAGAGGAAAAATTTAAAATATTATCTATTGATGGTGGTGGAATAAAGGGCATTTTTCCCGCCAAATTCCTTGCATGTATTGAGGAAGAGATTGGCGAAGGTCAGATTCATAAACATTTTCAGTTAGTCTGCGGCACATCTACAGGTGGTATTATAGCTCTGGCCCTATCATTGGGCATTCCGGCCAAGGAAATTTATGATTTATACATCAACAATGCAAAAGCCATTTTTGGTCAAAGAAATTGGAATCTTGTGAAGCGAGCATTCTACAACAATCATCCACTGGAGAAATTGATACGCGAAAAGTTCAATAAACATTATGGTGGCAAAGAAGACCCCAGAATTCTGGATGCCAAAACCAAACTTCTAATACCAGTATACAGTTTAATGGATGGATCGACACAAGTACTTAAAACTCCTCACACTTCAGATTTAAGGTTAGACAAACACATACCCATGTACATGGCAGCTATGGCCACCGCCGCAGCACCTACCTTTTTTAATGCTTATTCTAATAAATATAAAAAAATGGGAAGTGAAACATTTGAAGATTTTTCAAACAAGGTAGATGGTGGGGTGTATGCC
>JAGXIC010000073.1 GCA_024635875.1 Pricia sp.
AAAAATTCAACAACTCCCTAGCATGGGCCATCGCCGAATCGGTCAACTCCTTGCCGCCCAACATGCCGGCTAGTTCCGTTACCCTTTCGTCGGAATCCAGCTTTTTCATTTTGGTGTGGGTGGTTCCGCCTTCCTCGATTTTATAGACCTTAAAATGATGGTCCCCTTTGGAGGCTACTTGAGGCAGATGGGTGATAGAAAATACCTGCATGGTCTTGCTCATGGCGTTCATGATGTCGCCCATCTTGTTTGAAATTTCACCCGATACCCCGGTATCGATTTCATCGAACATCATTGTAGGAAGTTGCTCATAATTGGCCAAAATGGCCTTTATCGTCAGCATGATTCGGGAAAGTTCCCCTCCGGAAGCTACTTTTTTCAACTCCCCATAATCGGTACCCTTGTTCGCGGAGAATAAAAAGGTCAACGCATCTTTTCCGTTATTCTTGAACTCTTTGGAAGGATGGATTTCAATTTTGAACGTCGCACTCGGCATTCCCAAGGACGATAAACTATCCTGCAGTTGTTTTTTAAGACTGGGAAGCACCTTTTTACGTTTGGCGGACAACGACACCACCAATGCATCCAGTTCTTTTTGCTGAACCGATTGCATTTCTTGTTTTTTACGGATATCGGATTCCAAGTTTTCGGTCACACTTACTTTTTCGGATAGGGCTTCCTTAATTTCCAACAATTCCGAAACATCAACTGCCCCATGCTTTTTTTGCAAATCGTATAGCTGCTGTAGCTTGGTGTTGGTCTCTTCCAACGACTGCGGATCCGCTTCGGCATTGTCCTGAAATCGCTGTAACTCTTCGGCTATGTCATCGATTTCTATGAAAACGGACTGTATCCGCTGGTTCAGATCCGCATATTGGCTTCCGAAATTGGACAACCGGTTGGACACTTGCTTTAATTCGGTCAGCGAATTGACCACCCCGACCTGATCATCGTTCAAAAGTTGATATCCGTTGGAGAGTAGTTCCAAAATAGTTGAAACGTTGTCCAGTTGTTCGTAGCGCTCTTCCAGTTCCTCTTGAATACCCACTTTTAAAGGGGCGGCTTCCAATTCTTCCAAAAGGAAACTATTGTAATCGTGTTCCTTTATGGCTTCCTTTTGAAAATCGATCAGCTCTTGCAGTTCTTTTGATGTCTTGCGATAGGTATCCAGCTTTTCCGAATAGCTCTTAAGAAGTTGCCCATTATCCGCCAAGGCGTCAATAACTTTCAATTGAAAATCATTGTCCGTCAAGCGAAGGGTCTGATGCTGCGAATGCACATCGATAAGATTATCCCCCAGTTCGGTAAGAATATCCAAAGTGACCGGGGAATCGTTGATAAAGGCACGGGACTTCCCGCTGGGCTGAATTTCCCTTCTTACGATCGTTCGCTTCTCATAATCGAGATCGTTATCGGTATAAAAGGGTTTTAAATCGTATTTATCCACCTTAAACTCCGCCTCGATGATGCATTTTTTATCCTTGTCACGCAAAGAAGAAAGATCCGCCCGCTTTCCCAAAACCAAGGAAAGGCCACCCAACAAAATGGATTTGCCAGCTCCAGTTTCACCGGTTATACAAGTAAATCCGTTGGTAAACGCGACGTCCAATTCGTCGATAAGGGCGTAATTTTTTATGGAAAGGTTTATGAGCACTGGCTACTATAGGTGTTTAGTGCCGTAAAGATAATCGATTATTCAGGAAAATAGGCATAGATAGTACCTAGGAATTAGTACTGAGTATTAAGTAGAAAGTATCCTATAAATTATACTCGGTACTTGATACTAAGTTCTCAAGATTTTGAATCAGTACTTAATATCCTTCCACGTACTGGAATAGGTGGGTGCGACGGCATTTAAGGTCTCTTTCAATTCGACGATATCGACTTTGGGGCCATCGGAGAAGATATTTTGGATTTCATCGGCCTTCGCATCGAAAAAGGTCTGAATCAAAAAAGCATTGGGACGACGTTTGATCATGGTCTCGAACAGTTTCATCGTGCCGGCTATCACTTGTTTACCGGTACTATTGTTGTCGCCCAAAATATCAAGACCCTTTCGATGGTAGTTGTACATGGCGATACGGTATTCGCGATACGTGTTCGACAAAAGATTATCTATCAATTCGAAACGGCTGCGGTCACTGTTCTGGTCCCATCCCGAGAAATTGCTTCCCTGCGCTTGCGTGGTTATTTGTTGTGCCGTCCGGAACGAATCGGTACCACCTTCCAAGGCAAAAGTATCGGCATCCAATCCTAGGATAATATAGGCATAATACGAAATAACGCCTACAAGATTCGATTCAAAAACGTTTTTGTTGAATACCAGCGGTTGGAACTCGATATATTCAAAATTGAAATCGCTGTCCTTATAGTTAAAGATTGAACTAGCGTACGAGGTATTGTAGACCGGGCGGGAGGATTGGATTTGGATATTGCCTTCAAAACGGTTTGATTCGAACTTGGTAATGGTAATGAACATCTGGCAATTGACCCGCTCGTTTTCTTGATAGGTGCGGTTGGTCCATTTATTTTTGTTCACGAAATCGTTCAACGAACGCTCCAAGGTCTTGAATATCTGTTGGTTGGTCTGCGCTACTTGATCGGAATTTACAGTAACCGTGCAATTCAGCTCTTGCCCCTGTAGCGACAGCCCAACGCATGAAACTACCATCAAAATTAGGACTTTACGCATCGATTCGTTTAAGGATTTCGGAGAAAATATCTTGGGCCACCTCGGCCTTGTTCTTAAGTTCAAACGGTATTATCGTTGAATTCTTATCCAAAAAGGTAATTTTGTTGGTAGACGTTCCGAATCCAGCTCCGGTATCGTTTAGGGAGTTGAGCACGATAGCGTCTAAATGCTTCTTTTTCAGCTTGGCCTTGGCATTAGCGATTTCATTTTCGGTTTCCAATGCGAAGCCCACTAGATATTGCTTTTTCTTTTCTTTTCCAAGGGATAATAGGATGTCTTTCGTTTTCACCAGCGCTATGGAAATCTCCGCATCGTTTTTTTTAGTTTTCTGTTCGGCTACGGACTTCGGCCGATAATCGGCGACTGCCGCGGCACAGATAACAATGTCGGTATCCGGATAGTTCTTATGCGCGGCATGGTACATCTCATCGGCGGAAACCACTTTTTCTAAACGGATCGATTTATGGGAAACGGTACAATGGGAAGGTCCTGAAATCAATACCACTTGGGCCCCTAAGTTTGCTGCCACCTCCGCCAGTTCAAAGCCCATTCGTCCTGAAGCGTGGTTTCCGATAAACCGTACAGGGTCAATCGCTTCATAGGTAGGTCCGGCCGTTATCAATACTTTTTTACCGGACATGGGCAGTCCTTTTGAAAAATAATCCGTAATAAAAGCGACTATCTCTTCCGGTTCAGCCATTCTGCCCTCACCGTGCAATCCGCTAGCCAATTCGCCGGAGGCTGCTGGAATCATCACATTGTCGTACGATTTTAATTTTTCAAAAGATGTCTTTGAAGAGGGATGTTTGTACATGTCCAGATCCATTGCCGGGGCAAAGAAGACCCGGCATTTAGCGGAAAGATACGTGGCCAACAAAAGATTGTCGCAAGCGCCGTTCGCCATTTTAGACAAGGTATTTGCCGTTGCGGGTGCAATCAACATCAAGTCGGCCCATAGACCCAGTGCTACATGATTGTTCCAATCCGTACTTCCAGCCTCCTCGCTTACGAAAGAAGATAAAACGGGATTCTTGGAAAGGGTCGCTAAGGTAAGGGGGGAAACAAAATCACCGGCGCTCTCGGTCAAGATTACCTTAACGTTGGCGCCGGCTTTTATCAATAAACGGACAAGAAAGGTAGTTTTGTAGGCGGCAATGCCTCCGGTAATACCTAAAAGGATGTTTTTGCCGGTGAGCATATTCGTTGAATAAATTATCGTACTACTGCTCCTTCTCCGTATTCCTAAAATAAATCTTATCGGTCAACCATTCTTCGACGGCCAACGCATGGGGTTTCGGAAGTTTCTCGTAGAATTTGGAAACTTCGATCTGTTCTTTGTTCTCGAAGACCTCTTCTAGGCTATCACTATACGTAGCGAACTCCTCCAATTTCTCCAACAACTCCTTTTTGATTTCGGAATTGATCTGTACGGCACGCTTGGCCGTTATGGAAATGGCTTCATAAATATTATCCGTTTTCTGATCGAATTCATTCTTGTTGATCGTTTTCGTACTTACGGCAGCTTTTGAATTTTTCAGGTCGTTCATATCCATAATTTTAAAATCAATTTATTTAGCTTCTTTTTCTTGTGTAACATCCTGTTGTCCAGATGTAAGTTTTTCCAATAATTTATCCGCGCTTACAGCGTACTTGGTCTCTGGAAATTGTTTTTTCAGGGCATTATAGTCCGCTTGGGCCTCCTTTACCCTTTCCGGTTTGAGCCGATCAAGACTATTCAGGGCGAATTGCGTAGCCGATTCGAACCGGTAGTACATGGCATCCTCGCTATATACCGATCCCGGAAAATCCGAAATAAAGTTATCGAAGGCACTGATGGCAGGGTTTAGGAACGTAAAATCGAATTCCCCCAACTTGTTATATTGTTTGCCAATTTCGAAGGCCTTTTGCTCTTTTTTCGTAGTCAGGTCATTGGCCATAGTGTTAGCCTCGGCAAAATATTTTGAATCGGGATACATATTGATAAAACTCTGCAATTTGACCAAAGCTTTATCGGTATCGGTCTGGTCGAGCGAGTACCGCGGTGATAGTTCATAGTAGCTTTTAGCACCGTAAAAGGACGCTTCGGCCACTTTTTCACTTTTCGGGTACGACTTGACGAACCGTTCGAATTGATAGCCCGCCATGTTATAATCCCTGAGTTGAAAATACGTATCCGCGAAGAAGAACATAACGCGCTCCCCCTGTGGTTTGCCGACATACTTGGGAGCAATCTGCTCGAAAAGGCGGTTGGCCCGTTTCATATCGCCCTCATCGTAATACTTCTGCGCCAAATCGTACTTGGCCTTAACATCCTCGTTTTTCAGTACTTTTTGGTACTCGCTACACGAATGCAACGCAACGGCCAAAAGCAATAGGGAAACAATTCTTCTAATCATAAAAAACATTTTGCAAAATTACGGATTCCTGTTGGATAAAGAAAACTATTTTTATAACGCTAAGTTAGCCGTTGATATATGCGGAACAAGGCTTTTGTGGAAGATTTAACAAGCATGTTAGAAAATTCAAAGCACCAAATTCCAAATCCCAAGGTTGTCCCGTCGAGTTCTTCGACTGCGCTTGGCCTAAACTAAGGTCGAGAAACTACATCCTAAAAATCAACTATCACACTCATCTACAGATTCTCCAATTGGTTATATTTGAAAGCGTCCTTTGAAATTACCTGTAAATCATCGCATTCCCAAAGCTCGCTGAAGTAGCCTTATCAACATCGATGAGAAATCCGTTGATAATCGCGTATTCGACTTTTCCGTTTTTTTCCAATATAAAAGTAGGGTTTATGCCCACTTCGATATTGAACTCGGGCACTTCATGTTTTTTTCCGATAATATGGATGG
>JAGXIC010000074.1 GCA_024635875.1 Pricia sp.
CCTTTAACTAGGACACTGGCGCCCGGCAAGGGGCCTAATCCATCGGAAATGGTTCCAGTTACGGTTTGACCTTGTACCATACCAAAACAGAATAGGGCCGTCAAAATCATAAAGCCTTTAAAGAATGCTTTTTTCATACTTAATAATTTAGTTAGTTGAGTTTGAATTGAAAATTGCTTGGCAAAAACCAATTACAATATTTTGCTAAAGTAATGTGAAATTATGTTAAATACACAGCTCACGTTACATTTTTTTAAAATAATCCCCCTGAAATTCTTGAATTTTAAATTTTGGAAGTTACTAGTGATGCGTTAACTTTTTAAAATTTTGTTCAATCCCTTTATACACGGGGAATTAAAAGCGTTCTTTGATTTTTTGATTTGATTTGGCCAATATCTTGGCGGTTTGTTAAAATGACCGTCATGAATTCTGGAAAATATGTTTTTGCCCAACTCCTTGAGTATATAAGCAGGTACGAGTTCGAGAAATGTGTAAAAAGGCACAACGGAGATTACAGGACCCGGGATTTCAACTGTTGGAACCAGTTCATCCAGTTGTTCTTCGGACAGCTGACTTCCAGGAATTCCCTAAGGGACATCTCGACCTGCCTCAGGGCCCACAGGAACAAACTCTACCACCTCGGCTTTAGTGGACACGTCAACCAATCGTCGCTATCGCGTGCCAACGAACGACGGGACTGGAGGATATTCGCGGAATTCGGACAGTACCTTGTGGACCTGGTCCGGCCAATGTATGCCGATAGTCAGGTCCCCAATGTCAAACTGGACAACGAGGTCTTCGCATTGGATTCCACCACGATTTCCCTTAGCCTTGCGCTGTTCCGATGGGCGCCCGGAAAATATTCTAGGGGAGCCGTTAAGGTCCATGCGCTATTGGACCTGAGGGGGAACATCCCGTCCTTTATACTGGTAAGCGATGGAAAGTACCACGATAGCAACGTTCTCGACCTATTAGTGCCCGTACCCGGTGCGGTCTATCTAATGGACAGGGCCTACGTCGACTTCGAGGCGCTTTACCGAATGGATACGGCCGGGGCCTTTTTCGTCTCAAGGGCGAAGTCCAACATGGACTACAGCGTTGTGGAACAGAACTTCAACATAGATCCGGCGTCAGGACTGAGAACGGACAGAACGGTGACCCTTAACGGGCATAGGTCGAAAAAGCTCTACCCCGGACCCCTTAGGCTCGTGGAATACCATGACCGGGAAGGCGATGTCGATCTCCTTTTCCTGACCAACAACATGGAAGTGTCCGCTCTCGAAGTCGCCAAACTGTACCGCAACAGATGGCAGATAGAGACCTTTTTCAAATGGATCAAGCAGAACCTGGCCATAAAGAAACTTTGGGGGCACTCGGAAAATGCCGTCAACATCCATATCTGGGTGGCGATCTGCACTTATTTGGTAGTGGCACACGTAAAACATTCCTTAAAAAGCGAGCTGTCCATTTATGAGATAATCCAAATATTAGGTATCTCCGCCATAGACAAGACTCCTTTGCAGGAGTTGCTCACCGAACCGAAATCAAATCAAAATGTCAATGAACAAATGAATTTATTTAGCGATTAAATTTTAACGCATCAGTACTAAAAGGCAATATAAAACAATATCCTGTTAAAAATAAGCCTCAATGCCTTTGGATTCTCCCTTATCTCAAAAAAACAGTTATTTTTATCCTGATTAAATATTAAAAAAATAGGCTGATGCAAATTTATAAGACTAGTGAGGGCGCCATACTCAAACAAGATGATACGTTTTACCTTAAAAAAGTAGATGATTGGGATACTTTTCTAAACCGAAAAAATCTGTATCAGGACTTGCTAACGGAAGTTCGGACCATGGAGCCCGACTCCAGTGAACGTCTTCCCAACAGGTTAGAGACCCCAATGGGCACACAAGAAATCTGGGCATCGGGCGTTACCTATATGCGCAGTAGGGAGGCAAGAATGGAAGAGTCTAAAAAGGCAGGCGGCGGCAGTTTTTACGACCGGGTCTACGATGCGGACCGTCCTGAACTTTTTTTTAAGGCCACCGCTCAGCGTACTGTCGGCCACGGCGGAACGGTGCGAATTAGAAAAGACTCCGGCTGGGACGTACCCGAACCCGAACTCACGCTTTTTATCAGTTCGGAAGGGAGTATCGAGGGCTATACCATCGGCAACGATATGAGCTCTCGCAGTATAGAGGGCGAAAATCCGCTCTATCTTCCCCAAGCAAAAACCTACGAGGGCTGCGCGGGATTGGGACCTTGTATTTATGTACCGGGGAAGCCCATATCCCCTGATACTAGAATACAGTTGGAAATTCTGAGGGACGGCAAAGCCATTTTCTCTGATAGTATCGCCATCAGCCAAATGAAAAGGAAACACAACGAATTAGTTGAATTTTTATTTAGGGAATGTAAATTTCCCAATGGTTGCTTTTTGATGACGGGTACTGGTATTATACCTCCAGACGATTTTACTTTGAAAGTTGGCGACGAAGTTCGAATTACAATAGACCACATCGGTACATTGGTTAATGTTGTGGGCAGTTAAGATTTGTTCGTACAACAATTATAATCTGTAGAAAGACTGGGCATTTTCTCCCATAATCATGCTTTTGTCCATCACGCTCAAGCCTGAAATAAAATCCGTTACCACCGCTTTGACCTGTCCGTAATTTCCGGCCACTAAACAAACTGGCCAATCGGAACCGAACATGACGCGTTCGCTACCAAAAATTTCTAGAACATGGTGTAGGTAGGGATGTATTTGTTCCGGTGTCCATGCGTTGTAGTCGGCTTCGGTAATCATGCCCGATACTTTGCAATACACGTTCTCATGTTGGGCAATAGCTTCCATTAGTACCGCCCATCCCTCGTAAAACCCGTCCTTTATGTAGGGCTTGGCGATATGGTCGATGACGAATTTTTGATGTGGGAAGTGTTTTACAAACTCCAACACTGCCCCCAACTGGTGCGGAAAGACCAAAATATCATAGGTATATCCATATTTTTCCAAATAGGAAATTCCCTGTAAAAATTCAGGACGCAATAAAAAATTGTGATCGGCCTCGCCCTGAACGACATGACGCCATCCTTTTAATTTTGCGTTGGAGGCATACTTTTCAAGGGTTTCGTCCACATTTTTTGCACGAAGGTCCACCCAGCCGACAACCCCTTTTATAAAATCAGTATCCCGTGCCAAATCAAGCAAAAAATCGGTTTCCTCCAGGGTTTGGTCCGCTTGTACAGCCACACAGCCATCGATACCATTTTCGATATAGACTATCTTTAGGTCAGCGGGTAAGAAGTCACGGCGAATGGAGGCCATGTTATTATCGATCCAAACGTGTGTTTCAGGATGGTACTTCCAAAAATGTTGGTGGGAGTCTATGATCATAGTTGCTATTTTTAATTGTTTCGTTTATAAATTTGCCAAGGCACTATGGATTCCATTCTTATCAATGGCCACTAGGTTTCTCGAAACACTTTCGACCAATCCGTGAAGTGTTGTCAAATCCTCTTCCCAAATTGAGGTATTACTTAATATAGATTGGGATAATTCTTTCAAGGATAATTCATTAGAATCAAACTTATTCCATTGGATTGCAAAGAAAGTTAATACATCTTGGTCGTCCCTTAACGGGATGGACTCCCCATCGATTTCCCCCTTATACAAACGGATCAACGCGGATAGTCCGAATACGATTCGTTTGGGAAGTTTTCCTTCCTTAGCAAAATAATCCTTTAAAGTAGGTAGCAGACGGGCCGTGAATTTGGAAGTACTGTTCAGGGATATACTTATCAGTTGATGTTTTAAAAGCGGATTTCGAAAGCGGTCCAGAACATCGGCGATAAACTTTCGCTTAACCTCTATGGGAAAGTCCAATGTTTTTGCCGCTTCTTCCAGTAAAAGGGATTCAACAAAGCCGCTGACCTCTTTATCATCCATCGCCTCGCTAACAAGCCGGATGCCGGCCAAATAGCCCACTGGGACCATAGAAGTATGCGCTCCGTTCAAAATACGGACTTTCATCTCGCGATAAGGCCCAAGGTCGTCTACAAATTCGACATTCAAGTCCGTTTTGGAAAAAGGGAGTTCTTTTTGCACAGTATCCGGACCTTGAATGACCCAGCTGTGATAGTATTCCCCCGCCACTAAAAGTTTGTCCTCGTAACCCAGTTCTTCTTGGGTCTTTTCGGCCCTATCTTTGGGGTAGCCCGACACGATGCGGTCGACCAACGTACTGCAAAAATGGTTGGCGGATTCGATCCATTCCATGAATTCATTATCCAATTGCCAGCTATCTGCATAAGCCAACACGCATTTTTTTAAGGCATCCCCGTTATTTTCTATCAATTCACAAGGAAGTAAAATACAGCCTTTCGAGGTATCACCTTCAAAATACCGGAATCGTTTGTGCAGCCAAATAGTCAGTTTAGCTGGAAATTCGGTAGGAGGTTCATCTTCAAATTTATCTTTCTTGTTGAATTTAATCCCAGCTTCAGTAGTATTGGAAACAATAAATCGTATATCGGGGTTTTTCGCCAAGTCTAAATACGTTTCCCATTCGGTATAGGAATTCACAACCTGCTGAATCGAGGTCACCACGGATTTCTCCGCAACCAATTTGCCATTCCTTATACCGTCTAGAATAACAGTAAAAAGTCCGTCCTGGGCCTTCAGTTCGGAATAATCCCCTCCCTCCGTGGGTTTGACAATAGCAATACCGCCGTTAAAATCGGTTTCCTTATTTAATATATCCACCATCCAATCCACAAAGGCACGTAAAAAATTGCCACCGCCGAATTGTATCATTTTTATAGGGAGATTCTTTTCTTCCGTTGTTGTTTTTCTGTTTAGGGGATGCATGTATAGTTATATTTTTGAAATTCGTCCAATGCCAAACCGTATTGAACTTGACTTTGAACTTGAACTTGACACTTGAGGTTGAATTTCTAAAGGGAAATCCCCCGCTTCCATGGAATGAAATCTTCCTGCCCCAATCGAACGGCGGCCGGTGTCACCTCGCCACTGGCGACTTTGATGATATACTCCAACAGTTCCTCGCCCTTGCTTTCAATGGTATCTTCGCCAGTGATGATGGTACCCGTATTAAAATCGATAAGGTCTTTCATACGTTCGCTCAAGGTGTTGTTACTTGATATTTTAATGACTTGGGCAACAGGATTTCCCGTAGGTGTACCTAAACCTGTGGTAAAACATATAATAGTGCAGCCTGAACCGGCCAGACCTGTCGTACTTTCAACATCGTTGCCAGGGGTACATAATAGGTTTAGCCCTTTTTTGGATACCGGTTCGGTATAATCCAATACGTCGGTCACGAGGCTGGTACCGCCCTTTTTGGCTGCACCGGCGGACTTCATCGCGTCAGTTATCAGTCCGTCCTTAATGTTACCGGGCGAGGGGTTGTTCTCAAAACCAGAACCTACGGCGACCGCCCTTTCGGAATAGGCCCGCATTAATCGGGCAAATTTCTCCGCATTTTCTTCGGTATCGCAGCGGTTGATGAGTTCTTGTTCCACGCCGTTGAGTTCCGGGAATTCCGACAATACGGTAGTCGCGTTCAGCGCCACCAACAGATCGGAAGCATAACCCAGCGCAGGATTCGCGGAAATTCCCGAGAATCCGTCTGAACCGCCGCATTCCAGTCCTAATACCAAATGGGATAGGGGAGCGGGCTTTCGCTCGGTTTTATTGGCTTCGATCAGTCCTAAAAAGGTCTTTTTGACGGCATCTGCAATAAAAAGGCGTTCGCTTTTACTCTGCTGTTGTTCCAGTACGTGCAGGGGTTTAGAAAAATTCGGGTCTCGTTTTTTGATGGCTTCCTCCAGTATTTGATACTGTGCATTTTGGCATCCGAGGCTTAAAATAGTGGCTCCTGCTGTATTAGGATGGGTAATATAGCCCGCCAACAAATTGCAGAGCGTTTCGGAATCTTGGCGGATTCCCCCGCATCCTCCATCGTGAGTAAGAAATTTAATGCCATCAACATTGGGGAAGGTCCGGTTCCGTTTGATGTCTTCTTGGGTACGGATAATTTCAGAGGATAGCAGTTCTTCCTGAGAAGCGCCTTTTTCATATTGACGCACTAGGGTTTCTGTATCCACGACAAAATCGGTTTCCGTATGGTATCCCAAAGATTTTAATAAAGCGGATTTGAGCACATCGACGTTCCTGTTTTCGCAGAATACCAAGGGAATCACGAGCCAATGGTTCGCGGTACCGACCTTACCGTCCGCCCTATGGTATCCGTTAAAGGTGGTATTTTCCCATTTGGAGACATCGGGGGCGTTCCAAGATGATTTTTGTTTTCCGGTGACATATTCCGAAGAGGCGTGAACCACGTTCTCGGTTGTAATCGTTTCCCCCTGTGAGACCGGCTTAATGGCCTTGCCCACAAGAGCGCCATACATAAAGACTTCATCGCCCAAGTCTAGGTCATTGATCGCAAATTTATGTTTGGCTTTTGTATCGCTAACCAGTTTAAAGTCATGGCCGTTGTGATGCACATGGCTACCTTCAGGTAAATCTGCCAACGCGGCCCAAACGTTATCTTCGGGGTGTAATTGGATATACTTTTTTGACATTTTTTATTTATTGTGTGATTTTAGAGTTAAAGCACCGGGAAACTTTACCATAAAGTCTATTAGGGAGCTAAAAATACGATTTTGAATGCTTATTTTTGAACCGATACGTCAAATTCGCAATCATGGGTGAAATATTTGATTTAGCAAATCGGCACAGACCCGTTTCCAACCTTTTTAATTGGCCAAAAACCAAAGGGGATTGGGACCAGTACCGATTGACGGACGAACAGGTTGCGCATTTTCATGACCAAGGATATCTATCCGGCGTAAAACTGCTCGACGATCATCAGGTGGAACTACTGTGTAAAGATTTAGAGAAAATCGTCGATCCAGAACATCCTGCACATGATCTGTTTTACGAATTTCATAGCAACGAATCCAAAGATCCGAATTCCGTTTTATTCCATTCTTTGGGACATTGGCGTATTACGGAAGGCTTTCATGATGTATTGTGGAATCCCGCCTTTGTGATGGCCGCCCACCAACTTTTGGAGGAGAAACCGGTGCGGTTTTGGCACGACCAATTGTTCTGTAAACCCGCCGAACACGGCGGGGTAGTGGCCTGGCACCAAGATTATTCCTATTGGACGCGCACCATCGCCATGCAGCACCTGACCTGTTGGACCGCCCTCGACGATGCCACGACCGAAAACGGATGACTGCATTATATTCCCAAAAGCCATACATGGGGATTGTTGGATGCACCATCATTGGCCGGTGACATGAACGGCTTGATGGATTATTTGGATGACGTGCAGAAAGAGCAGTTTAAAAATCCCGTAGCTATTGAACTCCAAAAAGGATACGCCACTTTTCATCATCCGCTTATGGTGCACGGTTCTTATGAGAACAAATCCGAAATGAGCCGGCGGGCCTTTGTGCTCAATGTGTTTGCAGACGGCACCATCAGTAACACAAATGATGAACTTTTACAGGGCGTGCCCCCCATCCCGAAAGGAAATAAAATGGATGGGAAGTTTTTTCCTTTGTTGTTCGAGGGGGCTTGATTAGTAGGTAGTAGCAGTAGCGGTAAGCAGTAAAAATTTAAGGTTCAATTTTGCCTTCGGTAGGGTTAAGGCTTAAAGTTGGATTATACCACCACGACCTTAAACCTTGAACAGCTGCGATTTAGCGATTGGACGTTCTTTTTTCGACTTGCCACATGATTAACCTAAAACACGGAACAAAAGCACAAAACACCGAGTACCAAACAAACAACCATAAACCCTAAATAGTAAACACATGAGTGTATTGAACAGTTTCAACCTAAAAGGAAAAACAGCATTGGTAACCGGTTGCAAACGGGGAATCGGTAAAGCGATGGCTTTAGCCTTAGCGGAAGCCGGTGCCGATATCATCGGAGTAAGTGCCACTTTGGAAAAGCACGGCAGCATGGTCGAACAGGAAGTTGAAGGTATCGGCCGAAAATTCAAGGCCTATGCCTGCGATTTCAGCAAACGGGAATCCCTCTATGAATTTATAGAAACGGTAAAGGATGATTTTCCTAAAATCGATATCCTGATTAATAACGCAGGAACCATTTTACGAGCCCCAGCTGTTGAACATTCCGATGAATATTGGGACAAAGTTATTGAGGTCAACCAGACCGCACAATTCGTTTTAACCCGTGAAATCGGAAAGGAAATGGTGAAGCGCGGTGCAGGAAAAATCGTTTTTACCGCGTCTTTGTTGACTTTTCAAGGTGGAATCACGGTACCCAGTTATGCCGCCAGTAAAGGTGCAATCGGTCAAATGACCATGGCTTTCTCCAATGAATGGGCTGGTAAGGGCGTAAACGTTAATGCTATCGCGCCCGGATATATTAGTACGGACAATACCGAGGCCCTTCGTAGCGATGAAGAAAGGTCGGAGTCCATCCTGGCCCGAATTCCAGCCGGGAGATGGGGCCAGCCAGAGGATTTTAAAGGGCCAATTGTTTTCTTATGTTCCGAGGCTTCGAACTACATGAACGGAACCACGATGTTGGTCGACGGAGGCTGGATGGGGCGGTAAGTATACTTTTTATTTCCTGATAGTCTATCCCTAGGGTAATTTGGACCCATTCGCAAGATAATCCAGACTCATTTCAGTTAGGGTCTTAACGCCTAAAAGTAGCCCGCTATCATCGATGCGGAAATCGGGAGTGTGGTGCGGGAAAGAC
>JAGXIC010000075.1 GCA_024635875.1 Pricia sp.
ATCCGAAATATTGATTTCCAAAAATGATGAGGGGCTCAGCGGTACGGTCATTGCCTCGACCGTCGAAGGCATGCGGCCCCTAATGATTGAAATCCAGGCTTTGGTAAGTACCGCAGTCTATGGTACACCTCAACGTTCGACAACTGGCTACAACGCCAAACGGTTGAATATGCTATTGGCGGTGCTTGAAAAACGGGCGGGTTTCAAATTGGGAGCAAAGGATGTGTTCTTGAACATAACGGGAGGCATATCGGTAGACGACCCCGCTATCGATTTGGCGGTAATCGCCGCCATACTTTCCAGCAACGAGGACATTCCCATACCAAAAGGCGTCTGTTTTGCCGCAGAGGTCGGATTAGCGGGAGAGATACGCCCTGTACAGCGCGTGGACCAGCGGATTTCGGAAGCTGAGAAACTTGGTTTTACCACGATTTACGTTTCCAAAAACAATAAAATCGGATTGAAAAATCCGAAGATTGCCGTCGAACTGGTATCCAGAATCGAGGATGTTGTGAGTGGATTGTTTGGCTAACGCTTATCCCTCATAATTCTCGCGAACACCATTATGATGATAATCACCGCTATGATCAGCACCAACTGCCCAAATCCCACTTTTAAAAAATGCATAGATTTAAGTTTAAGGTGCCGGATTCGGAATCGCATTGTGAATGTCCTCAATGCCTTTTAGTACATCCTCGCCTAATTTCACGTCGATACTGGCCATATTATGCCTTAGCTGCTCCATCGAAGTCGCTCCGATAATGTTAGCCGTGACAAAAGGTCTTGTGTTTACGAACGCCAAGGCCATCTGCGCCATCGACAATCCCTGTTCCCTAGCCAATTTATGATACTTTTCGATAGCCATAACCGCGGTCTCACCACTATAGCGGTCGTACTGTGGGTATAGTACAACCCTGGAAGTCGCCGGTCGCATACCGCCCAAAAACTTACCGGTCAAGGTACCGAAGCCCAAAGGCGAATAGGCCAAAAGCCCTACTTTTTCACGAATTGCGATTTCCGAAAGACCGACCTCGAACAAACGGTTCAACAGGTTGTACGGGTTTTGAATGGTAATGGTACGCGGTAAACTAGCGTGTACCTTTCTTTCCATTAAAAAGCGCATGGTGCCCCATGGGGTCTCGTTCGATATCCCTACATGCCTGATCTTACCTTCACGGATTAAGTCGCGCAGGGTCTGCAGCACCTCATGGATATTATCTTTCCAATGATCGGATACGTCGTGCTCGTAGCCCCTTTTTCCAAAATAATTCGTGTGGCGTTCGGGCCAGTGCAGTTGGTACAAGTCGATATAATCGGTCTGCAAACGTTCGAGGCTACCCTCGACCGCACCTCGAATCGATTCGGGCGTAAAACCGGTAGTGCGTATAAATTTGGACATTTCGGCCTTTCCCGCAATTTTTGAGGCCAAAACAATCTTGTCGCGGTTTCCGTTCTTCTGAAACCACGAACCAATAATCCGCTCGGTATCGGCATAACGGTCTGGATGCGCGGGAATGGGATAGAGTTCGGCGGTATCGAAAAAATTGACGCCTTGGCCAACGGCATAGTCCATCTGCTCGTGGGCTTCTTCTTCGGTATTTTGATTGCCCCAGGTCATCGAACCGAGGCATATCTTACTGACTTCGATATCGGTATGGGGCAGCGTGTTGTAGATCATGGGGTCTTGATAAGTCGTTGTTCTTTGAAGCGCCCAAATTTACGAATTAAAAAAAGACGTCAGACCCCTACGCTACAAGATATGAGTCTATCATTTGATTTTTAATCGTACCTCTTAAATGAAATTCATCTCCTTACCTTGTACCCACAAGGGTAAAAGTTCCCGCTCTTACCCACAACGAGCTACTTTCTGCGACCGACGAGGGAAGCACTACGAAGAGGGCTGCACATCGAAAGGAAGGCATAGTTAGAGGGTCACTTCCACCAAAATCGGGCAATGGTCACTGTGTTTGGCTTCGGACAGGATGACCGAACGTTTTAACCTTTGTTTCAAGGGCTCTGCGACCATACCGTAATCTAACCGCCAGCCCTTGTTATTGTTACGGGCATTGGCACGATAGCTCCACCAAGTATAGTTGTCCGATTCAGTATTAAATTGTCGAAAGCTATCGATAAAGCCGCTATCGATAAAACTACCGATCCATTCACGCTCAACGGGAAGGAAGCCCGATACATTTTTAAGGCGCACGGGGTCGTGGATATCGATAGCTTCGTGGCAAATGTTATAATCGCCCAGCACTATTAAGTTAGGACGGGTTTTTCGTAATCCGTCAATATAAGTCTGAAAATCGGCCATATAGGTCAGTTTATGCTCAAGCCGGGCAAGATTGGTGCCGGATGGCAAATACATACTCATCACGGATATATCCCCAAAATCAGCACGCAGGTTTCGCCCCTCAAAATCCATATAATCGATACCCGTTCCAAGCTCTATGTGATCGGGTTTTGTTTTGGATAGGATAGCGACCCCGCTATAGCCCCTCTTCTGGGCACTATGCCAATAATTATACGCATAGCCGGCTTCTTCAAAAAGGGAAAGGTCGAGTTGATCTTCCATCGCCTTGATTTCCTGTAGACAGACCACATCGGGGTCGACGGCCTGTAACCAATCCAGAAAGCCCTTTTTAAGCGCGGCGCGGATGCCGTTAACGTTGTAGGATACAATTTTCATTATTCAGCTGAGTTATTTGCGAAAATAAGCATTGTGGGATAAGAAGCGAGCTAAGTTTGCTATTTTTGCCATTCCAAAATATGTTTATGACGCGCGATTTTACTTTTTTGATTTGCATTTTTTCCGTTTATCTTGCTTTTGCACAAAATCCGATAGAAAACGATAGTATTACCCAGCTCGACGAAGTGATTCTATTGGATGCCCTAAAAGTTAAAAACGCAACGGGTATTGTTCCTTCGGATGTCATTGCAGCGAAGATATTCCAAAATTATAGTCCCGTTGAACTCACCTCGGCCATGAATCAGATCCCTGGTGTGTATGTGCTATCTGGGGCCCTGAACACGAACAGGATAACCGTTCGCGGCATCGGTGCGCGAACCCTTTTCGGAACGGACAAACTCCGTCTATACTACAACGATATTCCGGTAACCGATGGCTCGGGCTTTTCGACCATTGAGGCGTTCGACCTTGAAAACCTGAGTCAGATGGAAGTCATCAAAGGGCCAAAGGGAACGGCATTTGGCGCAAATTTAGGAGGTGCCATTATTTTAAACCCAAAAGAAGCCCTTGGAAAATCTACCAACCTTTCGAACAACTTTACGGTGGGTTCCTTTGGATTGCTAAAGGATAATCTTTCGTTCAACCATTACGATGGAAAGCTCCGATTAGGCTTGCAATACGGCCATTTGGAAACGGATGGTTATCGCAACAACAGCCAATTTGAAAGGGATGGCTTACTATTGAACACATCCTACCAAATTAACGAAAAGAATAGAATAGCCTTGCTGGTCAACCATATCGATTACACAGCCAACATCGCTAGTTCGTTGGGCGCAACCGCCTTTGCCGAGAACCCGAAACAAGCGGCCGCGAATTGGGGCGGGGTCTCAGGTTTTGAGACTAACAATTACACGTTGGTCGGCCTCAACTATACACATACATTCAACGACCGACTTAAAAACAGCACCAGCCTCTATTACTCCTACCTTGATCATTTCGAACGCCGGCCCGCACCCTTGGGTTTTTTGGACGAAATCACTAACGGTTACGGGTTCCGGACCCGCTTTACCGGGAATTTCAGTTTCTTAAATCGGAGCGCTGAATACAACCTAGGGGCGGAACTCTATAAAGATGAGTACAATTGGTCGCTCTTCCGAACACTCGAGCAACCCATAGATGGGAGCCTACAGGGCGACCGATTTGCCGACAACAAAGAATTCCGAACCCAACTCAACAGTTTCGGAACACTTCTATTTCCGTTGTCGGATGCATTTTCTGCACAACTGGGCCTTGCCATCAACAAAACAAAATACGATTTCCGCGACCGTTTCAATACGGGAACGGACAACACCACTGCCAATCGTGATTTCGACCTCATTGCTCTTCCCAGTCTTGATGTTGAATATCGGTTTTCGGAGACAGCCCGTCTGTTTGCCAACGTCAGTCGTGGTTTCTCGAACCCCACGGTGGAGCAGACCTTGACTCCCGGCGGGACTATTAACCCAGATATCGCACAAGAAACAGGCACGAATTACGAACTGGGCACGGAACTGTACCTCGTTGACCGCAAGTTTCACCTGAACATGGCCGTTTATCAAATGGACGTTCGCAACCTGTTGGTAGCGGAACGGGTAGCCGAAGACCAATTTATAGGTAAAAATGCCGGCAAGACCCGCCATCGGGGGATTGAAATCGCTATGGATTACACGTGGACAATCGGTCCAAGACTGCAAATAGCGCCTTTTCTAAGCTTTACCCTCAATGACCACCAATTCGTCGAATTCATTGATGAAGGTGAAGATTTTTCGGGAAACCCGTTGACTGGTGTTCCAAAACAAATGCGTACCGCAGGAATCCAGTCCCGGTTTCTTAATGGTTTCTACTGGAATATCGCACACAGGCACGTCTCCGAAATACCCCTTACAGATGCCAATAGCCTTCAAAGCGAAGCCTTCGTCGTTTTCACGACCCGAATGGGCTATAGCAAAAAGCTATCGGAGAAATTGACCATCGGCATCGATTTTGGCATCAATAACATCTTCGATGAAAAGTATGCGGAGTCGGTGCTGATCAACGCCGGTAGTTTCGGCGGTGAGCCACGGTATTATTACCCGGGGAATCCTAGGAATTTTTACGGGAGTTTGCGGTTGGGGTGGCGGCTGTAATTCTTTTAAATGGGTATTGGTTGGTCGCCAAACGCTAGTTGACCGAATGGTGCAACCCTGAACGGGCCAATAGAAGGTCGTCTAGATCCATTACCGTCAAACTGGCGGCTGCGCCCTCCAATAATGAAAGTAACATTCTATTCTTAAGAGACCCTTGCAAGTATATTTTGTCTTCTGACCTACCATAGGCCATCGGTAGAGAAATTGCCTTTCCTTCAAAAATATAGGATACGAACCCCACAAAACCCGCGTCAAGAATGGCGTTGACCTAATCGACTTCATAGGTGGCCCTAACCGCTCCGCGTTGTACTTTATTGATCGTCCCTTTTTTGAATTCTTTCATGATTTCCTAATAATAAATGCCAACAAATGGTATACGCCTACAAATATTAGAAACCGTAGATGCTAAAATTATCCCATCTTCATCAACCAAGATTTCATATCCACTTCTTTGTGAATGATCGCTTTTACCTCTGAAATCGCTACGCGCTGCTGTTCCATAGAATCGCGATGACGAATCGTTACGGTCTTGTCTTCTAAAGTTTGATGGTCAACGGTAATACAGAAAGGTGTTCCGGCGGCATCTTGTCTGCGGTACCTTCGGCCCACGGCGTCTTTTTCGTCGTAATCGACGTTAAAATCCCATTTTAGGTCTTCGATGATTTCTTGGGCGATTTCGGGGAGACCGTCTTTTTTTACCAAAGGGAAGATCGCCGCTTTTGTCGGCGCCAATACCGCCGGCAGTTTCAACACAGTTCTGGTGCTCCCGTTTTCGAGTTCCTCTTCTTGAAGGGAATTGGAGAATACGGCCAGAAACATCCTATCAAGTCCGATGGAGGTTTCTACCACATAGGGTACATAGCTTTCTCGGGTCTCATGATCGAAATATTGTAATTTTTTACCGGAGTATTTTTCATGGCTGCCCAAGTCAAAATCGGTACGGGAATGGATGCCCTCCAATTCTTTGAATCCAAAGGGAAAACGGAATTCGATATCAGAAGCGGCATCGGCGTAGTGCGCCAGTTTTTCGTGGTCGTGAAAACGGTAGTTCTCTTTGCCCAAACCCAATGACAGATGCCATTTCATTCGGGTTTTCTTCCAGGTTTCGTACCATTCCTGTTGTGTACCGGGCTTGATGAAATATTGCATTTCCATCTGCTCGAATTCCCGCATACGGAAGATGAACTGCCGGGCGACGATTTCGTTACGGAAAGCTTTTCCCGTTTGGGCGATGCCGAAAGGAATCTTCATCCGTCCCGTTTTCTGTACATTCAGAAAGTTTACGAAAATACCTTGGGCCGTTTCGGGTCGCAAGTATAAGTCCATCGCGCTTTCGGCGGTAGCGCCCAGTTTCGTGCCGAACATAAGGTTAAATTGCTTGACTTCCGTCCAGTTCTTAGAACCCGACATAGGGCAAGCAATATCGAGTTCCTCGATCAGTTTCTTGACATCGGCCAGATCTTCATCTGCCAAAGATTTCCCTAACCTTTTTAATATGGCAGT
The DNA here is from genome assembly GCA_024635875.1 of Pricia sp. GTDB lineage: Bacteria > Bacteroidota > Bacteroidia > Flavobacteriales > Flavobacteriaceae > Pricia. The sequence continues at coordinate 6,358 of JAGXIC010000075.1, forward strand.
AGCCTGTTCTTGGTAATCGACCACGCGCTGGTTGGTGGCAAGAAATTGACTTTCATCGAAGGTATCGCCGAAGCGTTTGGCGGCCTTGGCCACCTCCTTTTCTATTTTGGACTCTATTTTGGCGACATGGTCTTCGACCAGTACATCGGCACGATAGCGCTTTTTGGAGTCTTTGTTATCTATTAAGGGATCATTGAACGCATCAACGTGACCTGAGGCCTTCCACGTGGTGGGATGCATAAAAATGGCCGCATCGATACCCACGATATTTTCATTTAGCTGTACCATGGCTTTCCACCAGTATTCCCGTATATTCTTTTTGAGTTCGGCACCGTTCTGGGCGTAATCATATACCGCACTTAATCCATCATATATTTCACTGGACTGAAATACGTATCCATATTCCTTAGCATGGGAAATTACCCGCTTAAAATCATCATCTTGTCTTGCCATGTGGCAAAAGTATAATTTTAGGCACGGTCTTGGAAACTTATTTTCGTTCCATAACAAATATTTTAATCTCCCGGGAAAGAACTATGCGCTATATGACTTGTGCTCACCGTCATTTATCCTGCGCAGGGCGTAAAGCGATTTGCGTTTAGCCAGATATATTCAATGGGTTGTTATGGGTAGAAATTTCGAGATTGTGAAACGGTTTAAAATAAGGGTCATTCCTCATTTCAATTCAAATTCGGTAGTGGAAAGTAGTTTTTGGTCCTCAAAGACATTAAGCCTGTAGTTGCCGGCTGACAAAGAACCTTGGGGAATAGTTATAAAATCGCAAACCTTGGTATCCTCCCCTGAAAAACGAAGCTCTACCCGTTTACTATACACATTGCCGCTTACCGTTATCGTATTGGCATTGTCTTCGATTACCCGCATATTTGGACTCAAAAACTGAAAGTAAATCACCTTTGGGGAATTTATCTCGGTATCATCGGCTATAATCGTTACACAGCCGCGAAGCTTTTCAATAATCGAGGCCTTATTGGTCTTTATCGGTTTGCCAGAACGCAATCGAAACCCGCTGCCTTCGGCATTGCCGAGTTTTAAATAGGTTTTCACCTTAAGTTCCTTGTTGAGTTCCTTTACTTTTTTACGCTGCAATGCCTCTGCTTCGGCCAAGGAATTACGCTTGTTTCTGAGTTCCTCCATCTGCTTTTGGTTTGCCTCGTTTTTATCGGTAAGCAGCATATTGTTATACCTCAGAAAATTATTCTTGAGTTTGAGGCTGTCGTTCTTCGATTCGAGACGGCGGAGTTCGGTCTTAAATTCCCGCAACTTCTCTATGGTGAAATTCAGTCGTCCGACTGAATCCAGCAATTGTTGAACACGATATTTCGAGCTTTCAAGTTCGATTTCGTTCACCTCGTTAAGTGCAGAAAGCCTATCGACGTCGGTTTTCATCAAGGTAAGGTCTTTAAGCAGCAGTCCCTTTTCCTGTTCCAAAAAGGCCATCTGGCTTCTTGATTGCGCATAACTGTAATAAAAAGCGATAAGAATACCGATAATAACGGCGACGAGAGCAGTTAGAACTATCTTATAATTGAATTTCTTATCTTGACCGTCCATTATAGGGGGTGTGGGATTTAAATAGGTGGTTTAAAGACAAGCGATTTTGATAATTCACAATTTAACAAAGATACTAAATGATATCAATTCGGTCTTAATGCCCCGGGTATGTTTTGGATGTACCGCACATTTGCAACGAGGAGAGGAACTTATCTGTACCCATTGCCGAAACGATATGCCGCTTACCGAGTACACCTTTAACGATGAAAACCACGTCGACCGTATATTTTATGGTCGAATTAACATAAAAAAGGCAAGCTCTTTCCTGTTTTTCTCGGAAAATGGCAGCGTACAGCGATTGATCCATCATTTAAAGTATAAAAATCAAGAGTGTGTAAGCGAATTTCTGGGAGATTGGTACGGACAGCTTTTAAAGGGGAACGGGGAATTGGTGAAAACAATTGACATGGTAATTCCGGTACCTTTGCATCCTAAAAAATTAAGGCGTAGAGGCTATAATCAGGTGGCCGGATTTGCCCAAAAATTGGCCCATCATCTCGAAGCGGAATATTCAGATCACATCCTCATTAAGACAGCGAACACCAAGACCCAGACCAAAAAGGGAAGAATTGGTAGATGGCAAGACGATACCGCCCTATATAGCTTATCACATGCCGATTATTTAAAAAACAAGAACCTTCTTTTGGTCGACGATGTGATTACCACGGGCGCTACCATGGAAATCTGTGCCCAAACCCTGCTACAAGCAACGGGAACAACGATTTATTTGGCAAGTATGGCCGTTGTACCAAAATTGTGGAACTGATCCATGGGAAAATTCCAAATTCCAAATTTGTCAGGTCAAGCACAATGAAGATGCCAAATTCCAAAAGATAAATTGAGGGAAATCGGCAATTGGTCTTACCGACGTGGGTGCAGAACTTGTCGAAGTAAAGCTGTTTTGGTTCTTGGCCCTAATTTCATTCACCCTCCATACTGTTAAAAAACCCTTTATCGTTTCGAGCTAATACCAAAATAATCGTTTCTTTGCCACCAATGAATTCGTCTTGAGTTCAATATTCCAGATAGATGATCCGTCGTTTTGTGGCATTTCTTTTTCTATTTCTTCTAGCGGCCGCCCTTTGGCAGTGCGCGCGGCGGGGAAGCCCTAGTGGAGGCCCGAGAGACATCACTCCTCCTCAACTCGTAAAGACCGAGCCCGATAGCATGACCATCAATTTTAAGGCAAAGCGGATACGCCTTTATTTCGATGAATTTATCAAGTTGCAGGACATACAGAACCAACTGATTGTTTCCCCACCCTTAAAATACCAACCGGAAATCAGGCCCCAAGGCGCAGCAAGTAAATATCTCGAGCTGAAATTCAAGGATACCTTACGTGAAAACACCACCTATACCATCAATTTCGGTCAGAGTGTACAGGACAACAACGAGGGCAACCCCAGCAGTTTTCTGACCTATGTATTTTCCACGGGAGACTATATCGATTCATTGAAAGTATCGGGAGTAGTAAAGGACGCATTCAAAAGGAAAGCTGACCCGTTTATAAGCGTAATGCTCTATGAAATTGATACGGCATATACCGATTCTACCATTTTCAAACGACCGCCGAACTATATTACGAATACGCTGGACAGTACCATAATTTTTAGGCTGAAAAACCTGAAGGAAGGCCAATACAAACTTTTTGCCTTAAAAGACGAGGCCAAGAACAATATCTTCGATCAGAACGTCGACAAAATAGCGTACATGGAAGATACCTTGACCCTGCCCAACGATTCTACCTATCTATTGACCCTTTTTAAGGAAGTGCCTAACTACAATATGGCTGTGCCCAGTTTAGCCGCCCAAAACCGCATTCAATTCGGTTACTTCGGCGATGCAACGGATATAGAGATTAACCCGCTAACCCCCCTACCGGATACCGTTAGGACCAAAATATTGAAACAGCGCGATAAGGACACCTTAAATTATTGGTTTACGCCCTTTGAAATGGATTCCATCGTGTTTACCGTAACCAACGAAAAGGCCAAAGTCATCGACACCTTTACCGTCAAAAGTCGAAAAGTGGGTCTCGATTCCTTGCAATTGAATGCCAATCAAAACGGTTCTCTCAATTTTAATGACCCATTTTATATCGCGGCCAACACCCCTCTTAAAGTTCTCGATACGACCAAAATAAGTATGATGGACCAAGATTCTTTAGCGGTTTCTTATACAGCGGGCATGGATACTTTAGAAAACAAAGTGGATTTCAATTTCAAGGTCGAACCCAACCAGAACTATCAACTCGACCTTTTGCCCGGCGCAATTACCGATTTCTTTGGGGAGACCAACGATACTATAGTCTACAACCTATCGACCCAAAGCTATGCCGACCTCGGTAATCTGAGGTTCAATATCGAAGCCGATAGTTCGGCATATCCCTTGATTGTAGAACTTATCGACGGACAGGGCAAATTGAAGCGTGAAATCTTCGCCCCCGAACCGAAAGCTCTTGAATTTAACAACATAGAACCGGCCAAGTATTTCATTCGCGTAATTTTCGATAAAAATGCTAATCAAAAATGGGACACCGGCGACTACCTTGAAAAGCGACAGCCCGAAAAGGTAAGCTACTACCCTGACACCGTCGAGGTGCGGGCAAATTGGGAATTGGAAGAAACTTTTAGGTTACAGGACTGAGTTATGAGTTATGAGTTATGAGTTATGGGAATTTAGTGAAAATTAGTGTAGTTCGCGTTTCTCAAAAAAGTTTATGGGTGTGTAGGTTTATGAGTTTATTTTCTAGATCCGACCTAATTCTTTCGCTAAGTAAGAAGGTCGAAACTATCCCTATCTTCCAAAAATCTTAATTTTTCTCTTGTAACTGTTATATGTTCTTTGGATAAACTGGCATAAACAATTTCTTCTTTTTCGGAAAAAGCGATTTGCTCACCCAAAACATCGTAAACCCCAGAATGCCCGATATACTGATGCCCAGCCTTATCGCTTCCTACTCGGTTCACACCAATACAATAAGCCATGTTTTCGATCGCCCTTGCTTTCAACAAGGTATCCCAAGCTACGATTCTAGGTTTGGGCCAGTTGGCAAGATAGATAATGACGTCATAATCTTCGGTATTTCTTGCCCATACGGGAAAGCGCAGATCGTAGCAGACCATGGGGCAAATCTTGAAGCCTTTATAATCCACTAGTAATCTTTCGGTGCCCGCCTTATAGACCTTGTCTTCGCCCGCCAAGGTAAAGGTGTGGCGTTTATCATATATGGAGGTCTTTCCATTAGGTTCGACGAAAAAGAGACGGTTCGTGTAGCCGTCATTTTCAAAAAAAGGAAGACTTCCTACTATTGCAGCGTTGGTTTGCATGGCTTTTTGTAACATCCAATCCACGGTTTTCGGGCCTTCTTCCTTGGCAACGTGTTCGGGGTTCATGGTAAAACCGGTGTTGAACATTTCGGGAAGGACGACTAGGTCGGTATCCGTAGAAATATTTTGTATAACCTTGGAAAAATAGGTTCTGTTCGCCTCTGGGTCTTCCCAGAATAATGGAGATTGTAGGAGGGCTGTTTTTAAAAATGTAGTCATATCCTTTTAAAATTAATGAAAAGGCGGCTTAAATCTACTGGTAAAAATCAAATTCGGATTTATATTATCCATACATATTTAATATTGCAAGTTAAATATGCATGGTTATTCTCAATCAAAATACACTTGAACTAAAGCCTTTATCCGTTTGATTAGCTCGAATTGTTGATGTACTTACATCGAATTGAATTATAGTTTCTCCAACAACGCAATTAGACTGGCATCCCCCTGAATCTTCGCATGGTCCAAGGCCGTATTGCCGCGATTGTCCTTAGTTGCGGGATTGGCTCCTTTTTCTAGCAATAGTTTGGCTATTTCCGGGCGGTTGAAATTTACAGCATAGATAAGGCAGGTCGCCCCCATTCCATTCTGTACGTTTACATCGGCACCTTTTTTTATCAACTTTTCGGCACTATCGGTATACCCCTTAAAACAAACGCCCATCAAAGCCGTATTGCCCGAGGCATCCTTGGCATCGATTTTAGCCCCGTGCTGCAATAACAGGTCGGTGATTTCGGGTTCGTCATAGTAGGTCGCCATAATTAGCGGCGTCGAACCGCGTTTATCCTTACTATCGAGCAGTACTGGGTTCTTGGCCAACATGGCCTTGACTTCCTTAAAATTGCCGCTTCGTATTTCGTCGAAAAAGACTTCGTTCATGATACTAGTGTTTGATGTTTATGGTTTATTGTTTGGAGACAATCAAAAATAAAAGAGCAAAGAACTGAGGGATGGATACGTTACTATTTGTTTTGAACTTGTGCTTTGAGTTATGTTTTCGTATTTGTATTCGACCCAGTGTCCGAAAGTATAAAAAATCGGCATGGGTCAAACGCTTTAGATGGGATTTTTGATGCTATCAAAATTAAAGCTTCGGAAGGTTTTAAAATTTTATATCTTCAACACTAATCCTGTAGATATCTTTTATGGCCAAAAACACCAAAGAACAGCAAAGACTCGACGATCATTACGCCAAAAAGAATGATTGGCTCAAATGGGGCCCTTATCTCAGCGAACGCCAGTGGGGAACTGTGCGTGAGGACTATAGTGCGAACGGCGATGCCTGGAACTATTTTCCGCACGACCATGCCAGAAGCCGCACCTACCGCTGGGGCGAGGACGGCTTGGCAGGAATCTCAGATCGCTACTGCAACGTCTGTTTCTCGGTCGCGCTATGGAACGGAAAGGACCCTATTTTAAAGGAGCGGCTGTTCGGCCTTACCGGCCCCCAGGGCAATCACGGCGAAGATGTGAAGGAGCTGTACTATTATCTGGAAAATACGCCCTCCCACAGCTATATGAAACAGCTGTACAAATATCCACAGAACGAATTTCCATATAAACAGCTTACCGCAGAAAACCAAAGCCGGGGCAAGGACCATCTTGAACACGAAATTTTGGATACCGGTATCTTCGATAACGATGCGTATTTTGATGTGTATACCGAATATGCCAAGGCGGGCAACGAAGACATCCTTATAAAAATATCGATAAGCAACCGAGGGCTTAAAGCCGCCCCGGTCACCTTACTTCCGACGCTTTGGATACGTAATTTCTGGAGTTTTACCGGTATGCCCGAAAAACCGATCATCAAAAAGCAAGGTGAAAAAGAATCCCCCTATGTTTCGGTCGACCATACCTATGTCGGCAAATACAACCTGTATTTTGATACCCCGAACAAGCTGCTCTTTACCCAAAATGAGACGAATATGGAGCGGGTCTTTAACGGCACTAACGACCATCCCTTTAAAAAAGACCTTTTTAATGAGGCCATTATCAGTGGTGACTATTCGCTTGCCGAGAAAAACACCGAAGGCACCAAGTTTGCGCCTTTGTACGAATTGAATATCGAAGCGGGCGAAACCAAGACCATTCGTTTAAGGCTTACCCCAGAAACCTTGGTTTCGCCCTTTGACCAAGGTTTCGATTCCGTTTTTTCGGAAAGGATAAAGGAATCCCGCTCATTTCTGGAAGCTATTACCGAAAATTCATCGGAGGAACAACGGGAAATCCAAAAACAGGCCTTTGCAGGATTACTTTGGACGAAGCAGTACTACAATTACGACGTGGAACAGTGGTTACAGGGCGACCCCGGCTCCTCTCCACCAAAAGAACGACTTCATGGCAGGAACAACAACTGGAAAACATTGCGCAACCATGACATTCTCTCCATGCCCGATGCTTGGGAATATCCCTGGTTCGCCGCCTGGGACTCTGCCTTTCATTGCGTTACTTTCTCGATGGTCGACCATGAGTTCGCCAAAAAACAACTTTTGCTGTTCACCAAGGAATGGTACATGGC
>JAGXIC010000076.1 GCA_024635875.1 Pricia sp.
GAGACAGATCGACGACTTCGTAACCGCCGATCCCGAGAACGGGAACAACGTGCTTTTTAAGCAAGTAGTATTGAAAAACGCACAACAAAGTCCGAATCTGCTTTGGAACGAAATGCTGAGCTGGCTCTTTGTACAGCAAAAACAATACGGCAGTGCCTTCCGTCAAGAAAAGGCCCTTTATAAACGTATGGATGCGCCCTCGATGCAACGTCTCGAAGGTTTAGGCGATTTGGCCTTGGAGGATACCGAAACCAAAACCGCAAAAGAAATATTCGAATATATTGTTGACAATAGCCGTGAAGAAATTACCAAACTGAACGCCCAACTGCAATTGATCGACTTACAGTTGCTAGATGCCGATGAAAAAGACTTGGACGCTATTCAAAAGCAGTTCGATGCGTTGATCGCCATCCACGGGTATAAAAACCAGACCTTACAATTACAGGTCGCCTACGCTAATTTTCTCACATTTGAAAAGGATACACCCGAGCCCGCCATCGATATCCTTAAGAAAAGCTTGGACTTGCCACTCAACGTTAGGGCAAACGCTTTCTTAACCTCAGCTTTGGGCGATATCTTGGTCTATGACCAAAAATTCAATCAGGCACTGATCTATTTTTCCCAAATACAGAAAAAATTAAAAAATGACATTTTGGGCCAAAACGCCCGATTCAAGGTAGCGCAGACCAGTTTTTACAAAGGGGATTTCGATTGGGCGCTGACGCAGTTGAAAGTTTTGAGAAGTTCAACCTCGCAACTTATTGCCAACGATGCCATGCAGTTGAGCCTTTTAATTTCCGATAATTCGTTGGAAGATTCCACACAGACCGCGCTAAAGAAATATGCCCGTGCCGACCTTTTAGCCTATCAGAACAAGAAAACGGAAGCGATTGCCGAACTGGATGTCATCTTAAAGGACCATAAAGGCGAAAAAATAGAGGACGAAGCCCTTTTGAAACAGGCCCAACTTTTGGAAAGTATAAAGGATTACGAGGCCGCCGAATTTAACTATCGCAAGATAACCGAATTTTACGCCAACGGAATCCTAGCTGATGATGCGCATTTCGCCCTTGGCGAGCTCTACAGAAATATACGCGATGCGCCCGAAAAAGCAAAGGCCGAATACGAGAAGATTATTTATAATTATCAGGACAGCTATTACTTTCCGCAAGCACGGAAGAATTTTAGGCTTTTGAGAGGGGATGCCGTTAACTAAAATTCAAACACAAATGTCAAATACAAATACAAAAAGCGGTCGGTAATCAGTAAAATCTATTTTTTAAACTCATAAACTATATGTGAGCTTGTGTTTGATTTATGAATTTGAATTTGACCTCATGCTAATCTACAACGTAACAACAAACATCGAAGCCTCCGTTCACGACGAATGGCTGCAATGGATGCAGGAAACACATATTCCCGATGTGCTGGCGACGGGCAAGTTCCTGAACGCGAAAATGAGCAAGGTTTTGGTGGAAGAAGAGATGGGCGGTTTTACCTATTCGGTGCAATTTACGACGGTGGACAAAGAAACATTGCAAAAATATTATTCCGAGGATGCTACTCGATTGCAGGAAGTTGCCCTAAATCGCTTTCCGAACAAATTCGTTTCCTTTAGAACGGAATTAAAAGTAATCAGCGAACATTAAATAGTAAAAACAACTTAGAAATCCAATGGAAAAAATCGAATTTCTGTTCACCTACGGTACCCTTCAAGATGAACGTTTGCACCACGCCATATTCCAGAAAACGATGGAAGGTACTGCCGACAAACTACAAGGCTATCAAATTTCAGAAGCCAAGGCCGATGGTATCTACCCCATGGCCGAGCATACCGGAAATGATGAAGATGTCGTCGAAGGCATCGTATATCATATTGCCGAAGAGCATTTGAAAGGAGCTGATGAATATGAAGGAGACCTTTACGAGAGAATAAGCGTTACCTTGGTTTCCGGCAAAAAAGCTTGGGTCTATATTACCATTTGAAAACTTTGACATGTCCAAAAAGAAAAATTATGGGAAGAAAAAAAAATCTCTCGGATAAAAGCCCTGTAAAGGCCAAGAAATATCTAGGCCAACATTTTTTGAAGGATGAAGGTATCGCCCGGCAAATATCGGAGACCCTTTCTTTAAATGGCTATAAAAACGTCATAGAAATCGGTCCGGGTACGGGAGTACTCACCAAATATCTGCTGTTGCAGGATATCGACCTGGTCGCCATGGACCTCGATGCAGATTCCATCGTTTACCTAAACCACAGTTTTCCGTTGGAGCATCCGAAGCTTTTACGGAGATCAGGTTCTTTTCAGGTGGTCGAAGCGGACTTTTTGAACTACGATCTAACCCAACTTTTCGGGAACACCCCCTTTGCCATCACCGGTAACTTTCCCTATAACATCTCGACCCAGATCGTGTTCAAAATGTTGGAAATGAAGGAGCAAGTTCCAGAGTTTTCCGGGATGTTCCAAAAGGAAGTGGCCCAGCGTATCTGCGAAAAGGAAGGTAGCAAGGCCTACGGCATTTTATCCGTTCTCGTACAGGCCTTTTACGACGCCGAGTACTTGTTCACGGTACATCCGCAGGTATTCGATCCACCGCCTAAAGTGCAATCGGGAGTGCTACGGCTCATCCGCAAACCAGACTTTACCTTGGACTGTGACGAAAAACTGTTCTTCCGGGTCGTCAAAGCGGCCTTTAACCATCGGCGAAAAACCATCCGCAATAGCCTGAAATCGTTTGATCTTTCGGATACGCTCAGGGAAGATACCATTTTCAACTTGCGGCCAGAGCAATTAAGCGTTGGGGATTTTATCCTATTGACCAAGAAAATACAGCAAGAACTGCATATTTAGATTCCTAAGCCCCAAAATTTCAAAATAAAAATATAATCGCTTAAACTCACCTACACTGAGCCTCGTCAAGTGCAAACTTTTCTTTAGCTTTGCGCAGATTTTCCAATAAGGAAAAGGCCATCGCATGATCCCGTTCAAACTCACAGAAGAGCTCGTAACCGAAATCGAACAACTGATCGAAAACCAGAAGGATACCGCCTTGGTCGCCTTGATGGAAGACCTGCACTATGCCGATGTCGCGGAGATTATAGATGAACTTGACGAAGACGAGGCTACCTACATCATCAAACTGCTGGAAAGCGATAAGACTTCCGACGTACTTACCGAGTTGGACGATGATGTTAGGGAAGGTATTCTCAGCAATCTTTCCCCAAAAGAAATTGCCGAAGAGCTAGGCGAATTAGATACCGATGATGCGGCGGATATTGTGGGGGAACTTCCCAACGATATCATTCAAGAAGTCATTTCGGAAATCGAGGATCGCGAACACGCCAAAGATATCGTCGACCTGCTTCGTTACGACGAATACACGGCTGGCGGCCTCATGGCCAAGGAACTCGTGAAAGTTAAGGAAGACTGGAACGTGCTCACCTGTGTAAAGGAAATGCGAGCACAGGCCGAGAACGTTACCCGCGTACATTCCATCTACGTAGTGGATGCAGATGATAAGTTAATGGGGCGCCTGTCACTTAAAGACCTACTGACGACCTCAACCACGACCCACATCAAAGACATCTATATTCCTAAAGTGGATCGGGTCGGGGTCAACGAAAAACCCGAGGAAGTCGCCAAAATTATGAGCAAATACGATTTGGAGGCCATTCCCGTAGTCGACGAGATTGGACGACTTGTCGGCCGGATTACCATCGACGATATTGTAGACGTTATTCGTGAAGAGGCCGACAAAGATTACCAGATGGCGGCGGGTATCTCGCAAGACGTCGAGGCAGATGATAGTATCTGGCAACTGACCCGCGCCCGCCTGCCGTGGCTGTTTTTGGGCCTGATAGGTGGCGTAGGTGCAGCGGCTATCATGGGCGGATTTGAGGAAATGATAAGTAAACATGCCATTTTATTCTTCTTCACACCGTTAATCGCAGCGATGGCCGGTAACGTCGGGGTTCAGTCGAGCGCCATTATCGTTCAAGGGCTGGCCAACGACGACCTGAAAGGCAGCGTTGGGGACCGCTTGGTCAAAGAAATGCTCTTGGCCCTATTGAACGGTGTCGTCTTGGCCGCCGTTCTGCTCGTTTTCACCTGGCTCTGGAAAGGTGATTTTTTGACCGCATTGGCCATCTCCATTTCGTTGATAGCCGTTATTTTGGTAGCGGGTTTCATAGGCACCTTTATCCCCTTGTTCCTTCATAAAAAAAATATTGATCCCGCTATCGCGACAGGTCCATTTATTACCACTAGCAACGATATTTTCGGTATCCTCATCTACTTTTGGATCGCGAAGGTCGTTCTAGGTATCTAACATCGAATACCGGCGTTCTACACTATCTACCCCTCGAATCATACAATCTTTTTAGAGTTTTAAAGAATAATCCGTTATTTTTGATAGTGACACCTTCCCGCGTCCAATCACTTAACTATTTTAAGATGAAGCATTTGGGAATTTCAGGAGGCGGTACAAAAATTGCCGGACTCTTTGGCGTAGCGGAATCGATAATCTACGACCGTAAATATGTTCCGGAAATCATATCGGGTATTTCTGCCGGGGCAATCTTGGCATTGCCGTTGGCCTTGGGCAAACGGGAAGAAATAAAGCGACAGGTACTGAATATTTCCTTGGATGATTTTTTCGAAGTTTCTCCCATACAGAAAAACGGAAAGATCAAGACCCTGAACGCCGTTTGGAAGTTGATTCGTGGCAAACACTATCTTGGCGACCAAAAAAACTTGGAGAAAACCTTGGCCAACACCGTATCCCGTGCGGAGTTCGAAGCCTATATAACGGATAAGACCAAAGCCATTTGCGTCGTCGGCTCGGTGGATTTCTATACCGGGGCTCGATTGTACATCAACCTGAAAACGGTATCCTACGAAAACTTTTTGAAGTTCGTCAACGCTTCCGCCTCCATCCCTATTTTTACGCCAGGGATCGCTATGAACGGGCCCATAAAAGATTTTGAGGACGAGACCGTAGCTTTCGCGAAGCTACTGCTCTTCGATGGCGGGGTGCGCGACCACAGTCCAACGAACAAAATAATATCCAGTGATAACCCCGGCTTTCAGGTCACGGAGACCACCAGTATTTTTTCCAGGCCCGATGACATCCGTGAAATTATTTCACCAAAGGACTTTGCGCCCGGTAATCTGCTGAACATTCTAGAACGCTACGTAGAAATCTCGAATGCTGAGATTTCAAAGAACGATGAGGCACAAGAGAAAAGCACCATCCAACGGAAAGGCATCGTCGACCATGGTACCTTTTACCTACCACGGATTATGCAGGGCGTCTATGATGTCGATAAAACCAGACTACTCGAACTGTACGAGGCCGCTAAAAAGTTGGTCAACGACGATACTTGGGAGAATAGCAACGCTATGGTGTGAGGGGTAATTCCAAATTCTAATAAAATAGAAGCAAATAATCTGGCATAGCGCTATGGGTTTGTCCATAATCCCGATTTTGGTATCTTAGACAAAACTAACCATCCTATGCCGCTCGCCATTGTCATTGCCGGAATCATCCTTCTTTTTATTCTGATCGCCCGCTTTAAGCTCAATGCCTTTATCGCCTTTATTATCGTTTCCCTCTTGGTCGGGGTCGCCGAGGGTATGGATTTTCTGACCGCTATCAAATCCATACAAAACGGAATAGGTAACACGCTGGGCTATCTGATATTGATCTTGGGTCTGGGCGCCATGTTGGGTAAATTAGTGGCCGATAGTGGGGCCGCCCAACGGATTACCATGCAATTGGTGGAGAAGTTCGGCAAAAAGAATATTCAATGGGCCGTGGTGCTGACCGGTTTTATCGTGGGAATTCCCATGTTCTATACAGTCGGGTTCGTTATACTAGTGCCGCTTGTCTTTACCGTTGCCGCCGCTACAGGGCTTAACTTGATATACGTTGGGCTTCCTATGTTGGCCTCATTGTCAGTGACACACGGTTATCTACCGCCCCACCCTGCACCTACCGGTATAGCCATCATGTTCGATGCCAACATCGGCAAAACTTTGCTGTATGGCATTGTCATCGCCATTCCCGCAATTATCGTTGCCGGGCCTCTTTTTTCGCGGACCATAAAAAATGTTGAGGCCACACCGCTCAAGGAATTCATGAACCCAAAGGTCTTGACCGACGAAGAAATGCCGGGCACCTTGAACAGCATCCTCACGGCGTTGTTGCCTGTTGTTTTAATCGGATTGGCATCAATCGTGGCGCTAGTTCTTCCCGAAGAAAATATCCTCAGAAAAACAACCGATGTGCTGGGAGACCCTGTTATTGCGATGTTGATATCCGTATTAGTCGCGATTTACACGTTGGGACTTGGCCGAGGTAAAGACATGAAGGAAGTGATGGATTCGGTGGGTAGTGCCGTATCGGGTATTACCATGGTCTTACTTATTATCGCAGGTGCAGGCGCCCTAAAAGAGGTACTTATCGATAGCGGCGTAAGCGAATACATTGGTGATATGCTCAAAGGCTCTACAATTTCTCCTTTGGTCTTGGCCTGGCTTATCGCCACGGTCATCCGGGTCTGTGTCGGATCGGCTACCGTTGCGGGACTTACCGCTGCGGGTATCGCACTTCCATTAATCGCAAATACAGGTGTTAGTCCTGAATTAATGGTACTGGCCATCGGATCGGGAAGTCTGATGCTATCCCACGTCAACGATGGCGGTTTTTGGCTTTATAAAGAATACTTTAACCTCTCTATTAAGGATACCCTTCGCACTTGGACGGTCATGGAAACTACCGTTGGGGTCATGGGACTGCTCGGGGTGCTTGTTTTGGAGCAATTTCTGGGGTAGGATGCATTATGTATTCACAGTTCAGTGATTTGACAAAAAAATCGTTCTTTTGTAACTAAACCTGTTAAAGAACGTTGTATGAAACCCATTTCCCAAAGAATCGAAGAACTCGGCCTGATTTTACCGCCCGCACCTCCGCCAGCGGGACTTTATAAACCTGTACTCGTCGTAGACCACTTCTTATATGTTTCGGGCCAAGGGCCGATGCTAGCTGATGGGGCCTTGATGAAGGGCCGGGTCGGTGATAGCCTTACCCTAGAAGAGGGAAAAGCCGGTGCACGCCAGGTCGCCCTTACCATGCTTTCTACCATACAGACCCATTTCGGGGATATCGACCAAATCAAACGCTTGGTAAAAACCTTGGGCATGGTCAATTGCACCCCTGATTTTGCAGATCATCCATTGGTCATCAACGGTTTCAGCGAACTGATGGCAGAAATTCTAGGTTCCGAGAACGGGGTCGGGGTACGTAGCGCCGTGGGCATGATGCTTCCCGGAGGTATATCCGTAGAAATAGAGGCTATGTTCGAATTACATCGATAGCCGATGGAAAATCGAAACTGGTACGAAATAGCAGATACCGAAGATGTATTTTCGCCATCGTTATTGGTGTATCCCGATAGAATTCTGCATAACATCCGGGTGATGGTCGAAATGGCCGGTGGTGCGGAACAGCTGCGTCCGCATATAAAGACCCATAAGACAGCGGAAATTGTCGAGATGCAGTTGGATCAGGGCATTCAAAAATTTAAATGTGCTACCATCGCCGAGGCCGAATTGCTGGCGATGTGCAATGCCCCGGATATTCTGTTGGCCATGCAGCTTGTTGGGGCCAACATGAAACGGTTTTTTGATTTGACGGATAAGTATCCGGAATCGAAATTTTCAGCGCTTGTCGATAATTTGGATACGCTGAACGCTTTGTCCGAAATGGCCGGATTGCGGGGGACGATTATTTCGCTTTGGATGGATATCAACTGCGGGATGGACCGAACCGGGATTGTTCCCGATGAAAATGCCATCGCCCTATACCGTAAAATGGACGCCGACCCGAACGTCGAGGCGAAGGGATTACATGCCTATGATGGCCACATTCGAAACACGGATGTCGCGGAACGGAAAAAAGCCTGCGACTTCGCTTTTGCATCCGTTATCAACCTAAAGAATACGCTGGAATCCAAGGGAATTAAGGCGATTGGAATCGTTGCCGGAGGATCTCCGACCTTTCCTTTTCATGCCCAACGGGAGGGCGTCGAGGCCAGTCCCGGCACCACCTTGCTTTGGGATGCCGGTTACGGCGAAAAGTTTCCTGAAATGGATTTCTTGCCCGCAGCGGTTCTCCTCACCCGGATTATCAGCAAACCCGCAAAAGGCATACTCTGTTTAGATTTGGGGCATAAACACCTCGCCCCTGAAATGCCCTTTCCGAGAGTGCGTTTTTTGAACTTGGAAAATTGCATCCAAAAAGGCCAAAGCGAGGAACATTTCGTTCTCGAATGCGCAGACACCGAGCGCTTAGCGATAGGTGACGTTTGCTACGCGCTTCCGGTGCACATCTGTCCGACCGTTGCCAAATACGATAGTTTACACGTAGTTTCTGAGGGAGTGATTATCGAAGAATGGCAAGTTGTAGCCAGAAAGCAGTGTATTACCCTATGAGCGTATTGAAAAGGACATTGAACTCATCTTGAGTTCCTTTTATCAAAAGGGATTGGCAAAGATTATTTGTGTACTTTCGAAACAATTCCATCTCACAACTTTCCATGAACCGACGACACTTTTTGAACCACTCTGCGCTCGCCTTATTGGCAATTCCTTTTATAGGATGTTCGGACGAAAACAAATTCCGGTTTAAACAGGGTCAAATCATCGGATGTTTTGGCGACAGCATTACCGCAGAAAAAAACGGATATGTTTCAATGCTTCAGGCCAAAATCGATAGTGCACACCCCGCTATGGAGTTAATTTTTATAAACCATGGCCTAGGCAGTGAAACCGTAACCGGACTTACGGAAAAAGATCATCCCGGCCCAAGACCGTACCTCTTCGAGCGCTTGGACGACGTTTTGGACAAAACGCCCATCGACGTTGCCCTCTTCTGCTATGGCATCAACGACGGTATTTACGGCAAACCTTCCGAAAAATTGTTCAACAGCTTTAAAATTGGCGTGTATTCGTTTTTGGAAAAGATGCGACAAAGAAAAATTCCTGCTTTACTGTTGACTCCGCCTCCCCTAGCTTTGAAAGCAGCACCGATCATAACTTCCGATGACATGGAATTCGGCTATAAAAATCCATATCCCAAATATGAGGAAGAGGTTTTGCAAGAATTCGAGCGGATTATACTTCATATGGAACATCCTTATGCAAAGCTTGAAATCAATATACACACCCCACTTCTCGAAAATCAAGCCACGTGTTACGACACCGACCCCATCCACCCTAATCAAAAAGGACACGAGCTGATAGCGGATACGATAATGGAGAATTTAGCGTTTTAACAAGTACTTAAGTTCGCATGGCAGGGTATTTGTTATCTTTACGCCGGTCTTTTATCGTCTCAAAAATGCCGAAATATTATCTTTTTACAATTCTTGTTTTTGTAATGGTAGCCACCGTTGGCTATGGCCAGACCGATCTTCCTACCCAAAAACCTTTGGAAATCGGTGTCGCCAATAAAATTGATGATACTGCGGAACCGCAAAAAGGCACATCGTTAAAAATACCTTCGGTCATTGATAACAACCCCGAGGTCAATTTGGATATGAATAAGAGAAATCCGGTAAAAATGTTACCGGATCGCGAACTTGTCCAAGCGGGTACGGGAATGAAAATTGATCCGAAAGCCGGCCCTAGGGAACCCAAAGAAGGTTCTAGGGAACACTTTTCGGATATGTATCTCGGTGATGTAAAAAGCGGAGGCAAATTTGTTGGCATCGTCTGTCGCGACCATGAATTTGTCGATGGAGACCGGGTAAAAATCTGGCTCAATGGTAATGTTGTAGACCCTAACACTTTGCTGACCGCCTCTTTTAAAGGCATAAATGTCGATTTGGAAGAAGGCTTTAACCGCTTTGAATTCGAAGCCCTTAACGTAGGATCTTCTCCACCGAATACTGCACAGATCGATGTATACGACGATAAAGGTGAACTTATCTATTCGAACAAGTGGTTATTATCTACGGGGTCTAGGGC
>JAGXIC010000077.1 GCA_024635875.1 Pricia sp.
AGTTTTGGCAAATCTTATTCTCAACGAACGATAAATCCTTATTTACTTTGGTTTGAAAGGCATTTAACAACTTTAGCGACAGTTTCCGAAACAAACTGAAGTGAACCTATGTTCTTAATTGATCATCCCCAAATTCACTATTTCCTGATCGGTCAAATACCGCCAATGCCCACGCGGCAAATCTTTCTTGGTCAGTCCGGCATACACCACCCTATCTAATTTCACTATTTCATATTCCAAGGTCTGAAAAATACGGGTTACAATCTTACTGCGCGAGCTGTAGATCTCCATACCTATTTGTGTCTTGGGGGCATCGTCTACAAAACTGACCTCATGCACATTGACTACCTTTTGATCCACAAGAAGGCCATCTTGAATCTTTTTCAGATCGGCACTTCGTAATGGCTTGTTCAGTTCGATATGGAAAATTTTCCGAAGTCCGTTTTTGGGACTATTCAAACGTTTGGTCAGTTCGCCGTCGTTAGTGAATAGCAGTAGTCCGGTCGTATTTTTTTCCATTTTGCCGACCGGTTTCAACTCCTCTTTCTTGGCTTTTGAAATCAATCCGATGGCGGTGCGGTTACCATGTTCGTTACGTGCCGCTGTGGTAAAATCTTTGGGCTTGTTCAGTAGTATGTACTCTTTTTTTGCCGGATTCAATAACCGACCGTCGAACCGTACCTCATCGGTCCGTTTTACTTTATGGCCCATTTCTGTGACGGGCTTCCCGTTCACCGTAACACTCCCAGCGGTTATAAGCACATCGGCTTCCCGGCGTGAGCAGACCCCGGAATTCGATAGGTATTTGTTCAAGCGAATCAAGTCGGGATTGCTCTGTCCTTGGCTGGTAGCGTTCCTTTTTATCGGGGCATTCCCGCGGGAATAGTTCTTTTTTCTGAATGTACCGCCCTCTCGGCCCGACGCCTTTTGACCAGCGTCCTTTTTCGACCTGTTCGATGATTTATTTCCCTTGTTGGACTCCGACCTACTCATGTGTTCTATTTTTGCAAAGGTAGCAAAGCGTTTTGGATGTGGCGGCGATTGAACCTGAAATCAATCTTGAAAGCGATTTCTTTGCGAAGTTATATCCAATTAGCAAGAGGATTATTCAAAATTTAAGCTGAATAGTAAAAAGAACTTAGAGACTGTTTTGAACTATTTGATTGGTCCCGACCGTTCGGGATTATAGCTCAATTTTATGCCATTAATCCTTTTAGAAAATTGACGGAAGACCGATGACCGATGACGAGCCGTACAATCGAATAGTTAATTGGTCAATTTTTCAAAGTATCCTATTCAAAACAAGATTAACATCAATCAGCAAAATACTAAAAACCCCCACCACGATAATCAGCTTCAAAATATTGTGCAGCCAGACATAATGCTTTTTTGTACCTGATTTCAGCAACAGTACAAGAAAAAGTAGCAAAAACAACACACATCCCATAAAATAATAATGCATGTAGCCCATATCGAATTTGATAATCAGTAAAAGCGACGGAATCAAGGTAAGCAGAATCAAAAAGGATATCAGAAATTTAGAGACCTTGGCACCATATAAAATAGGGATGGTATCATAGTTCTGCGCCAGATCACCGGTCATATTCTCAAGATCCTTTATCATTTCCCGAGATAGAATAAGCAAAAACAGAAAAATCGCGTGTACGAATATGACGGTATCGAAGTTTTTATAATAGACAAACACTGCAAAAAAGGGCGAAATAGCCAAAATCGCGGAAAAGAAGTTACCTAAAAACGGAATTCGTTTCAGTTTGTGCGAATACAACCAGATTCCGAAAATGTAGGCAGAAAAGAATATGACCGCCCGGAAAGAAACATAACTGGCGGCGAGTACGGATAAAAAATTGAGCACAAAATAGGTCGAAAGTTTAAAGCGTTGGCTGACCAAACGATCTAACATGCTCTTTCGGGGCCGATTAATTAGGTCTTTTTCCGCATCGTAGAAATTATTGATGATATATCCACTGGCGATAACGAGTGCAGAAGCGACCACGATCATAAAAAGGTTCAGGTCGAAAACTACCTCCCGTAGTCGCAAATCAGGGGCCAAAATATAGATGGAGGCCAGATATTGGGCCAAGGTAATGATGAGAATGTTGTACCCGCGTACCACCGAAAATAGGCTCAAGAACTTTAAGAGTACGAGTCTATTTTTTCTGCTCAGCATGTGGGTGAGAGTTTCTAGAAGTTATAGACCACCTCTAAATTGTAATCCTTCAAGGCCTTTTTAGCTTTATCAATATCTTGGGTAAAGCCCAATATATAACCACCGCCACCGGATCCGCAGAGTTTCAGGTAATAATCATTCGTCTCGATACCGTTTTTCCACAGTTCGTGGAATTTGGCGGGAATCATCGGCTTAAAATTATCGAGTACAACGTGCGAAAGCTGTTTCAGGTTTCCAAAAAGCGATTTCACGTTGCCGTTCACGAAATCATCGACACAGGCGTCGGTATGTTTGATGAATTGATTTTTGAGCATGTTTCGAAAACCTTCTTGCTTCATCTTCTCCATAAACAATTGTACCATCGGCGCGGTTTCGCCGGTAGAACCACTATCCAATAGAAAAACAGCCCCTTTACCGTCCAAATTCTGGGAAGGAATACTAGCGGACTCAATATCTTCCTTCGAATTGATAAGGATCGGAAGGCTCAAGTAACTGTTCAAAGGATCAAGTCCAGAGGATTTTCCGTGGAAGAAGGATTCCATTTTTCCGAAAATACGTTTTAAACGCAATAATTTTTCCCGCGTCAAATTTTCGAGGATAGTAATCTTATCCTTGGCATATTTATCATAAATCGCCGCCACCAATGCGCCACTGCTACCAACTCCATAACCCTGGGGAATGGAACTGTCAAAGTACATGCCTGATGCAATATCGCTTTTCAGGGCCTCGAAATCAAAAGCGACCAATTTGGGACTGTTCTTGTGCACCATTTCAAGATAGCCCGCAAATTCCCGAAGGGATTGATTAGATTTTCTGGCCGTTTCCGAAAGATTGTCACCGGACTTCAAAGCGCCCTTAAAAAAATTATAAGGTATGGAGAGTCCTTTGGAATCCTTTATAATTCCGTACTCCCCGAAAAGCAGAATTTTTGAATAGAACAGCGGTCCTTTCATAATAAGGGTCAATTACGGTGCAAAGATACGCATTTTCGGTCTGAAAAATAGTCGAACATCCTTCTGAGGCATAGAAATCGGTTTTTAGGGTATTAATTCTCCCGTGCCCCCAATCCCGTACGATCACAGATATGTTTTCCATGTTGACAGAATTGAAGCAACTCGCTTTTGATGAATTTGTAGACCGTTTCCTTTTCATTCTCAGGATATAGCACATGAACGTTGGCTCCGGCATCCAAAGAAAAACAAAGGTTTGTCTTTGACGTTTCCCGAAATGCCCAAATTTTATTGATGATTTTAAGCGTATTGGGTTTCATTAATATAAAGTACGGATGGCTGGTCATCATCATCGCGTGCAGGGTCAATGCCTCGCTTTCTACAATTTTTATAAAATCCTTTAGACTTCCATCCTCTAAAATAGTTTGAAAATCGCATAGGTGCATATGCGCTTGCCCAAAACGTTGTTCGGCAAAAGGATGGCCGTGCATCAAATCATGGCCTACGGTGCTACTGACCTGCTTTTGGCCTTCGTCGACCAGTAGAATGGTATCCTGAAAATTCTTGAAAATGTCATGTACTTTATAAGGATATTCGATACCGTAGAAATCTGAACTTCCCTCGATTGTCGAATGGTTTCCCCACTGCACAAGCGGCCCTTGAATACTGCGGCAGGCACTACCAGAACCCAGGCGTGCGAGAAAGGATGCCTTCTTGTTGAAAAAATCGGAATTCATATCGGGCACCAATTCCCTTTCCATCGACATGAGGCATAGCGCAAGGGCACTCATTCCCGAAGCCGAGGAGGCAATACCACTGCTGTGGGGAAAGGAATTGGAGGTCTCGATGCTAAAATGATACTCCCGCAAAAAGGGAAGGTACGTTTCAATGCGATGCAAGAAAGTTTCAATTTTTGGTCTGAAATCATTCTTTGACTTCCCTTCAAACAGCAGGTCGAACGAAAATTTTGATACCTTTTTCTCCAATTTTTGATAGGACAACGAAGTGTCTGTGGTGCAGGTATCCAAAGTAAAACTAAGGGAGGGATTTGCCGGCACTTGATTTTTTTTCTTTCCCCAATACTTGACCAATGCAATATTGCTCGGGGATTTCCATCTGAACTTGCCCGTTTTTTTTGAAGATGAATATTCGGATGTAAGAAAATCTTTCTCCGTCATTGCTATAATAATTTTGGCAAATATAGTTTTTACGTACCACGCTAGTACGGTCAAGGAAATAAATTACTATTTTAGAGGAAAGCTACCGGACCACTTGAAAAAAAAAGGAACCTATATATTTTACGCCGTCGGCATTTGTCTGCTCACGGGTTTGCTTGCGGGTTTTGCTACAGAAAGCTCGGTAAATGACTGGTATACAACGCTCAACAAACCTGATTTCACCCCACCGGGATGGCTTTTCGCCCCGGTATGGATTGCCCTTTATGTGCTAATGGGTATAGCTGCGGGGATTGTGTGGGCCAGAGGCTTTTATCATCGTTGGGTCAAGATAGCCTTGTACCATTTTTGGTTTCAGTTACTCTTCAATTGCGCCTGGAGCATCGTTTTTTTTGGTCTCAAAGAACCTTTTTGGTCCCTTGTGGTCATCATTATCCTGCTAATATTGATTGTACTGACCATCCGTTGGTTCAACGTGGTCAACCGATGGGCCGCTTTGTTGTTGATTCCCTATGTATTGTGGGTATGTTATGCAACGGTTTTAAACTATAAGATTTGGGAGATGAATTGATGGTGGATGATGTAGATAAACGTTTTATAAGTTCCTTTTATTCAATATTCAATTACACGATATGCGTTACATTTTTTGCTTTCTATCGGTTCTATATTTTACCCCGTGCAAATCACAGAAAAACATGCCCGAATTCGCCAAAAACATAGTAGTCGCCCACCGCGGTGCCTGGAAGACCCAAGGGCTTCCCGAAAATTCAATAGCTGCACTGAAACATGCCATTGCCTTAAAATGTACCGGCTCGGAATTCGATGTACAGATGACAGCCGATGATATTCTTGTCGTCAATCATGATCCGGAATATCAAGGGATGTCGATACCTGAAACTTCCTATGCCGATCTTGCCGTACACAAACTTTCCAACGGCGAAACACTGCCCACATTGCGCGAATACATTCGAGCGGGGCTTGAAAATAACACGACAACCCGACTGGTTTGTGAAATAAAGCCCTCGAAAACAGTAGAACGCGGGGAATTTATGGCTGAAAAAGCGGTGGCCTTGGTCAAAGAGCTCCATGCCGAGGATATGACGGTCTACATCAGTTTTGGATTTGAAATCCTAAGAAAAATAGAGGAACTGAATCCCAAGGCACATACGCAATATCTGGAAGCCAATAAATCGCCCGAACAATTAAAGGCCGTCGGCATCGATGGCGCCGACTATCATTTCAAGGCCTTCAAAAAACATCCAGAATGGATTGAAAGTGCAAAAAAAATCGGTATTGCCCTAAACGCGTGGACCGTTAACGACCCTGCGGATATGGATTGGCTCCTTGAAGAAGGTTTCGACTATATTACCACCAACGAACCGGAAGTATTGTTGGAGAAAATAAAATCCAAATAGCATTTTGGTCGACATCAGGATTTTTACGCAACCAATGGTCGTTGATTACGTGAGGGCGTATCAACTGCTGTACACTTGTCGACTGTCGACCGCTACTGCAACTGCCTACTGACACCCTGTGCCGCAATATATCCGCCCGTCCATGCATTCTGAAAATTGAATCCTCCTGTAATAGCGTCTACATCGATAACTTCCCCTGCAAAATAAAGACCCGGCAAAATCTTGCTTTCAAAGGTCTTGAAATCGATTTCCTTTAGGTTCACGCCGCCCGCGGTTACAAACTCCTCCTTAAAGGTGCTTTTGCCATCGACCAGAAATTCACATTGGGTAAGTTGATGTGCCAGATTCTCCAAATGCGTTTTGGTCACGTCCGCCCACTTTTCGGCCTCGCCAATGCCGGATGCCCTAACCAGATTTGTCCATAAACGTCTCGGCACATCGACGGCCTTGGTCCGCAACACGGTCTTTTTGGCTTCGATTTCCTTGATTTGTATCAGCAGACCGACAACGCCTTCAACACTATATTCCGGCAACCAGTTGATCCGTATCCGGAACCGGTATTTCATTTCGTTCAACAGTTTGGCCCCCCATGCGGATAATTTTAAAATAGCCGGACCGCTCATGCCCCAATGGGTAATCATCAAGGGGCCTTCAGAAGTCATTAAAGGTTTTTCCGTTTCACGGCTTCGGAGCTTTATCGTGATTTTAGGATTAAGTAAACTCTGTTCGAGCACATCGACTATCGCGTTGGTACTTAAGCCTTGTATTCCTTTTATACGCTTGTCCTTAATATTAAAGGTAAATAATGAGGGTACAGCGGGTTCGAGGGAATGGCCCAGTTTTTTTAGCAACTTCCATATTTTGGGATTGCTTCCGGTGGCGACCACTATTTTTTTGGCGTAGTAGGTGTGCTTTATGGATTCGATTTCCCATGATATTGGTCTTTTTTCATCTACCGTGGAGACTCCATGCATGGCATCTCCATTGCGGCGAATGTCCGTTACTGCACTATGTCGTAAAATCTGGATTTCCAATCGATCGGCCTCGTTCAAAAAACAATCGATAATGGTCTGGGAAGAATCGGAAACCGGAAACATTCGGCCGTCAGATTCGATTTTTAAAGGGATGCCCCTCTTCTCAAAAAAAGCCATCGTATCGCCACTGCAATAGGTGTGGAAAGGACCCAACAATTCTTTTTCGCCCCTAGGATAATTTTTGACCAGTTCCCCAGGGTCGAACTCCGCATGGGTAACATTACATCGCCCGCCACCGGAAACCTTGACCTTGCCCAGCACTTCTTTTCCACGTTCGAGGATGGCGATTTTTAGGTCGGGGCGTGCCTCGGCGATGTGGATAGCGGCATAAAAGCCGGCCGCACCGCCGCCTATGATAATAACATCGAACATTAGTTGATTTTTAAAATAAACGATTCCAATGGATTAATGTCTACCCGAACCTCACCCCTACCGTTTTCAACTATCAAGGTATGCTCACTTCCATACAACACATCTTTGACTTGATGGTTTCCTTCGGATAGCTTCCACTTTTGAACGATATCCTCCGGAAGTTTCAATTCGAAACCGAAACGGTCGTTAGCATCGAAATTGGATACTATCATCAGTTTTTCGTTGTCGGACCACCGCACATAGGATAGCACGTGGTGATTGTACCATTCCGTATGCTCTTTATTGTAAAAGTGAATGTCTTGGTATTCGCCCATCAGGGCATCGCTATCGATAGTGAAATTGAGCAAACGTCTATAAAATTCCCGAAGCTCAGCCTCCTCTTTGGACAACTGCCCGCCATCGTATTTCTTGTCGTTGACCCATCGTTGGTGATGCGGTACACCAATATAATCGAAGATAGATGTCCGGCTGGGACTTCCGAAACCGGCGTTTTCAGCACCCGGTTCGCCGACTTCCTGTCCAAAATAAATCATAATGGGGGCGGTGGTCATCGTGGCGGAAACGACCATGGCCGGTTTTCCTTTTTGGGAGTCTCCTGCAAAATCATTGCTGGCGATACGCTGTTCGTCATGGTTCTCCAAAAAATGGAGCAGATGGTGCTCGATATCCTGTGTCCCCTTTTTCACTAAAGGGATGTGATCCGTCCATCCATGGCCTTGCATGATATTTTTTAGGGAATCGTACATTTCGACCTTGTCGTAGAGATAATCCATTTTTCCCCTTTGGATATAGTTGCGATATTCATCGGGATTGTAGACTTCGGCCAGCAGAAAGGCATCCGCATTTTTCATCTTAATATGGGAATTCATATAACTCCAGAATTCCACCGGTACCATTTCGGCCATGTCATACCGGAAACCGTCTACGCCCATTTCGAGCCAGTAGAGCGCAATATTCTTGAACTTCACCCATGAATCGGGGACATTTTTATCCTTCCAGAATTCAAAATGGGCCCTAAAATCCTTCGCCTCAAAACCATCGGGAAGAATATCGAAATCGTAGGCTCCGTCGGGTCGTACCCCATAATTGATTTTTACGGTTTCGTACCAGTCATTAAAATCCGGTTTTGCCATGCGCGAGCCGTTACCCGTC
The DNA here is from genome assembly GCA_024635875.1 of Pricia sp. Lineage (GTDB taxonomy): Bacteria > Bacteroidota > Bacteroidia > Flavobacteriales > Flavobacteriaceae > Pricia. The sequence continues at coordinate 8,287 of JAGXIC010000077.1, forward strand.
CATTTTGCCGGATTTTCTTCGAACTTACCATCCGCCATGGGATGATTTTCCCCGCCCAAGGGCAAATAACCGTTGCGCCATTCCGGCACTTGAAAAGCTTCATCTGCGATGTAGTAAAAATTATTGTCCCGGGCATATTCCAGCGAAGTATCATCGGAAGCACCGAAAGGTTCATGGCCTTCGGGCGTGGATTTTCCCTCGTACTTACGCGCCACATGATTGGGTACGATATCGACGAGCAATTTGAGGCCCAATTTATGGGTGCGGCCAATAAGCGCCTTGAATTCGGCCAGCCGGTTCTCTGGTTTTTCCGCCAAATCGGGATTCACATCGTAATAATCCTTCACCGCATAGGGCGACCCTGCCCTGCCCTTTACCACATCGGGGTCGTCGTTGGAGATTCCATATTCGGTATAATCACGGATCACGGCATGATGCGGTACTCCCGTATACCATATATAGGTAACGCCCAGATTTTTAATTTCCTGCAATGCCTTTTCCGAAAAGTCGGAAAACTTTCCTACACCGTTTTCTTCGATAGTGCCCCAAGGTTTGTTGGTGGTGTTGGTATTGCCGAAGAGGCGCGTAAAGACTTGATATACTACTTGTTTTTTTTCTTTCATTTCGGATGTATCCATATTTTTTTCTTTCTTGATAATGTCATCTGGTCGGCAGCTTACAATCAAAGCCAAAAAACATAAAAACCACATTGTTTTTATCTTAGTTAATTCAAAGTTTAATAAAAACGTTGCTCCGCGGGCTTCCCTCTTGAGATCAAGAGGGGTGGCGGCTTTACCGGCCGGGGAGATTGAGCCGCAAACTAGCTAACACAAGTGTGAGCAAGTTTATGTTAGCAAGTTTATGTTAGCTGGTTTATGCTAGCTGGTTTATGCTAGCTGGTTTGCGGGGCAATGCCTCCGTCAGCGAAGCTGCCACCTCTACAATCCTCTCAGTCGTGCCTCCCTCGTCGGTTGCAAGGCCAAAAGGGAGGAGCCCCCCTACGACCGTTTATGTATAACATTAACCCTAATAGTATCCCTACTTAAACCTCGACAACCTTATCTGGAGTTAATACGACCTTCTTCCCATTAACCCGTATGGACATCTCATCCTTACCATCCAAGGAAAATTCTGTTTTTTCTTTTTGAACGGTCACCTTTACAATGCGATTCCTGAAATTGATCTTAAACGAATACGATTTCCATTGTTCAGGGATACGCGGAATGAACGACAGCTTATCCTCCACAATACGCATACCCCCGAAGCCTTCTACGATGCTCATCCAAGTGCCGGCCATGGAGGTGATGTGCAATCCTTCCTCTACTTCTTTGTTGTAATCGTCTAGATCTAGGCGAGATGTGCGCAGATAGAACTTGTAGGCTTGTTGCATCTTACCCAGCTTGGCCGCTTGAATACTATGCACACAAGGGGATAATGAGGATTCGTGTACGGTAAAGGGTTCGTAGAAATCGAAATGTTTTTCAAGTTCTTCCGTGGTAAAATGGTCCTCGAAAAAATAAAATCCCTGTAGAACATCGGCCTGTTTGATGTAGGGAGAGCGCAGTATCCGGTCCCAGCTCCATTTTTGGTTGATGGGCCGCTGCGCTTTGGGCAGGTTTTCTACGGTAATCAGTTCCTTGTCCAAAAAGCCGTCCTGTTGCAAGTATACCTGATGTTCTTCGGAGTAGGGTAAATACATAGCATCGGCCACTTTTTGCCATTTGGCCGTTTCTTCATCGGTCAAGCGGGTTTTTCCGACCACACGCCTATAGTCATCTTGAGAACCGTCCTTGACCTTCGTTAGCTGCTGCAAGGTATAATGGATACACCACTTGGCTATATAATTGGTATACCAGTTATTGTTGACGTTGTTTTCGTACTCGTTGGGGCCGGTAACGCCCAATATGACATATTTGTCCTTGGGTTCGGAAAAATTGGCCCGTTGGTACCAGAACCGGGCGATGCCGATCAGCACTTCCAGTCCCATTTCGGGGATATAGGAGTAGTCACCGGTATACCGATAATAATTAAAGATAGCAAAGACGATGGCCCCGTTCCGGTGTATTTCCTCAAAGGTAATCTCCCATTCGTTATGGCTTTCCTCACCGTTCATGGTGACCATGGGATACAGCGCCGCCCCGTTCTTGAAACCTAGTTTTTGGGCATTTTCAATGGCCTTTTCCAAATGGTTGAACCGGTACTGTAAAAGGTTTCGGGCCACTTTTTGGTTTTTGGTCGCCATATAAAAAGGAATGCAATAGGCCTCGGTGTCCCAATAGGTACTGCCCCCGTATTTTTCACCGGTAAAGCCCTTGGGGCCGATGTTCAAGCGGGAATCCTTGCCCAAATAGGTCTGATTCAACTGGAAAATATTAAAACGGATACCCTGCTGCGCCTTGATATCGCCGGCGATGGTGATATCTGCCATTTCCCAAATTTTCGCCCAAGCCTTCTTCTGTTGCCCTAAAAGGGATTCAAAACCGAGATCGACCACTTTTTTCAGGGATGTTCTAGCGGCATCCACTAATTCGGATGCCTTGTGGTTTCGGGAAACGGTGTAGCCGCCAAACTTATGCAAGGCCAAGGTTTCGCCCTTCTTAACGGGCAGTACATATTCATGTAAAACCCGCAGTTCTTTTTTCTCTTCGGATGGCTTTTTTTCAAGCTTTTTCCCATCTAAAAACAAAAGCGATTCCATAAACGTACAGACCTGAAAGTTGGTCTTTAAGGTATGGGATTCGATAAAAGCCTGATTCTCTTTGGATGTTATTTCGGTGGTTTCCCAAAATTTATCGTCCCAATTGGTATCCTCGTTGGTGATGCCGCTATCCAAATACGGATGGAATTTTATTTCCACATCGGCATCCGTAGGGATAATTTCATAGCGTATTGCACCGACCTCATCCATATCAAGGCTCAAAAAACGGATGATATTCACTTGTATCGTTGCGTCGTTCGGTAAAGTAGCCTTGAAAGAACGGCCGTACCATCCCTCTTTCATATTCAGCTCACGGCGAAAATCGACCACCTTTTTGCAGGTGTTCAAATCGAGGTTTTCCCCGTTTACCGATACATCGATACCAATCCAATTGGGCGCGTTCAAGACCTTGGCAAAATATTCCGGGTAGCCGTTTTTCCACCATCCGACGCGGGTTTTATCGGGATAATATACGCCCGCGATATAACTTCCCTGAAAGGTTTCCCCGGAATAGCTTTCCTCGAAATTGGCACGCTGGCCCATGTGGCCGTTACCATGACTGAAAATACTTTCCGATGATTTAACACGTTCTTTGTCGAAGCCTTCTTCGATGATGGACCAAGGGTCGGGTTTTAGGTATTCGTTCATTTGAAATGTCGTTATATATAATCTTAGTACTGATTTAAGTTGTAATCACTACTTCGCAGCTGTTCAACGTTTAAGGTTAAATTTTAGGAACCTTAAACCTTGAACCTGCCAAAGGCAGAATTGAACCTTAAACCATTATGGTGTACTGATGCTTTTTGCACCATTGGTCAGCTTATTCAAGAACTCAACACTAATTTCCGTAAAATCCTTAAAAACATAATCAGCTTCGGAGAGTGTTTTGGCATCACCGATACCGATACTGGTCATTCCCGCGTTATTGGCCGCTTGAATACCCGCTACGGCATCCTCAAAGACAATACAATTTTCAGGTCTGGTATCCATCTTTTGTGCGGCGATCAGAAATACTTCCGGATCGGGTTTGGCCTTAGCGACGTCGGTGCCGTCGACTATGGCGTCAAAATAAGGCAATAGTTTTACCTTTTCCAAAATGGGCTTGGCATTTTTACTGGCCGAACCTAGGGCAAGGGGTGTGTTTTTATCCTTTAGATACTCCAAGACCTTCACGACGTCGGGAAGAATTTCGGATTCGTCCATATCCTCGATATACGAGAGGTAATCTTCATTTTTTTCGACCATCCATCGGTCGAACTGTTCCTGGGTGGCTTCCACCTTACCGATATCCAACAGAATCTCCAAACATCGCTTTCGGCTTACGCCTTTAAAAAGTTCGTTCTGTTCCTTGGTAAATTCAAAGCCCAGTTCGTTGGCAAGTTTTCTCCAGGCGAGATAGTGGTATTTTGCAGTATCTACGATGACACCGTCTAGATCGAAGATACAGGGTTTTAGGTTTTGGGTTTTAGGTTTCATGGAAAACAAGTTCAAGTTTAATGGAAATCTATTTTTTATTTTTAATTATTGTCGCCAGGATTTTGATCAGCTGTTCTACTTCATCCAATAATTCTGGTATTTTGGATGGATTACCATAATTAACCTTTTTCAAAATTTTCAAATTTACTCTCGACTCCTTTAATTCTTTTAAGCTTATCCCTGCCTTATTCACATAATCCCTATCGAAATTTGTTCCCTGTGCTTCCTCGAAATTCAGTGCGGCACTACCCCCGGACCGCATTAATTGATTGCCATAATACTGTCCTGTTATATCAACTGGTAATTCTGTACAAAACAATATAATTTTTGCAGCAAATTCGACCAGTCTATCTTCTAAATCATACCTTTTGTCTTCCATCCTATTTTTTTGAACTTGAACTTAATTCACGGTCGACCCTCTTTCAACTATTGTCCCTTCAATAATCTCCGTCCGGAAAGGTTTTTCTTCGCCAATTTCTGTCTCGATGCGTTCGATCAACATTTCGGCGGCAATTTCACCCATGCGTTCGCCGTGCTGCGCCACAGTCGTAAGGGTCGGATTTGAATACTTGGAGAGCATACCGTCGGTAAAACCGATAAACTCGATATCGTCAGGAATCTTCATTCCCATTTTTTGAACCACGGCCATACACTGTACGGCAAAAATTTCATTGACACATAGCACTGCATCTACCTTGGCGGCACTAAAAAACTGACGCATCTCATTTTCATTGACATCCCTGTAGGGCAGGGTAAGTCTCAGCTCTCGCCTAACGGGAATACCTGCCTCAATTAGTGCCTCTTCGTAACCCTCGGCCCTCTTTACACTAACGTTAAAATAGCTTTCTGTAGTAATCAGGGCAATGTTCTTTCTTCTGTTTCCGAGAAATTTTTTTACCGCTTGATAGGCAATTTCTTTGTCGTTCAGTATAACCTTATCACAAGTAACATGGTCATCTACTCGGTCAAAAAGCACCAACGGAATGCCCTGTTCGGTAATTTCAAGTAAATGATGGAAATCCATTTTACTCTGGGTTTCGGCTGACAATGACATAATGAACCCGTCAATACTGCCATTGGCCAACAATTCAGTATTTATTACCTCTTTATCGAAAGCTTCATCGGAGACGCAGACGATTACATTATATCCCTTTAGATTCGAATATTTTTCGATACCCCTAAAAACGGTAGTAAAGAAATAGTGGACAATGTCGGGAATGACTACGCCGATATTTTTAGTGCGCTTGTTCTTAAGGCTTAATGCAATATTATTCGGCCGGTAGTTATAGAGCTTAGCGAAGGCTTGAACCTTTTCGGTGGTGTCGCGACCGATTTCTTCACTGTTCTTAAGTGCTTTGGACACGGTGGAAATGGATACCTCAAGTTCGCGGGCTATGTCTTTTAGGGTTAGTTTTCGTTTCAAATAAACTTCTTTTAGAACAAGATGTAATATAATTCTAAATAATAAGGTAAAAGTTAAATTTCCCTTTCTTTTAACGTATTATTCCTAAATAATAGGCGATAGACAACGTCAGATTCTCAAAATTACATTCCCAAGAAAAACACTATCTTTATCGAAAATTGCTAATATCGTATTTATTTCACCCTCTATTATCGACTTTTTATAAAGATACATGCTAAAATAATAGTATGCCTATTTCATAAAAGTTATCAACACGAAACCGTTTTCGTAACCTTTTCTAAAGTCAAATATTCAGTATTTAACGAATTTTTTGTATATGTTTAACTTTTACTATAAAATAACGAACTCAAAAACAACTTTTTATGAGCATTAAATTAATTAAAGGTTTGTTGCTGTTCGGGGCATTTTTATGTTTTGGGCATATACAGGCACAACAGGAAGTAACAGGTACGGTTTCCGATAGCAATGGCCCCCTACCAGGTGCCAGTGTGGTTGAAAAAGGAACTACCAATGGTACCCAGGCCGATTTCGACGGTAATTATACATTAACCGTCGACGAAGATGACGCTGTTCTGCAATTTAGCTACGTGGGTTTTAAAGGCCAAGAGGTTCCCGTAGCCGGCCAGACAAACATTGATGTAATCCTTGAAGAAGATGCGCAGGCATTGGAAGAAGTGGTGGTTGTAGGGTACGGTAGTCAAGCAAAAAAGGAAATTACCACCGCAGTTACGAGCGTGAATGTTGAGGACTTCAACCAAGGTGTGGTCGATAACCCTACCCAATTACTTCAAGGTAAGGTGGCCGGGCTTAGCGTTGTCAATAGAGGGGGCAACCCCAACCAAGCGCCTACCATTCGGTTAAGAGGTATTTCTACCGTTGGCGGTAACCAAGAACCTTTGGTGGTTATAGACGGAATCCTGGGCGGTTCTTTGGATAGTGTTGACCCAGCGGACATTCAAAATATTACGGTACTAAAAGATGGTTCGGCGGCTGCTATTTATGGTTCGCGTGCCTCCGCAGGTGTAATCGTAATAACGACTAAATCTGGCAAAGTCGGCCAACCCTTAGCCGTAAGTTACAATGGTCAATTTGGCGTTTCAACGATTGCCAACCAGATTGAAGTCATGAATCGCGAGGAATTCTTAGCCACGGGAGGGAATGACTTGGGCAGCGATACCGATTGGCGTGACGAAGTAACCACCATGGGAGTGGCTACAGTTCACAACATTTCTGCCAGCGGTGGAACAGCGGACATGACCTATCGCGTTTCCGGAAACTTTCGGGATACCGAAAACATTCTAATAAATTCCGGCTTCCAACAAGCCAACTTTAGAGGAAATTTTTCAGGGCGGCTTTTCGATGATAAATTGAAGGTTACCATGAATACCGCCTTTACCACTCGAGAATCTCAGGTTGGATATAATTCTGCCCTTCGTTACGCAACCAGTTATAATCCTACTGCCCCAATTTTTGGGGATGATGCAC
>JAGXIC010000003.1 GCA_024635875.1 Pricia sp.
TAATTCGTTGACCATGTTACGTAACTTGCAGGCCAATCTGCGTCAAACCGTATATACATCGACCCTTCAACCGAAGAACCTTTTGAAAGCCCTAAGACGCTGTGATGTGGCCATTGGTGCAATTCGTGGCAAAGATCGCGCCCCAGTAATCGTCAACAAAACCATGGTCGAGAACATGAAAAAAGGGGCGGTCATCATTGATGTCAGTATCGATATGGGTGGATGTTTCGAAACCAGCGAGATTACGACCCATAACAAACCTACCATTGAGAAATATGGCGTAATACACTACGGGGTGCCCAATATTCCTTCACGGTACCCCAAGACGGCCACAATTTCGATCAGCAATATCTTTACGCCCTATCTATTGGAATTGGGGGAAAACGGTGGACTCGAAAATTCCTTGCGCTTCGACAAGGGCCTGCGAAACGGTCTCTACATGTACCACGGTATTCTAACCAATAAATCCGTCGGTGAATGGTTCGACTTGCAGTACAGTGATATTAACTTTTTGATTTTTTGATGCCCGGTGCCTGGTGCTTGTTGAAAAATATAATGAAATTTTGGGCAACAAAGTAATCCGAAGAAATATTCCCATTTTAGAACAATTCTCTTTTTAACTGCTATTTTTGCATTGATTTTCAATAGATATTCTCGACCATTTTCGTTTTATTCAAGGATTTTTTCTAAACACCCAAATCCCTAACCCACCAATTCACTAACCCACCAGTTCACTAACCCACTAGTTCACTAAAAAATGGCCTTCCTAAAACGTTTGGGTTTCTATCTCGTCGGATTATCGATCGGTATCGTATTCCTTACCATATTCCTGAAAAAGAAATCTGAGGAAACGGGAGTGGAATTCTGCTATTTCCCTAACTGTCGAACCTTGAAAGATATCCGCTCAAAACAAATGTTATATTCTGAGGATATGAATAGAATGTTGGCGGATAAGGAGTTGGATTCCCTCGATATCGCCACTATCCTTAGAGAGGGCGAAGTAGATTTTGGAAGGAGCGATACGGAGTCCGCACCCTGTAAAACCTATTTTATTGAAGGGTTTATTAAGAAAAAGGAAGCGGTTCTGAAAGTCACAAATTGTCTGGAAGAAGTACTCATAGAAGAGATTATCCGTGAGTAGAACACTAGTTATTCAACCGTCATCTTTAGGAAACTATCCGCGCATTGGGTTTAAGGTTATTAGTAGCAACAAACAATATTTTACCCCCAAACAGCTGCGCAGCTCCGCTTAAAACTTGAAGGCATACAGGTTATTCATCAACTATACGTTTTACTACAAACCGCAACTACCGACTAAATTTTCCGTCGTTTGCGCTCTTTTTTCAACAGTGCAACTTCACGTGTAGTCTGTCCCGCGACCGAGGTATTTTCATCCGCTCTTCGAATGAGATAGGGCATTACGTCGCGTACAGGTCCGAAAGGTAAGTATTTCGCCACATTATACCCTTTGTCCGCCAAATTGAAGGAGATATGATCACTCATGCCGTAGAGTTGTCCGAACCAGATCCGTGGGTTGTCATTGGCAATCTGTTTTTCCACCATCAGTTCCATCAGACGATAGCAGCTGTTTTCGTTATGCGTACCGGCAAAAAGGGAAATAACATCTAAGTTTTCGACCATATATTCCACGGCAGTATCAAAGTTGGCATCCGTCTCCTTTTTTGAGGCACAAATGGGAGTCGGATATCCTTTTTCTTCGGCGCGTTCGTTTTCTTTTTCCATATAGGCGCCACGTACTGCCTTGACACCGATTTTAAAACCCTCTTTTTCCGCTTTTGACTTTAAATCCTTAAGATAATCCATCCGGTCCCAACGGTACATTTGAAGGGTATTGAAGACTATGGCCTTTTTTTGGTTGTACTTCCGCATCATATCCTCAATCAGGGCATCGGCGGCATCCTGCATCCAACTTTCCTCGGAGTCGATCAATAATGATACATCAAGGTCATGCGCTTTTTGACAGGTTTTGTCGAAGCGGGCCACTACCCTGCCCCACTCGGCCTGTTCCTTTTCGGTCAGCTTTTTTCCGGCACTGCTTTTTTCAAACAGGGCAAACCTGCCATATCCCGTAGGTTTAAAAACGGCGAAGGGAATAGCATCCTTTTCCTTTACGAAATCCAGCACCTTGAGTACCATGTCAAGTGCCAAATCCAAAGGATGTTCGGTTTCCTTGCCCTCCACGGAATAATCCAACACCGAACAGACGTTTTTCCGGTACATTTTGTCGACAGTAGGCAGGCAGTCGAATTCGTTCACTCCACCGCAAAAGTGGTCGAAAACCGTAGCACGGATCAGCTTGTCTACTGGCAGATGGGCCTTTATGGCAAAATTGGTGATGGCGGACCCTATACGGACCAAAGGTTCATTGGCAATCATTTTGAACAAAAAATAGGCACGTTCCAACTCCGAATCCGATTTTAGGGCAAAAGCGGTCTCGGTATCCTCAAAAATTGGTTTCATTTTCAGCATTTTTTTTAAAATCAAATATAAAGACTGCAAATTGAATCCCAAGAGAATATTTTACCTTTATTTTGTGGATGAAAGATTTCCCCTTTTGCGGGAACGATATGACAATTTCATGAATACCTTACTTCCCTTCGAATTCCATGTGCTGAGCGCAGCCGAAGTACTGGGGCAACGCGCAGGAATGATAAACCAATCTTAAAAAATTCTCGGTCCTTTCGGGAATAAAAAAACTAAACTTGAAAAGATTCCCGTCTTCGGGGAATGATAAAAAGCAAAATAATTTATGGATTCGATTACCACCGCTTCTTACACCATACATTTCAATCAACGCGCTTACGATGCCCTAAATGAACATTTGGCCGCGACCGACTATTCCAAAATTTTTATTCTAGTGGATGAAAACACGAAGCGGGATTGCCTGGAAGATTTTAAGAAACGTACGCTGGAGGATTTCGATTTCGTGATTTTGGAAATCGAATCCGGGGAAAGCAAAAAGACGATACATACCTGCACCCAGCTATGGGAGGCCTTATCGGAAGGGGATGCCGATCGAAAAAGCCTACTGATCAATCTGGGCGGGGGCGTAATCACTGACTTAGGAGGCTTCGTGGCATCTACCTTTAAACGTGGTATCGCCTTTATCAACGTACCTACTACCCTATTGGCAATGGTCGATGCCTCCGTGGGAGGAAAAACCGGCGTAGATCTCGGCCCTTTGAAAAATCAGATCGGTGTGATCAACCAACCGGAAATGGTACTTATTGTATCCGATTTTCTTAAAACCTTGGACCAACGCCAACTGAAGAGCGGATTCGCGGAAATGCTAAAGCACGGCCTCATACGAAGCAGGGCATACTGGGATGCGTTGAAAACGAATTCCGGCTTTACAAACATGGACCATCTCATTTACGATTCCGTTAGCTTTAAAAATGAAGTTGTGCTCCAAGACCCTACCGAACAACACTTTAGAAAAATACTCAATTTTGGCCACACGTTAGGGCACGCGGTAGAATCCCATTTTTTAGAAAGTAAATCCCGAAAAACACTGGTTCACGGCGAGGCCATTGCCATAGGTATGATTTTGGAAGGCTATTTATCAAAACAACTTACCGGATTGTCGGAAATCGAGTTGGAAGATATCAAAACTACCTTCTTGGACCGCTATCCTAAAACGGAATTTTCGGAAGCCGATATCGCGGCCATCCTATCCCTTTAAAAATTCGATAAAAAAAATTCCCATGGCCATATCAATTTTGTACTGTTGGAAACGATCGGCGTTCCGGTCATCGATGTGAAAATTCCCCATGAATTGTTCGGCCGTGCTTTTGCCTACTACACCGAATCGTAGCTCAAGCCATCTTCCCGTAGGGTTCCAAAACCACAGCACGGGAAGCGTTCATATACTAAAACTCCCATTTGACAACTCTTTGCTAAATCCCTAGAAAAAAAGGTATATTTTAGAATCTGTAAACCAAAGAAACCGCAAATTTCTTCTTGACCAAACCCGATACAGATTGAAAAAACTACCTACTATGCTACGTAAAATTGTTGATTACAAAAAGCTCAGCCACGAACTTGCTGCCCTATTGATCGAAAGCTATCCCGATGGATATGGTGATGAAGATATCATTGTATTCAAAAATCTTCAGGGAGATTACGTCGAGGCCGTCGAGATCAAGACCGAAGACACTATTTATTTGGTCAAGATCAGTAAAAGCCTTGCCGATTTTATATCCAATTTTGATGATACCATCGAAAAAGAACTTGAGGAAAGAGAGGAACCCATTTTGGAAGAAGTCGACTCACCTGAATTCGAGTTGGACTCCGAGATGGATTACGATTTCGAGGATGATATAGATTGAGAGACCTCTATTGGCTTATGAATTTCAGCTTTCGTTTGCCCTTTTTCGTTGGGTTCTACCTTCTCATTAATATGGTCTGCGTATTGAGTGTATACTCCGCTCCAAAAAAAAGTATCAAACAGGTGTAGTATACCCATAACATAATAAGCACTACAGATGAGGCCCCACCATACACAGATGTCGGATCGCTTTGGGTAAAATAATAACCTAGTAAATATTCACCGATCAAGAAAAGAACGGTAGTCAATGCGGCCCCGTAGATCGTAGTCTTCCAACGAATCTTTATATCGGGCAGTAATTTGAACAAAGCGGCGAAGAGCCCCGTGATTACAATAAAAGTCAATAAATAGCTAAAGGTACTGGCCGCTACCTCTGCTATTGTGGGCGCAAAAGTACCAATATAATCGCTCACAATATTTAATATCAAGGAAAGCAGCAGCGAGACCAAAAATAAAAAGCCCAATACCAATATCATTCCGAAAGAAATAAGCCGATCGAGAATGGTCTGCAGCCATACGGTTTTTTTGGGTTCGACGTCCCAAATATCGTTCATGGCCATCTTTAGCCGAACGAATACGCCGGTGGCACCAAAAAGCAGCATACTTACCCCGATGATCACCGTTACCGTAGAACCATCTTTAACCGAGGCATTGGCAATCATGCCCTCTATGGCCTTTGAAGCCCCTTCTCCAATGAAGCCACCTAATTTATTGGCAATTCTTCCGCGCACGGCCTCCACGCCAAAAAGCTCACTGGCAATCCAGGTGACTATCATTAACAAGGAAGGTAAGGAGAACAAAGTGTAATAGGATATCACCGCACTTTTTCCGAAAGGATCGTTATCTACCCAAGCCATGGCCGAGCCTTTTACCAGGGACCAAAAAACCTTTAATTTTTCTAGTATTCTCATTTCAGATTAAAATCAGGGAATTTAAGGATTAGACCCGATTCCGGAAGCTTCGGGTTCGAGGGTATTTCACAGGTAACGTTCCCTAATGATATCTCGGTGATGTTTCTGATGACCGCATATTACAAAACCAAGCGCGGCGACACTCCAGATACTATTACTGGCGACACCTGTGTGCTCAAGAGCGTTTCGGTCAAGGTTGGCAAAAAGGGAGATGGTTGATTTACGTACGATTTTATATTCTTCGATAATACTTTCTTTGGAACGTCTTTCGGCCATTGATTTTTCCGCATAGCTATCTTGGTCAAAACCCGGTAAAACGGAAGTATCCCCTCTAGAAAAACGGAACGCCCGGTGTTGGAAAATACGCTCGGTATCGATGACGTGCTGCAACACTTGAGCCACAGTCCACTTTTCGGGTTCGTAACTAAAGTGAAGTCTATCATCGGGAATACTTTCGATAAATTCAGGGAAATTGCCCAATTGCCGCTGCAACATATCCAACAGCTCCACATCACCAATAGTATCGATATAGGTCTTGTAAAATTGATGCGGCTCGGCAAGACTTAGTTCTGGGGTTCTCATAAAGCCAACTTTAAAATTAATAAAATACTAGTATTTGATATGCAACGCCAAAAGTTTGATCCGTCCCTTTGCTATTTGCGAAGCTATAAAAAATCCCGAACGTAATCGTTCGGGATCGGTGTTTTTATCGGTTATTACACAATTGGTATGATTACAGCTCATTAAATATCAAGTGCATCAACCTTTTCTTATCGTTGAAGCTCTCTTCCAAAGAAATCATGGTTTCCGTTCGATTGATACCATCGATATCATCGATCTTAAAAATAATATTCTTGGCATGGTTGGTATCCTTAGCCCGTATTTTGCAAAAGATATTGAACTTGCCCGTGGTAATATGGGCGATGGTTACGTTCGGAATTTGCTCCAAACGCTCCATTACGAATTTGGTCTGGTGTGTCTTTTCCAAGTAAATGCCGACATAGGCAATAAAGGCATATCCCAATTTAACATAGTCCAAAGTGAGCGAAGAACCTAGAATGATTCCGGCTTCTTCCATTTTTTTTACTCTCACGTGGACCGTGCCTGCTGAAATCAGCAATTTTTTAGCGATATCGGTAAAAGGTGTTCTGGTGTTTTCAATCAACATATCCAGAATTTGGTGGTCAATTTCGTCAAGTTTTACTTTTCCTGCCATGATACTTATAGATTTATTATTGCTTATACTATAAATTAAAAACCTCCCGATGCGTTGCGTTTTGTTTAAACATTTAAACACGTATCGTGGACAAAAATAGAAAATTAAGAAATAATATGTATGAAAACCCGATTATTTTTAACAGAAATGTAAAATTTTTAGGTTTTTAAAGAAAAATCTAAAATACGGACAGTAGTTTAATCACGGCCGAATGTCTTTTGAGCACTTTCAAATCACTATCGATCAGACAATTGTAGGTGTTATGGCCATAATACCCATCTAAACTACCTGCTTTGTCGATTTTAGGCACAAAATCTATAGTGCCGTTAGTTAAGGTCTCAACGTAGAGAAGGCCGATTGCATCTCCTTTTTTCAAGGACGGGGCGATGATGTGGGCATTCTGAATCAATATATCAAAATACCGTTTTTGATTTTCCGGAATCAGGAAATATTCCGATGGGTTCAATTTCGAAACCTTGTCTACATCAATAAAATGTAAAGCGGTCATTAAACCTTGAAAAATATACTCCCGCGTTCTTTCCCTATCGTAATCATCAGGATAGTGTCCCGCTTCGAACAAAACGGTCGGTGTGCCGGTCATCTGAAAGGTGTCGCCTACACAGTTTGCATTAAAGGCATCGTCATACCTTCCGACCTGTCCCGGTATTTCTTTTTGCAATATTTTGTTCATGGCCACTACGAGTTTCATGCTTTCGGCCCGCGTTGGCGAAATACTTCTTGATTCGTCATGTGCCGGTGCCAAGAAGGATATGGTAGCCGGTTTCGAGGTGTCGCCCACATTATATATCGTACGCTGATCGTGTAGGTTGAAGCAGTAATCAGGCTGAAATTCGTCGAATAGGTTTCGCAATATCCTGCTTTCCGGTTGGCTTCTTTGCTGTGCATCCCGATTTAAATCGACTGAATTGGCATTGACACGTGTGTAAGCTGCGGCTCCATCGGGATTCAAAATGGGAATGATGGTAATTGTGCAGCTTTTAAGCACCGTTAGAGTTTCAGGACGGTCGGAATTTAAATAATTTATCAAATCTAAGACCGCCTTGGTGGTGGTGGACTCATTGCCATGCATTTGCGACCACATCAAAACCCTTGTTGGTCCGGTTCCAACTAAAATTCTGCGTATAGGAAGTCCTAGAACGGATCTGCCCACAATCTTAACGTCACATTTCCCTTTTATTTTTTCCAGAAATCCATCGATATTCCCGTTAACAACGTAACGCCCCAGAACGGAATTTTCTTTAATGGACAGGTATTCGGATTGTTCGGGAAGCATAGGTACGTTTTATATACTACAAAAGTAATAGCTATATAAGTTACAATTGTAAACAATTAAATTCACTTTAGTAAACTATTTACGGAGTTCATTTGTTGAATATTTTACAATTGTAAGCGCTTTGGATGAAAAAATATAGCTAGGCATCTAAATCAAATCTATATATTTATAAAACAGATAATTATCATATTTTAATTAAACAATTACAATGAATTTTATTAGGGCATTATAAATTTTAAAAATGATTTTTTTGTAGTTTATAGTATATTTATAGCATACATATTTACAATGGTAAACAGTTCTGATTTTATTGCGCGACTCGAGCATTTGCTCCAGTATTACGAGATCAAGGCCTCTGCTTTTGCCGATAAGATTCAGGTGCAACGCTCCAGCATTTCGCATTTACTGTCCGGGCGGAACAAACCAAGTTTGGAATTTGTACTGAAAGTGGTGAAGAACTTTCCCGAAGTAAACTTGTATTGGTTGCTAAATGGGAAGGGGTCATTTCCTTCGGAAACTTCCAACAGCGTCTCCCCGACATCAAATCCACCCACGCAATCTGATGACTCGAACACGAAAGCAATCAAAAATCCAGAAAAAACAATTGACCGCATCGTAATTTTTTATTCCGACGGAAGTTTTGAAGCCTACGATGATAGCAAATAGCGGTTTTACTCGTGAAATTTCGTTATTTTGCAGGGATGATAAAAAAAATTCTTCTTTGCTGCCTTCCTTTAGTATTTATGGTTTCATGCTATCAGCCCCAAAGGGATTGTAAAACCTTCAAGAACGGAAGGTTCACCTTTACCACTACCATCGATGGCGAAGAAAAAACCACTACTTTCGTCCGTAACGATACCCTAGAAATCGATTATTTCGAAGGAAAAGTTGACACCGCCGGCGTACGATGGATCAATGACTGCGAGTATGTCGTAAAAAAAATAAATCCCCAAAACAAAGCCGAGGAAAAGTCGGTTCACATGAAAATTCTCTCTACGACCGATGACTCCTATACGTTCGAGTACGGTATTGTTGGGGAGAGTAAGAAATCAAGGGGAACGGCCGTGATCAATAGCCAATAGCCAAAAGCCAAAAGCCAAAAATTATTTTTTCTAAACTCCCATACTTTTTCCAAATCCAATGGTTTTGAACATATGGTCAAGGTGTACAGTTTTTTCAGACGCTATCAATGCGTGCGGCAAGAAAAATTTATGGTCTGCTTCTATTTAAAAGAACATCAATCTCAATTAAATATTCAAAGTGAAAAGATTACTGGTATTTTTTCTGGTTATTCATACAGCTTTCGCGGGTATGGCACAGTTGAAGGAAGTTGATTCCGGAGTTTACAAATGGTCCGAATTACCCACTAAGGAGGGCGACAAGCGCGTAGGACGAAAAATTATGGAAGGCAGTTCACCGCATTTCAGTTTTTTGGAAATACATGCCACTACACAATATAAAGGGGCCAATCCCGCTCCCCCGCATACCCAAGAAAACATAGAGGAATTGGTTATCGTAAAAGAAGGCAGTCTAAAGCTGACCATGAATGGGAAAAGCGAAGTGTTGCCAAAGGGAAGTGTTGGTTTGATTCCGCCCCTAACGGAACAGTCAATGGAAAATGTAGGTGACGGTCCCCTGACCTATTATATCATGATGTTTACGTCAAAAAAAGAAATGGATATACCAAGGGTGAAAGAGGCCGGTGGACCGCTGTCCGTCAATTTCAAGGACCTGAAACCCGAAAAGACAAATAAAGGACAATCCATATCCTATTTTGAACGCTCGACGGCCATGTGCGAATACTTTGAAATGCACGTCACTGAGTTAGACCGTAAAGGCCCTAGCCATACACCGCATTCCCATGCGAAATCTGAAATTATCTTGGTTATTGAAGGACGAACGGAAATGATCATAAACGGGGAAACGTACCAAGGAACGGAAGGCGACCTGTTTTTTATCAAATCCAACGAAATGCACGGCATATCGAATATTGGGGATAGCCCCTGCCGCTATTATGCCTTTCGGTGGATATAATGCCTAGCTATCGCGGTTGAAATAGGCTAGCGTTTGGATGCCCATATAATGTCTATGCAAAATATTAGGGTTTAAAACGCAATAAATCAGTTGTCTAAGGGTCAATTCGGCCGACTATAAACCATCTTGGGATTCTTGGTTTTCTGCTCCCGAAATAAACGCTGTTGCTGCTTTACAGTCAAGGTACTTCCATCCGGACTCCATCCCGGGGGGCCAAAGATATACATGAATTTGTGTGATAATTTATCGGCCTTTTTGACATCGGCCCAAATATCTTTGAATTCATGGGTCAATATGACGATGGGATTGTAGGATTTTGGCGCATGAATGACCCCGAACTTCACTTCAACATCGTCATCTAGCTCTTTCCATGTGCCAAAAATTTTATCGAAGATATTTAGAAATCCCCCGTGGTTCTTATCGAGATATTCCACATTTTGGGAATGGTGTACCTGATGCATGGTGTGGGTGTTAAAAATCTTCTCGACCCATCCCATTTTGGGAACGTATTTTGAATGCAATTGAAACTGCCATAGCGATTCAATGGCCAAAGCAACCACGACCATCTCCACCGGGAAACCTATGGCGGGCATCCACATATAAAAGAAAGGCTTGTACAATAGGGTAAACCATCCGTTGCGTACGGCGGTTCCCAAATTGAAATTATCCGAAGAATGGTGTACAATATGTGCGGCCCAAAGAATACGTATCTCATGATTTGCCCTATGGAACCAATAATAGGTGAAATCATCGGCCAATTGACAGAGCAACCACACATACCATGCGTATCCGAAGGATTCATAGCCCATAATATTGGTGCGGACGCCGTCGACCTCGGGATTGAAGAATTCGTAGGTAAGCGTGAAAATTACAATAAGAAGGGTAACCTTAATCAACGGCCCTAAGATAGCGGAGCCGACCCCCATGGCACCACTGGCCAACAAATCTCTCCAATCATAAAGGTCTTCATCGCCGTGGGTATGGCTATAAGTAAGTTCTAAAAGTATAAAGGCGATAAAACAGGGGACGCCATAAACCAAAGGGTTGGTAAAATCCATATAATCAATTTTTTTCAAAGATACCACTATTCAAGCCAATCGATAAATTATTGCCCAATTGAACTTAAAAAATATCAATTCTTATTTTTTCTAAGGATGGCGTTCTGCTCCTCCATTAACTTTTCTAGATTGGATAAAAGCTCTATATTCTTGGGTGTTTCAACCGTTTTATCTTCGGGATTTTCCGCCTTGTCCTTAAATCGGTTTATAAACCGTACGACCACGAAAATAGTAAGGGCGATAATTAAAAAATCGATAAGTACCTCTACCATTTCACCATAACCGATCGCGACTTCGTCAACACCATCGGATGCCTTCCGCAAAAGATATTTCTTATCCGCTAAATGTACGCCATCGGTCAAAAGTGATAGCGGCGGCATGACTACTTTTTTCACCAAGGTGTTCACGACATTGTTAAAGGCCGTACCAATGATGATACCAATGGCCATGTCTATCATATTTCCCTTAATGGCAAAATTCTTGAATTCTTGTAAAAAACTTTTTGAAGCCATTTTATGTATATAATAGAGTACTGTACATGGTGTTACGGGTTTTACTTTATAAATATGTTCAAGTAGTAAGGTATCGTTTCAGTACCGTTCGGTTTGAAGGCAAACATCGGTCTACCAATTTTCAGCAACATAACACCCTTACACTAATCGAAAAGCGTGGGCTGATCGTCACCGGCATCTTTTTTTGGTTTTTTTTGGGATCCAGTAGGTGTATCCTTAGTATTCACTTCTGGAGAATTACGAGATGACGAAAAGTCATCTGCTTGCTCTTGATCGGGTACGGACCCTGAAGTTTCATTCGCAGCGCTTCTCGTTTCTTCACCTTCATCAACACTTTCTTCGTCAACGACTTCAATATCCTCAGTTTTTGTCGGTTCGGGCGGCTGGTAGGGCAAAGACGATAGTCCGTTTATTTCCAAGACTTTATCTTTGGTCAATTGGTTTCCCATAGCCGTGATGCCCTTTACGGAGATAAATTCCTCAAGATGTAAAACCCAATTATCTTTACGTTCCTGGCCCCGTTTCTTAGCAAAAACCACTTCTACTCGAGGCAAATAGTCGGTCAAAAATCGCTCTAAGTATGATTTGGGATGATCGGTAAGAATATTTTCTTCCTTTTCTGGATTATCGATCAGAAAACGTTTGACATAAAAAAGTTCTTTCTCGCCCTCCCAATAAATTGCGGACAGCGGTTTTTCGGGAAACCATTTTTCAAGAATCACGATGTCATCGTCAAAATGCAGGGTTAATTCGGGTACGACCGTTTTTACTAGACCGTTTTGATTTACTATCAAAAGACGGTCCCCACTTCGAAATTCGCCCATAAATTCGCCTCGGTCATCGATGTTCAGTCTGCGTACGGTCTCATCGAACCAAAGTTTCCGTGGTTTTAGGGTGGACAGTCCCCTTTCCTTGAGTTCGATCCGTTTTACAGGGTATTTTGAAACAATATTCCCTTTGGTGTTCCGCCCTTTAATCAGCACATCGGCGAAATCGATGTCCCACTTCAGCTTTTTAATTTTTCCAGACTGGCGTAGGCTTACGGTGACGGTTTCCGCCTCACCATTGGCGTTTCCTGAAAAATAATAGACGATGGTACCAGGCTTGCCCTTGCCGACATCGTACAGTTTTTCACGGGTGATACTGGTAACATTAAAACGTTTGATGTACGTGGCACCACTTTTGCCATCGCGATATATCATATTATAAATGGTACGCTTATCCTTTTTCTTGAAAATGGCAACGTAGATAATGCCTTTGCCTACGAAAACCTTGGAATCGACCTTAAAGATCATCATTTTACCGGCTGCGGTAAAAGCGATAATATCATCGATATCACTGCAATCCGCGACGTACTCATCCCTTTTCAGAGAGGTGCCCACAAAGCCTTCTTCGCGGTTGACGTAAAGCTTCGTATTGCGTATCACTACTTTAGTAGCCTCGATATCCTCAAAAATGCGAATTTCGGATTTTCGTTCTCGGCCTTTTCCGTATCGCTCCTTTAATCCAACGAAATACGCGATGGCATATGCAGTCAAATGGGCAAGATGATGCTTGACTTCCGCAATTTTTTGCTCAAGGTTATCCAGATGTTGTTGTGCCTTGTCCAAATCGAACTTGGATATCCTTTTAATCCGGATTTCCGTTAAGCGAATAATATCCTCCTCGGTCACGGTCCGTCTCAGATTTTTGGTAAACGGCTTCAAGCCTTTGTCTATAGCCGCGATTACCCCTTCCCATGTCTCCTCTTCCTCGATATCACGGTAGATACGGTTCTCGATAAAGATACGTTCCAGGGATGCAAAATGCCATTGTTCTTCCAGCTCTGCAAGCTGTATTTCTAGCTCTTGCCGTAATAGTTCGACCGTAGCATCCGTGGAACGGCGCAGCATCTCGGTGACGCCGATAAACAAAGGTTTGTTGTCTTCGATAA
>JAGXIC010000078.1 GCA_024635875.1 Pricia sp.
CTACGGACATGATGGAAGTTGAATACGTCAAACTCATCGAACAGTTAAAGGAATCAGGCACCTTTTTCAGTATGCGAAGCATCGGCCACATGCTTTGGGACACTTCCCTACCGGGCCTATTGGGCTATTTTGCCGCCCTTCTTTACAATCAGAACAATGTGGCCGCCGAGGCCTCACCCGTGACGACCCTAATGGAAATGTATGTCGGCAACGAACTCTGCAAAATGCTGGGCTATAAAATCAACCCGATCGGTTCGGGAAGTTTCAAGCTATTGGACAACCAAATAACAGGATGGGGCCATATTACCTGCGATGGCTCCGTGGCCAATCTCGAAGGGCTATGGATGGCAAGAAATTTAAAGTGCTATCCGGCAAGTGTACGGGCCGCCATTCAAAACGAAGCGGTATTGCAACCTGCCAAAAATTTTCAGGTTAGCCTACTGGACGGTAAAAAAGCGGCTTTACTAGACCTTGATGACTGGGTCCTGGCGAACCTGCCCATCGATGAAATACTGACCCTTCCCGACCAGATCGGTAAACAATACAACCTTGATGGTACGGTGGTAGGCAATGCCATCGCCAATTACACGGTGCAGAATATCGGCTATTACGATATGCTTTCTAAATACCTTCCCGGTATTTCTCATTCCCCGGTGTCGTTATGTTCGGCCACCCGGCACTACTCTTGGCCGAAAGGGGCGGCCATACTGGGCATTGGCGCCAACAATATGATACCTATAGCGGTCGATAAGCAGGCAAGAATGGATCTGGACCTTCTAAAAAAGGCCTTGGACAATTGCCTTCAGCAGAAAATACCGGTAATGAACGTAGTGGTCATCATCGGTACCACGGAAGAAAGCGCGGTCGATCCGTTAAAGGAAGTACTGGCCATTCGGGAAACCTATCGGGCAAAGGGCCTTGAATTCGCCATTCATGCCGATGCGGCCTGGGGAGGCTATTACAGGACCATGCTTATCAGTACCGATGAGACCGATCCGACCGGTTTCACCTTGATCGATGACAAGTCCATGGCCTCCTTGCCCATGAGCGCCTATGTTGCGGAACAATATCAGGTCTTGCCCATGGCCGATTCCATTACCATCGATCCTCATAAATCCGGCTATGTACCTTATCCCGCTGGGGGGCTTTGCTACAGAAATTCCGCTATGCGCAACTTGGTCTCCTTTACGGCCCCTGTAGTCTATCACGGCGGGGTAGACCCGACGGTCGGGGTGTATGGCGTAGAAGGTTCGAAGCCCGGTGCGGCGGCTTCCGCCGTGTATTTCAGCCATAAAACGATCCGGCCGAATATCGATGGTTATGGCAAGCTTTCCGGCGATTGTTACTTCAACGCAAAAAGATTGTATGCCGCCTTGGTCTGTCTGAACCTTGCCGACCTGCCCTTCTTTGTGGTGCCGCTGGTGCCCATACCCGCGATACAAAAGGGCCTGGATGCCGATGCCGTCCAACGGCAATATGAATTCATAAGGGATAGGATCGTAGACAAAACGAACGAACAGTTACTGGCCGATGAGGAAGCCTTTGCGCTCTTTAGGGAATTGGGCGGCGATCAGACCATTATAACCTATATGTACAATTATTATGACGCGGACCATTTTCCCATTGCTGATATGAAAAAAGTAAACGCGCTTAATACCGCGGTTTACGACGCCTTTAGCTTTCATCTAAAACCGGACGAAGCAGAGCATGTACCGGAAATCGTGGTTACTTCGTCTTCCTTCACCAGGGGCAACTATGGCAACGCCCTAATGGACGACTTACGGCAGCGATTGGGGGTAACCAACGGATACGATGAACCCATCGACTTTATCATCTCCACCATCATGAACCCTTGGCTGAGCAATACCGTGGAAGGATCCTTTATCCCCAACCTGATAGAAATAATCACCAGAAACCTGACCCAAATCGTTGCCGAGATAAAGTCAGATTTGGAGACTGTCACCTAATTCTTAAAAACACAAAAATGGAAGCAAAAAATATTCAGGGAGAAAACATCGGGGAAATTCGATCTGCATTTTCAAAGGCGGTCGCAAATGGGTACACCCCTACCCTGGCCATCGTATTCTGCTCCGCCTCGCAGGACCGAAAAGCCTTGGTCGACTTTTTTAACGAAAAAAATGTAGCAGTGTTCGGCTGTACAACCGCGGGTGAAATCTTGGATGCCGAGATCTTGGAACGATCGATCGTGTGCATGTTGATCGATATCAAGAAGGATCATTACAAACTGTTTGCCAAGGCATCTGATGACACATACGGAATCTCGAAAGACATGGCCAAATTCGCAAAGGAATCTTTTGCGGACCCCTCCATCATAATCCTTTCAAGTGGATTGACCATCGACGCGGAAAATATCATCAGTGGGGTGAAAGACTACGATAGTAAGATTCCCCTATTTGGGGGCTTGGCCGGTGATGACCTTACCATGAAGGCATCGTATGTTTTCAGCAACCGCTATGAAACGTCGACCGGTCTGCTTGCACTGGTAATCGACAATGCCAAGGTAAACATTGCAGGCCTTGCCACCAGCGGCTGGGATGATATCGGTGTCGAAAAAACGATTACCAAGTCGGAGGGCAATATCGTGTATACCATAGATGATGAACCGGCCGTGGACGTGTTCGTGAAATTTTTTCAGTTCACGGAAAGTGTAGATGACCGTTCCGAAATTATTGCCATGAATTTTGCCCAATACCCCCTACAGATGAAAAAAGACAACGGCAATATTGTATTGAGGGCGCCGATGATGGTAGACATTGAAAGCCGTGCCCTGATTTTTGCCGGCGGTATCCCGCAGGGAAGCAAAGTGAAGTTTTCGGTCCCCCCCGGTTTTGATCTGATCGATAAGACCCGAGACCGTGTCAGTGTGCTAAAGGATATCATTGAAAGTCCCGATGCCGTAATCGTATTTTCCTGTAAGGCAAGGCATTTGGCGCTAGGGCCCATTATGGAGGATGAAGCGGGAAAATTAAGATCGATATGGAACAAGCCGTTGATCGGTCTTTTTACCTATGGTGAGATCGGTACCGCAAAAGACAGCGTTTGCGATTTTCATAACGAAACCTGCTCCTTGGTCCTCTTGGAAGAAAAAAGCTAGTCCGGTCCATGCACGATAATCTAGATCAATACATACGTTCCCTGCCCCTAGACGATGAGGGAAAGGATTTTCTTTGTGCAGCATTCAAGTCCAATCGAAAAGAAAATGAAATACTTGAATTCAAGTTCAAGCGGACCCTGATCGACAAGGCCGCCATTACCAATATACTGAATGCGAGTATCGATGAAATAAAGAAACAGAAAAAAGTAATCGAAAACAGCAAGGATGAAATAAACCGTACCCTTACCGAGGTGGACAAACAAAAAAAATTGGTCGATGTAAAGAACAGGGCTTTGAACAAATTGTTAAAAGACCTCAGAGAGGCCCAGCAACAATTGGTCATGTCGGAAAAAATGGCGTCACTCGGCCAATTAACGGCCGGTGTAGCCCATGAGATCAACAACCCGATAAATTTTGTCTCGGCCAACATAAAGCCTTTAAAGGAAGACCTATCGGAAATTATTGAGAGTATCCATCGGTATGACGACGTAATCAAAGAAAACAAACTGGAGGCGTTTTTCGAAAAAGTATGGCAATTCAATAAAGATCACGATCTATCCTTTACCCTACAGGAGGTGCAGGAATTGTTGAAGGGCATTGAAGAAGGAGCCATCCGTACATCGGAAATTGTAAAGGGCCTGCGCAATTTTTCCCGTTTGGATCAGAATGTGCTCAAAAAGACCGATATCAACGAGGGGGTGGATTCGACCCTGGCCCTGTTGCACAGTGTTTATAAAGACCACATAAGCATTGAAAAGAAGTACGGTACAATTCCCGAAGTCGAATGTTTTCCGGGCGAGATCAATCAAGTGCTGATGAATATACTGTCGAATGCCATTCAGGCCATTACTGGCAAGGGAAAGATATTTATTACAACGTGGAAGGATGAAAATTGGGTGAAAATAGGAATCAGGGATACCGGCTCCGGCATGGACCCGGCCACTAAAAACAAAATTTTCGACCCTTTTTTTACGACCAAGGAGGTAGGAAAAGGAACCGGTCTGGGGCTATCCATAAGCTATGGCATCATTAAAAAACACAAAGGTAAAATTGAAGTGGTATCGGAAATAGGACAGGGAACGGAGTTTATCATAAGCCTTCCTATCCATCAAAATGAAAATTCCAAGATAAAAAGCGAACCGTAAAATGGAATTGAAAAGGAATAAGGATTTTAACATTTTATATGTGGATGACGAAGAAAACAACCTCACTTCGTTCCGGGCTGCCTTGCGTCGCCACTACACTATTTTTACTGCGTTGAGCGGCGAGGAAGGTATGGAAATCGTCAAACAGAACGACATTCACGTCATTGTAACCGACCAACGCATGCCGGGCATGACCGGGGTTCAGTTTTTACAGCGCCTGCCCGACGAGCCCGACAGTATCCGTATGATATTGACCGGTTTCAGCGACATCGAGGCCATTATAGAAGCCATCAATACGGGCAGGGTCTACCGGTACATCACCAAGCCCTGGGACAAGGACGAACTCAAGATAACCATCGACAATGCCCTTGAGGCGGTGAACCTCAGAAGACACAACAAGCAGCTGATAAAAGAACTTCAAGACCACAATGACAAACTCGAGGAAAAAGTACAGCTACGAACCCTCGAGATCGAAAAGAAGTCGCTTCAGCTCCAGTCCGAAATCGCAAAATCGGACAAATTGCTGTTGAACATATTGCCCGAGGAAATTGCGGGCGAACTGAAACGCTTCGGCAAATCCTATGCCCGTAAGTACGATCGGGTAAGTGTATTGTTTTCGGATATAAAGGGCTTTACCACCATCGCCGAGACCATGGCCCCCGACGATTTGGTCGCACAGTTGGACGACAGTTTTCGCGGCTTCGACCGCATCGTCGAAAAATACGGCATCGAAAAGATCAAGACGATCGGCGACAGCTATATGTGCGTCAGCGGCCTTCCCACGCCCATTGAAAACCATGCCGAAGTACTTATCAATGCGGCCTTGGACATGCAGGAATTTATGCGCGGTTTCAATACCACGAAGAAAATCCAAGACCTGCCCGAATTCGAGATCAGGATCGGTGTACATACCGGGCCCGTTGTCGCGGGCGTGGTCGGCAGCAAAAAATTCGCCTATGATATCTGGGGCGATACGGTAAACCTGGCCTCGCAGATGGAACAGCAAAGCAGTCCCGGTAAGATCAATATCTCCGGTAACACCTATGAGCTGGTAAAAAAAGGTTTTAAATGCACGCATCGGGGAAAAATACCGGCTAAGAGCAAGGGTGAGATCGATATGTATTTTGTGGAGGCTAAAATTTGATTTTTTCATGGATAAGAATATACGGGGCTACCGAAAACCGCAAAGAGTAGGTGATAATCTTAAAACAATAGGCATGGATACTACAGATGACAAGAACAATGGCTCTGGCTCGGTAAAGGAAGCCGTAGCGGAGCGCAATGCCATTTTTGCCGCGGCCATGGCACGTAAAGATGCGGCCGGGGTAGCCGAGTGTTATACGGAGGATGGCGAATTTATGGCCGGTGGCTCCCCCTCGTTCGAGGGAAGGGCGGCGATACAGAAGGCCATCGCCGGCTTTATAGGGCAGGGCTTTACCAAGTATGAGGTATTGTCTACCACAATCTATGGTGATGAGGGAATTATCGGGGTACAGGCGGAATATAACCTGAGCCAGGGCGACGGAAGCCAACTCGACAATGGTAAAACCATTCAACTCTGGAAGCAGGAAGCAGGGGCCTGGAAAATTTTCCGGGATTGCTTCAATTCCAATTTACCGGAGTCATGAGCAATTCCACACCTGTTACCAATCCCCTTTTTAAAATCGCACCGGTCGAATATGCCATGCGGTCCGAGCGGGCATTGCAGCACATGGCCCATTTTGAATTCAACGAATGGGCCGCGATGCTTGCGGATAACGTGGTGTATAGTTTCCCCGATGGCGACGCGGCCACCCGTACCACGCTTCACGGAAAAAGCAACCTGATCGATCGGTGGAAAAATTGGCGACAAACATCAGGGATAGAATCAATGGCAATGGGAGCATTCAATCATATCCCCATCGATGTCGTTGCACATCCCGAAGGCGGCTTTCCAATGGGGATTTACGATATTGTCTATTTCACGGCCAAAATGGTATTTAAGGGCCAACCCATTGGCCTCAGAATGAACTTTTCGGTCCACTTTGATGCCGATAATAAAATAGACCATTATGCGACGTATTACGACAGTACGGTAATCGTTCGTGCAACAGGGAAAAGTATATTGGAGAAAACAAAGGCAAAAAACTAAGCTTTTTTAAGGGATAGAAAACGGTACCATTGAAACCAATTACTTATTTAAAGAAACTATGAAGGATCCGCAAAAGCCAACAGAAGCGACGAAATCCAACAAGCCGATCAAAAAAGTGATCCAAAGGGACCATACCGAAGATCTTGTCGATCATTATTGGGGCAGCATAGGATATGTTTTCGGACTTATAAAGGCCTCGGAACTGAAAGCCGGCCTTATTCTCTCCTTTTACGGCATTTTAATGAACCTCATCTATCAACACCTTGGTATGTTCTTCCAAACCGGTGCCAATCAAGTAATCCTGTTGCTGCTTTTGGGGTTGTGGTTGTTATGCACAGGGGTTTCCATCTATTTTAGCATTCGCTGTTTTATGCCCCGGATAGAGGGCAAATTCGATAAGAATATTTTCTTTTTTGGGGATGTAATTTCCAAGTTCGGAAACATACAAGAATTCTCCAGGACCTTTTACACCATCAGTCTGAACGAAGAGGAACTGTTTCTTCAATTGGGCCAACAGATTTTTATCATTTCAAAAATTGCCGACTATAAATTTAGGAACGTAAACCGATCCATTCGGTTTTTGGCCCTGGGGCTTTTGCTTTTGTTTGCGATGGCAGCCTATTATACCATACTTGTAATAACCAGATAAATACATCCAAAACAATGAAAAACAACGGAACACATTGGTCAAAAGCTGAATTAAAAGTGTATATCCTATTGCTTTGTGCGAAGGCCGATTCCATTGAGGACCCGGAGGAGCTAAATCTTATCCGATCCAGAACTGCACCGGAAAACTTTGATCGTCTTTACAACGAAATTAGCCACGATGATGAAGACAACAGCTTCACAAAAATAGAGAACACGATTTCAAAACTGGACTATTCGGAGATGGAGCTCGCCGAGTTAAAGAAGGAGATTCGGGAAGTGTTTTCCGCGGACGGGAAATTCCATATCACGGAGTACAACCTCAGCCGGATATTGGACAATATCATTTATTGACCCTAGCCGATCCGGCTTTTTTGGGACAAGGATTTGAACCGAATCAAAATGAGCACCGGTTTAAACGTTTTGTACTTAAACCTCCCGATAGCTATGGGAACGGGCTTCCCGTCCAGTGCAAATCACAACGGAATTTCGCTAAGGTTTTCCCATCCAATAACCTTGGCAATACTGCGGGATTGGGTTTGATCCCCAC
>JAGXIC010000004.1 GCA_024635875.1 Pricia sp.
AGATAGAAAGCGCCAACGGTGCCAACTTCAAGGCCCTGCACACCATGATACACCAGATAAAGTCATGGATACGGACGACATACCCGTGGGTAAGCGATTTCAATATCGACAGGTATTTCTACGAGTTCTGTTTCAGGATTGACCGGTCGCGGAGCAAAGAGACCATATTCAACAACCTGTTAAAAAAATGGTCAGTGCGGACAAAATATATCACAGACAAATTATAAGTAGTTAGCTACTGACCTGTATAAAGTTTAATGCTCGCTAATTCTTTTACATTTAAGATATTGGAAGGCACCTTCGCACCATTGGTATCTTCATGTGGCGAAACCAGATTCCCGTTATCGGAAATCACCGATGTTACGTGGGAAGCGGAATTGTCTACCCTGTACTCTTTTCTAAAACCAACAAGCTCTACGAAGATGTTTTTGTCCTTATAACCTTGGTCCACGAAATCCTTTATCATCTGTAGCACGTCATGGTCGATATAAATGGTGTTAGAGGCATCTACAATAACTTTGCTGTCATCCGGCAAATGGTTCAAGGTTTGTTTGATGGCGGCCTTGTTCAGAAAGGATACCTCTTGTGCCAGCTCCATATGAATGGTCTCTCCCTTATTGTGTTTGTCCTTTTTGAAAAAGTAGGCCAATTTCAGGTTTCCCCTAAGGATGAAGTATACGCTTACCGCCAATCCTATACCTACCCCGATCAGCAGATCGGTCATAACGATGGCGACAATGGTAACTACGAACGGGATAAACTGCAACTTTTTGCTGTTGCGCCACATGTGCACGAATTTAGCGGGGCTCGCCAACTTATACCCGATCACCAATAGAATGGCCGCTAAGGACGCTAGGGGAATCTTGTTCATAAAAATGGGAAGGGCCACTACCGCAAGTAGCAAGAAAACGGCGTGCGAAATGGCAGCTATCTTTGTTTTTCCCCCCGAATCTACGTTCGTCGAGGTCCTAACGATAACCGAGGTCATGGGTATTCCACCGATCATACAGCTGATCATGTTCCCCACACCTTGGGCTTTTAGCTCGGTGTTAGTGTTTGTGTAGCGCTTAAGAGGATCCAATTTATCGGCCGCTTCGATACAGAGTAGAGTCTCAATGCTGGCTACTGCTGCAATGGTAAGTGCTACGATCCAGACCTCCACATTTCCGATCTGGGTAAAGTCCGGAAAGCTGAACTGGCCCCAAAATGCACCGAGGGACTCCGGCACTGGTAGGCTCACCAAATGGTCTTCACTGATCGCCAAAGAGGATTCTGTAAACTTGAACATTTCATTTATACCGATTCCGGCCAACACGGCGACAAGGGCACCGGGAACAGCCTTGATTTTCTTTAGGAACGGGACTTTAGTGAAAGCTATCAGAATAGCGAGGGATGCCAAGACCACTATGACCGCCCCGGGATGGATAAAATTAACGGCATTCGCCAAGGTCGAAAAGATCTGGTGTTCGCCCGCAGGGTTTACAAAGAAGTAATCGCCTTCGTGCATCTCGTCGAACCCGACGGCATGTGGAATCTGGGATAGGATAATGATGATACCTATGCCGGCAAGCATTCCCTCGATAACATTGGAGGGCAGATAGTTCGAGATAATTCCAGCTTTTAAAAAACCCAGAACCAATTGGATGACCCCTGCCAATAGTCCGGCAAGTAAGAAAGCCTCGAAAGAGCCCAGGGTTGCTATTGCCGCCAACACTATGGCAGTCAGGCCCGCAGCGGGACCGGAGACACTTAACTGGGAGTTACTAAGGACGCCAACTACCAGGCCCCCGATAATACCGGAAATAACGCCGGAGAACAAAGGAGCTCCACTAGCAAGTGCGATGCCCAAACAAAGGGGCAGGGCAACCAAGAAGACCACCAATCCGGATTGAATATCCGATTTTAAATATTTTGTCGTGAAATTTTTCTTAGTTATTTGATCAAATAATGTACATGCTATAGAACCCGTAGGGCTCAAAAAATAATTAGAGGTTGAGAAGGCTTGAGATAGAAAATCTTGCTTCCTGATGTTCCACCGTCGTTTCCAATGGAATTTCAATAACTTTCTCCATGTTCTTCTTGATAAAACGCGTCGGGTCAAAGCATTTGGAACCATTGTAATTTAAAAACTTCCCTCTTGGAACGATCGCATCCTTGACTCCCAATTGTTCCGAAAAATTTTGGAAGGCAAAGGAGTTAAGCCCGGTAAACAGTTCAAAGCGCAAATCTTTGATGGTATCGCTGTGCTCTCGGACGAACACGTTTTTCGCCTTGGCATATGTTTCCGTGGTCAGCTTGTTGATTTCCCTTATGGCCGAAAAATGGGTAAGCCCCCATCTTGTATCTGGCAATCTTAACCCATAGACAAGAATAATGTCAAGTTTTGTTTTAGGGAAATTTAAAATGGCATACTCTATAAGTTGCAACGATTCGACCGTGAAGTCGGTAGGAATAAGTACTCTTTTCATCTGTTTCTTATTTTCCGACGAAAGTAAGGCCAGACCATTAGAACGGTTTAAGAGCGAAATTAGAATGGGATTAGAATTTCAAATGGGCTTCAGAAATTATATTTTTCCTGAACGGGCAGTTTTATCTTTACGATAGTCCCTTTTCCCATTTGTGATGAAATACGGATATCACCGGAATGGAGCTTTACAATCCGATAGGCCAATGGAAGCCCAAAACCGAAACCTTCCAGGTCCCGTACATTGGAACCCCTGAAGAAAGGCTCGAAAATATTCTTGAGTTCGTCCGGGGGGATACCGATGCCCTCATCGGTTATGGTCAAAAGGATATCCCCGGCAACCGTCAGGAGTTTTAAGGTGACTTTTCGGTTGTCCGAAAATTTACATGCGTTTTCCAGAATATTGCTCAATGCCACCTTTAGAAGTGTATCGCTTCCCGAAAGGGTAAGCGCATGTTCATCGTCGGGCAAATCCTCAAAATCCAGTTTTATCCTGTTGTCCGGATTGGCCACATCCAAACTCTGCTTGATCTCGATAAGTATCTCGTCCACCCGGAGGGCCTCGATGACCAACCCCTTTGAATCAAAATCCGCTTTCGCCAGGTTCAACAGTCCATTTACCAGGGTATCGAGCCTATAAGCCTCAAGGTCGATATTGTTAAGTGCCGAACGATATTCACTGATCGTTCTTGTTTTGCCCAATGTGATTTCGGTCTGCCCCAGTATGGCGGTCAAGGGATTACGGAGTTCGTGGGATGCGTTGTTGATGAAGTTGCTCTGAAGGTCGAAGGAAATCTGTAGCCTCTCGAGCATGTTGTTGAACGTACGGGTCAGATCGGCAAGTTCTCCCTTGCCATCGTCGGTATCCAGTCTAAGGGAAAGGTTTTCGGCCCTAATGGAATTTACTTTCCCGATTATTCTGGAAATGGGGCTCAATGCCCGCCTTGCATAATAATACCCCAGAGTGGAAATGAATATCATGCTGAGCACAAAAGCGGTCGTCAGCGTGTTGCGCAGATTTTCCAGCTTCCCCACGCCGTAAAGGTCCCTGGCCGATAGCACTACGATAAAGTCCCCTTCGTTATCGTTATATAAAAGGCCGGTATAATAATATTCGCCCTGTTTAAATTCCGCATATTGGCTATTGAACACCTTTTGGAAGAACGATTTCGGAAGGTCATCCTCAAAATTGGTCAGGGCCCTCTTTTTTCCGGTATCCACGGGATAGATGGCCTCTTTTTCATCTGGCAGGGTCTGTAGATGGCGGATACGGATATCCTCATAGATGTCGATGTTCAATTCGTCTTCCTCAAGATAGGCCTGTGCCGCAATGGTGGCCCGTTGGCTCAAACGGAGATAGAACTCGTTTTCGGTATAATTTTCGGATACATAATAAACAAGCACGAAAATCCCGATCTGGAACAAACCGGTCAATAGTATAAAAATGGCCGTGATCTTTGTTCTTAACTGCATACGGTTCGCTTACTTAACCTCTTATGACATAGCCCATTCCGATTACGGTCTCGATTAGTTTGGGATCGTAGTTTTTATCAATTTTGTTCCGCAAATAATTTACATAAACATCGACAACGTTGGTTCCCATGTTAAAGTTGATGTCCCATACGTTTTCAAGGATGTCAATGCGGCCGAGCACCCTATTCTTGTTTTTCAGCAAGAATTCCAACAGGCGGAATTCGGTGAAGGTCAAATTTATTTCGTTACCGGCCCTTTTCACGACCTTGGCATCGGTATCCAGTTCCAAATCAAATAATACCAATTTTCGGTTTTCGGCCAGAGCGGACCCGTTGCGTCTTGTCAGGGCACGTATCCTGGCCAAAAGTTCCTTGAACTTAAAGGGCTTAATCAAATAGTCGTCCGCACCACAATCCAGTCCCTTGACCACATTTTCGGTGGTGCCCAGAGCGGTCAGCATAATAATGGGCAGTTTGTAGCCAAGTTCCCTGATTATTTGGGCCACTGCCCTGCCGTCCATACCGGGCAGGATAATATCAAGAACCACAAGGTCTATTTCCTTTTGCCTTAAAAGTTCTATGCCCTGTTCTCCCTCATACGCCAAAAAGACTTCGTAGTCCGCTTCGCTCAGGCCCTGTTTGATGAAGCTAGCCACGTTATGTTCGTCTTCTATGACTAATATTTGTTTGACCATATATAAAGTTCGTATGATATCGAGGTTTTATCGATTTTCCGAAAGCGTAAAGATAAGTATTGGCTTTAATCAATGAGTTGCCAGAGATACTTAATTTATTGTCTCCCATTTTGTTGAAAATAGCCGTCCCATAAAACGGCCGTGGCTGTTGCAGAACTCCAATAAACATCAATTTTCGCTTTTATAAATGTGCGGAAATCCATAAATTGAAGGTATGCAATAAAGCAAGCCGGTGAAATTATGGGCCCTTAAAAAAGATATCTTTACGTTTCACGGTATGGAAAAAGACCCATCAAAACTTTTAAAAGGCCCCAAAAGAAAAATGGGTCGACGTTAAAAAAATCGAAGACCATTAAAAATAGAAAATATCATGCTAAAAAATTCACGGGCGTTCAGCGGTTTTTCAGTGGACGATATCGAAAAAGCCAAAATATTTTATCGATCGACCTTGGGGTTGAACGTAAGGGACCTGTCTCTTATACACATCT
>JAGXIC010000079.1 GCA_024635875.1 Pricia sp.
ACAGGCACGCTCTGTATTATCGGCTTGATCGGACTTACCACTTTATTGATTGCCTTTACTCCGCTACGCGAATACATCCCCGGATATTCATCCACAAAACTTAAAAAGCAAGCGACCGAACTTACTTACAAAACGGACTCTTTAGTGGTCACACTGGGAAATACCAACCGATATTTGGAAAATATTCGTATGGTATTGAGCGGCGATATCGAAAACAATGAAACCAACCTTGATTCCATTCGTGAACAGTTTGAACTGGACCCTTCAAGTATCGATCTTACCCCAATAAAAGAAGATTCAATGTTGAG
This sequence comes from Pricia sp., assembly GCA_024635875.1. Classification (GTDB taxonomy): domain Bacteria; phylum Bacteroidota; class Bacteroidia; order Flavobacteriales; family Flavobacteriaceae; genus Pricia. The sequence continues at coordinate 309 of JAGXIC010000079.1, forward strand.
GGCCGAAGTGGAGTTGGAGGATAAATACAATCTTTTCGAAAGAAAATCCGCAAGTACCGAACTCGTGCTTTTTCCACCCATAAGCGGCGTTGTCTCCAACACCTATGATGCTGGAAAAAAGCACTATGCCGTAGACGTAACTGCTCCCATAAATACGCCGATAAAAGCGGTAGCCAATGGTACCGTCATTTTTTCGGAGTGGACCGCCGACACGGGCTACGTAATCATTATCGAACATAGCGAGGGCCTATTAAGCGTCTACAAGCACAACGGTTCCCTGAGCAAGGAACAGGGCGATATCGTAAGGGCTGGGGAAGTGATTGCATCCGTGGGAAATACGGGAGAACTCACCACCGGCCCGCATCTACATTTCGAACTTTGGAGCGATGGCAATACGGTGAACCCATTGGATTATATTGACTTTTGAAAAGAAGGGTAGGAGTTGAGGAGTTTAGTGGGGATGATTGGAATATGTTTAAAGTGCAAGCCTAATGAAAAACCCGTTAATTTAAACGATTGAGAGTTTAGGTTTTAAGGTTTAATCACTGCTTCGCAGCGGTTTTAAATTTAAGGTTACTTCCATATAAACTAGGCTCCTTAAGTTTTAAAAGGAACACTTTGTATCAAAACCTACGCTGCAACAACCTTAAACCTGCCGAAGGTGGAATTGAACCTTGAATTTGTCTATGTATGAATTATCCTTTTACCCTAGTAAAATTGAACGAACATTCCAATTCCTTTTAAATAAACATTCAAACCCATAGACGTCTAAACTCCTAAACCGCTAAACTTCTAAACTTTTTCCCCATGTCCCTAAAATCCTTTGCCGCCAAGATCTTCGCCAGTTACATGGCCCGAAAAACGGCAAAATGGGTCGTTGCCCCCATAGAAACGCAAGACCGGGTATTTAGGGATTTACTTCAAAAGGCGTCAAATACCAAATTTGGGAAAGACCATAAGTTCGAGGAAATCGTATCCCACGAAGAATTCGTAAAGCGCGTTCCGATACGGGATTATGAAGAACTCAAACCCTACGTAGAGCAGGTAGTTGCCGGGCAGCCGGATATTCTTTGGCCGGGCAAGCCCATCTATTTCGCCAAAACTTCGGGCACAACCTCTGGCGCCAAGTACATCCCAATAACCGAAACCTCCATAAAACATCAGGTGAACGCCTCCCGAAACGCCATCCTGAATTACATCCACGAAACCGGAAATGCGGATTTCGTCGACGGAAAAATGATTTTTTTACAGGGGAGTCCGATTTTACAGGAGAAAAACGGCATCAAATTAGGTCGGCTTTCAGGAATATCTGCACACTATGTGCCCAATTACCTGCAAAAAAACCGCTTGCCCAGTTGGGAAACCAACTGCATCGAAGATTGGGAAACCAAAGTGAACGCCATTGTCGAAGAAACCGTTAGCGAAGACATGGCCGTTATCGCGGGCATTCCCTCATGGGTACAAATGTATTTCGAACGTTTGCAGGCAAAGACAGATAGAAAAGTTGGTGATTTGTTCAAAAATTTTAAGCTGTTTATTTATGGAGGTGTCAACTACGAGCCCTATCGTGCCAAGTTCGAGAACCTCATCGGTAGAAAGGTAGACAGCATCGAACTCTTTCCGGCCAGTGAAGGCTTTTTCGCCTACCAAGATTCCCAAACCGAAAAAGGGATGCTACTACTTTTGGATGCCGGAATTTTCTATGAGTTCGTCAGGGCCGATGAATTTTTCAGTGACCCCCCGCCGCGGATAACTATCAAAGACGTACAGCTCGACATCAACTATGTGATGGTAATTTCTACGGATGCCGGACTTTGGGCCTACAATCTTGGGGATACCGTTCAGTTTATTTCGATAAAGCCTTACAAAATAGTAGTATCCGGGCGTATAAAACATTTCATATCCGCCTTCGGAGAGCATGTTATCGCCAAGGAGGTCGAAGAAGCGATGCAACAGGCAATCGCTGCGACCGATGCCCGTATCAACGAATTTACGGTTGCGCCCCAAATCAATCCTGATGGCGACCAACTCCCCTATCATGAATGGTTAGTGGAGTTCGAGAAGGAGCCATCCGACCGTGAAAAATTCATTGAAACTCTCGATACCATCCTTCAAAAACAGAACAGTTATTATTTTGATCTTATCGACGGCAAGATTCTCCAAAGATTAAAAGTGACCTCGATAAAAGAAGGTGGCTTCAATGATTATATGAAATCCAAAGGAAAATTGGGCGGCCAGAACAAGGTACAGCGATTGGCGAATGATCGGTCCGTGGCAGATGGACTATCGAAATTCAAGGTTTAAGTTTAACATTTCAACGAAGCTTAGCAAATGTGTTGTAATTCGATGTGCATAAAATGTAACCTTGAACTTTGAACGTGCCCGAGGCACATTTGAACCTTGAACCGAAGACCGAAAAAAAACGTAATTTTGCCCGAAATCCGTTTATGGGCAAGACTATTACAACCACCCGCGCTCAAGAATCGACCAACGCCATCGAGCGGCTCTATATTACCATGCGGCATCTTTTCAACCGTGGTTTTTATAAGCCCACCGGGGTTTCCGGCGAATCGTTGAAAAATGCGTTACTACAACTGCGCCCCGAAATTTATGGCTCCCTGGGGGAAGAGAAAGCCGAACTCAATGGATTGATCTACGTTCTCGAACGGCTTCCGGAAGGTATCGAACAGTGCCGGTTCATCAACCTGACCTCTGACGAAGGCTATGGCAGGTCCCATTTCGAACCGATAATTCCACCAAAACGCCGCCGTAACTGCTACCGTATCGACGAAGAACAGATGAACATCGAGATTACAAGGGGCCGGTCAGACATTTATGACATCCTGACCCACTTGACCTTTTTGTTTATAGAATCCGAGAAAATCTGTAAAAAGGTGTTGATCGAAGACACCGACAAGACCATTCGTGATTGGGTAAAGTTGGAGGGATTCGTAAAGAAAAAAGAGCCCTCCCAAGCCGAGAGGGAAGTCGCCGTAATCCATACCGCCAATATTTTGGGCCGACCCTTTGTGGAAATTATGGCGGTGCATGAGCGTTTCTCGACCAAAGACCGCCCAGAGCGCTTTCTAGAAATCATTTATTGGCTCGGTAAACTTGCCATCGAAGAAGTGGTAACCAGTGAAAAAAGAACCATAACCTTTAGTGCGCTACTTCGCGAACGCCTAGGCCATCACATTCATGGCGAGCGTTGGGCGGATAGTATCAAGGAGACCTTACAAAAGAACAGACTGCTAAAACGCCCAATACATATTATCAGTGCCAACATGCATAGCGTCATGAACTCGTTGTTCGCCAGAAAGGCATTGAAAAAAGACCTAGCTGCCATCAATAATGGGTTGACCGATAACGAATCTCTGAAGATATACGAATCCCTTAGCTCCTCCTTGAACCAAGAACTTCGCGAAAAGGTAATCAAGGTGGCCAAAAAGAACGGTATGATCGCTATAAACGACTTTTCGGGCACCAATATCGACGTGCAATTGTTCGATACGGCCAAGATGGGAAATGATGTTTGTTGCTACGAACTATCAAAAGATATTCCCGATGCCGAAAAACCTGTTATATTTGTAATGGATTACGCTTTTGGCGAGCAGGCCTACGAAACTATCGACGAGCTTTTAAAACCTGTCAAGGACGGTAAGAAGAAGGAGCTGTTTTTAAATGTGGCCTCGATATCCATCATGGGTAAAGCCGGTATTCTCGATGGGGGCAAAGGCGATCTAATGATTCCATCGGCCCATATTTTTGAAGGTACGGCCGATAATTACCCCTTTAAAAACGAGCTTTGCGCCCAAGATTTTGAGGGACATGGATTAAAAGTTTTCGAGGGTACCATGGTCACGGTCTTGGGTACCTCATTGCAGAATAAGGATATCCTGAAATTTTTTCAGCAGTCCACTTGGAACGTAATCGGTCTAGAAATGGAAGGGGTGCATTACCAAAAAGCCGTTCAATCGGCCTCGAAGATACGCAAGAGCATACGTGAAGATGTCAAAGTGAGATATGCCTACTATGCGTCTGACAATCCATTGGTGACCGGTAGTACATTAGCCTCCGGGGGATTGGGAACAACAGGAGTGAAGCCGACCTATTTGATTACGGATAAAATACTAACCCAGATTTTCAATTCATAGCAACCAAAAATGGCAGAAAATAAACCTGTGAATTCCCGACCTGAATCTGATGAGGTAGATTTGGGGCAATTGTTTCGGATGATCGGTAGAGGTTTTGATCGCGTTTTCAAGGCTTTTTTGCGTGTATTTCTATACGTAAAGAGAAAGGCTGTTTGGCTTGTAGGTGCGATTATAATCGGCCTGGCGATAGGATTTTTACTAAACGAATACGTTGATAAGCAATTGAAGACAGAAGTCATCGTAAAGCCCAATTTCGAGAGTAAAGACTATTTGTACGACATCATCGAAGAGATACAGGCCAACATCGTCGCCAAAGACACGCAATTTTTAGACAAATTAGGTCTCGATATGGCCGAAGTTAAAGGGTTTGGCGTAAGTATAGAGCCTATTGAAAAAAAGAACGAAGATCAAGAAAAAATCAAGGAGCAGAATACCTATTTGGAAATTTTACAGAATTTTAAGGACCAAGAATTTATATCGGAGGTCATTCGATCTGAAATTTTAGATAAAACCGTTTTGACCCATAGAATTACTTTTTTACACAAAAACCCTTTTAATGGGCAACAGGTAGTAGGTAAAATAATGGATTATATCAATGCGAATCCGTATTTTTTGGATATGCGTGCCGTATATGTGAAAAATGCGGAGGATCGAATAGTCAGAAACAAAGAGCTCATTGCGCAGATTGACGGCCTGGTACAGAACTATTCCGAAAAGCTTGGGCAGCCCGATTCCAGCGGCACGAGACCTGGGGGCACGCTGTCATTAAATGCCGAGGAGTCTTTTGATATTACCGGCCTGTTGGGCTTGAAAAATGCGCTGGTTAAGCAAATGGGGGACAAACAGATAGAACTAGTACAGCAGAAAGACCCGATAAACATCATCAGTTTTGGAAAAACGCAAGAGGTAAAGAATCAGTTTTTGAACAAAAGTCTATTATTGTCGCCATTGATTGTCATCGGCTTATTTTTTTTATGGGGATTATTGAAATATCTGAACAGGAAAGCATCCGATCTTCAAGTTTGATATGCTACATAAAAGTTCTTAAGCATCCTTGTATAGAGTACATATTACAATGAATTTCTAACCGTATGAATATTTTAATCACAGGAGGGGCAGGGTTTATAGGGTCCCACGTTGTGCGAGAATTTGTAAATAGATACCCCACGTACCATATCTTTAATTTGGATGCACTTACGTATGCCGGGAATCTGGAGAATCTGAAAGATGTAGAAGGGGCGTCCAACTATACATTTATAAAGGGTGATATCGTAGATGCCGGACTTATAAACACCATTTTTGAAAAATATCAATTCGACGGAGTGGTACATCTTGCTGCAGAATCGCACGTAGACCGTTCCATTACCGACCCACTGGCTTTTGTACATACGAATATCATTGGAACGGTGAACTTGTTGAATGCTGCGAGGGATATGTGGAAAGATGATTCAGACAAGAAACGTTTCTACCATGTCAGCACCGACGAGGTCTATGGTTCTTTAGGGGCGGAAGGCCTATTTACCGAGAGCACCGCCTACGACCCAAATTCCCCTTATTCGGCTTCAAAAGCAAGTTCCGACCATTTTGTACGGGCGTATGGCGAGACTTACGGGCTACCGTATGTAATCACGAACTGCTCGAATAATTATGGCCCCAATCATTTTCCGGAAAAGTTGATCCCGCTTTTTATCCACAATATTATCGAGAACAAACCGCTTCCCGTTTATGGCGATGGAAAATACACCCGCGATTGGCTCTTTGTCGAAGACCATGCGGTAGCGATTGATCTGGTGTTCCACCAGGGGAAAAATCATGAAACCTACAATATTGGGGGTTTTAACGAATGGCAGAATATCGACTTGGTCAAACTGCTCTGTCGGTTGATGGATCAAAAGCTGAACAGACCCGATGGTAGTTCCGAAAAATTGATAACTTATGTGAAAGACCGCCCCGGCCATGATCTGCGATATGCCATCGATGCCGATAAAATTAATAAGGAATTAGGCTGGAAACCATCGGTAACCTTCGAACAAGGCCTAGAACGAACCATTGATTGGTATCTGAACAATGAAGTTTGGTTAAAAAATGTGACTTCGGGAGACTATCAAGCGTATTACCAGAAGATGTATAATTGAACAATTTCATCGCGAACGTAGTGAAGTGATCTGTTAAATTTTAGGAATATTGAACAGCTCGCTTGGCGAAGCTCACAATGAAGGTTAGAACAAATTACTCTTAATGAAAGGAATAATCTTAGCAGGCGGTTCTGGAACCCGTTTACACCCCTTGACCCTATCGGTCAGCAAGCAATTGATGCCGATTTACGATAAACCGATGATCTATTACCCCTTATCTACGCTAATGTATGCAGGGATTAGGGAAATACTTATAATTTCTACACCGAAAGATTTGCCGTTATTCGAAGATTTGTTAGGGGATGGGAAAAAATATGGCTGCACTTTTGCCTATGCTGTGCAGGATGCCCCAAACGGACTAGCCGAAGCCTTTATCATTGGAGCGGATTTTGTGGGCGATGACAAAGTGGCCTTGATTTTGGGCGACAATATTTTCTACGGATCCGGATTGGCGAAACTATTACAGTCGAACAACGATCCCGACGGCGGAATTATTTATGCGTATCGCGTACACGACCCCGAACGCTATGGCGTGGTGGAGTTCAACGAAAACGGGAAAGCCATAAGCATAGAAGAAAAGCCTAAAGACCCAAAATCGAACTTTGCGGTACCGGGTATTTATTTTTATGACAACAACGTTATTGAAATCGCCAAGAACATTCCTCCTAGCCCTAGAGGAGAACTTGAAATAACAGATGTAAACAAAGTGTATCTAGAGCGTGGAAAATTGAGCGTTAGCATTTTAGATCGAGGTACCGCGTGGTTGGATACAGGCACCTTTCAATCCCTTATGCAGGCCTCACAGTTCGTAGAGGTAATCGAAGAGCGCCAGGGTCTTAAAATAGGGGCTATTGAGGCTGCCGCTTACGAAATGGGGTTCATTGATAAGGCACAGTTTAAAAATCTTGCGGAACCCTTGATGAAAAGCGGATATGGCAAAAACTTATTGGGAATTTTAACGCGGCATCAATGAAAATAACCGAAACGCGACTCAAAGGATGTTGTATACTTGAACCAGTTGTTTTCACCGATGAACGCGGCTATTTTATGGAATCGTTCAATGAACAGCGGTTCAATGACACCGTGGGAAAGGATTTAAGCTTTGTTCAGGACAATCAGTCCTTTTCTTTGCACGGAGTCGTTAGGGCACTTCACTATCAAGTCGGCGAACATGCTCAGGCAAAATTGGTGAGGGTACTCAGCGGAGCTGTTTTGGATGTGGCCGTTGATTTACGTGAAAATTCACTGACCTTCGGCCAGCACATGTCGGTCGAATTGAGTTACGAAAACAAGAAACAACTTTTTATACCGAGAGGTTTTGCACATGGGTTCATCGTACTGAGCGAGACGGCAGAATTTTTCTACAAATGCGATAATTATTATAATAAAGAATCGGAGGGGGGCATCATCTACAATGATCGCACCTTGAACATTGACTGGAAACTATCGCCCGATAAAATAAGGGTTTCAGAAAAAGATGTAGTTTTGCCAACGTTCGACAAGGCCAGACTATGAAGCATATATTGGTAACGGGGGGCAAGGGGCAACTTGCCCAGTGCATCAAAAAAAGCGCCGAGGGTCTGAAGGGATATCGGTTCACCTACGTCGATTTTGACGAATTGGATATTACCAAGAAAACGGACGTAGAGCATTTTTTCGATGAAAACACACCCCATTGGTGTATTAACTGTGCCGCTTATACCGCCGTTGACAAGGCGGAATCAGAACACAATTTGGCAAAACGGGTCAATACCCTCGGAGCCAAATATTTGGCTGAAGCCTCAAAGAAACATGGAGCAGTCTTTGTTCAGATATCCACAGATTTTGTCTTTGATGGAAAGCAAGGTTCTCCTTACAACGAAACAGATGAGCCTATACCCCTAAGTATATACGGAAGTACAAAACTGGAAGGGGAACATGCGGTCGCGCAAACACTACCGGAACATTTTATCATCAGAACTTCGTGGCTATATTCTGAATATGGTCATAACTTTTTGAAGACTATGCTGCGGTTGGGGGATGAAAGGGAGAAATTAAATGTGGTTTGCGACCAAATCGGTACGCCCACCTACGCCAGGGATTTGGCAATAGTTGTCCTCAATTTGATCATATCGGGATCTAAGGCATATGGCACCTATCATTTCAGCAATGAAGGGGTGGCCAGTTGGTACGATTTTGCCCAGGCCATTTTTGATGAAAGCGCTACAAAGGTCAAGGTATCGCCCATAAAATCGGAAGCTTTTCCCCAGCCGGCAAAGCGACCTGCCTATAGTGTTATGGATAAATCGAAGATTAAAGAAGATTTGAAAATCGAAATTCCGTATTGGAGGGATAGTTTGAAAAAAGCATTGGATGGATTAACCAATAACCGGAAATAATTTTAAAACATGAAAGTAAGCGAGCTTGTGTACGATGAAAAGTACAGGGTTTATCAAAATCCTGAGAAAGCAATCAACTACAGTGATGGAGAAAAAAACGAACAGTATGTTTTTAATTGTTTAAAAAATGCTAAGGACACCTCAATTTTTTCGATGGAATTGCACAATTGCATCAAAGATTGGCCAAGTGAGTACCATTTCACCCCATATCGTGCAAATATTCTTCGCCCCTTTACTATTACTAAGGACCATAACGTTCTGGAAATCGGTGCCGGAACCGGAGCCATAACAAGATATTTAGGAGAAACAGGAGCAAAAATTACTGCGGTCGAAGGTGGGTTGCCAAGAGCACGATGCATTGCGGAACGCTGTCGCGACCTCGACAATGTTACGGTAATATGCAGCAATGTCGAAGATGTTGAATTTGACCAAAAGTTCGACGTTATTACGCTCATAGGTGTTTTTGAATATACCGCTAAATACTCTGCCCATAACAATCCATTTTACGACGCTCTGAAAAACTATGGTGATTTATTAAAACCCAGCGGTTCTTTGGTGATTGCAATAGAAAATAAACTTGGGCTCAAATACTTTGCAGGCTATAACGAAGATCATTTTGGTCAGCCCTACTTCGGAATAGAGGATAGGTATGGGGAAAGAGATATAACCACGTTCGGTTACAACCAACTTGAAGGAATGTTGAAAGACTGCGGATATGCTTCGGTAAAGTTTCATTTTCCATTCCCGGATTACAAGATTCCAAAGGCAATAATTGCAGAAGAAGGCTTGAAGAATACTAAATTCAACGAAACGGATTTAATTCGACTTACAAAGGAAAGGCATTATGGGAGCCGACCGAAGGAAAATCTTCTAAACGAATATCTGGCCTGGAAATCAGTTGCGGAAAACGGATTGGTGAAAGACCTATCAAATTCATTCTTATTGGTTGCCAGTAGAGCAGCAACGACAGAATTGTTAGATAATTCATTGTTGGCACAATTCTACACTTGTGCCCGGTTTGAGCCCTACAATACCACGACAACTTTCATCGTCGACGGTTCCGATAAAATCAAGGTTCTGAAGAATTCCCTTGATAAAGGCAAAAGTTTTTCAGATAGCAACGACCTTGTTCATGATTTCAAAAAAGAAATAGATTACGTGACGGGCAACAACCTGCACCATTGGATTATGGAGTCTCTTTTGAAAAAGAATTTTGCTGAATACGAGCGTTTAATGAAGAAATGGGCCGACCATGTTAGAGGTGAGGTATTGATAGGTGATAGCACTACTGACTTACGAATAAAACCCGAATATTTTGACGCTATTCCCCGAAATATTATTGTTGACAAAAAGGGTAATTTTCATCTTTTTGACCAAGAATGGACTGTCAACCAAGAATTTGACCTCTCATTTTTAGTAGTGAGATATTTAGCGGAACATAGAAAAAAAATAGGAATGTATTCGGGATATGCATCAAATTTTTTAAGCTTTGTAAATAAGACTTTATCCGTATGCGACCTACAGCCTATCTCAAAAAGCAAATTAAATCAAATTCTGAAGAAAGATGAGGCGATTAGAAACAGCATCCACAAGCCAGGTGGAATGGCTTCTCGAAAAGTGCTAAAGTCATTTATACAACTGTTTCTAAAAATGGCAAAGGACGTTAAAAAATATGTTTATTACGACCAGTTTGCACAGCGTTGAAAAGAATGTGAGTTTCTGTCCTGAATAATCTTAAATGTTATAGATTTGGAGTTTTACTTCCCACAATAACGTGATCGAGCCCCACGTTGGTCTGAAGAACTTCAAGTTTAAAATAGCGGAAAATTTCCTGCAATAAATCAACGTCATAAACGTGTTGATGCAAGGCCCGATTCTCGAGATTCTTCGACGATCTTTCCCTGAACTGCTCTTTATTACCTGCGGGTTTGTCCATTTTAAGGTCGTGCAAAGCCAGTATTTCTTCCAAATGGGTCAAATCATCCTCGCCGATGTTACTTTCGAAATCGGACAATAGATGGGAAAACGGCGTTACAGAACGTCTATGATCGAAGTTATGGGCCTTGTTGGGCAGGGCAATCAATACTAGGCCGCTATATTTCACCACCCGTAACCATTCTTCAATGGCCTTTAAAGGATTGGCTACATGTTCCAAACAATTGGAAGAAATAACAAAATCATAATGGTCATCCGGTATTTGGCTTAAATCGGTCGCTTCGGAAATATATTGATTTCCTTTTTTGTCTTTGTAGTACCTGTAGGTCTCACCGCTTTCAATTTCGCCTTCCCAAATGGTATTTGTTGCAAAATTACAACCGTCCAAATTCTTGATGACCTTGTATAGCGGAATAAAACCCGCATCTCGGAACATGGGGCTTGGTCCACCGACTTCCAATCCGGATTTTTTCGCGAATAGTCCCTGTAGCTTTTCCAGATCGGGAATTTGCTCTCCCTTAATTTTTGATATGGCCCTTTTCAAAACGTACCCTATTCCCTTTTCGTTCAGTAGCTCGAATGTTTTCCCAAGTTTCATTAAAGTCGGTTAAAAGATTGTTCTGCATGCTCAAAAAAACATCAACCAGATGCTTTATAGGACACATTTGCCCATAAATATCGGTAAATTTTAGTAAGTATAAATGGCATTACCTGTAAAGTTTGCCCAACAGGCTTTATCTTTGGCACAGCTTTGCTGATTTTAATCCCGGATACACCCACATCAATCAATAGGAGATGAAAAGGTCAACGTTCTATAAATACCGCCGCGGTATTTACTTCACTTTGCATCTTGTGATTCTTTTTTCCTGTTCCAATTCCGACAATCTTGAGGTTTTGGCCATTGAATCGTTTCCTAATCGTGAAGATGATTTTTCAATGTGGCAATTGGCCCAGTTCGATTTCGAGGTGCAAATGTGTTATATCATTAGAACGGATGATGGTGGTGTTACCGTGATAGATGGCGGAATGCCGACTTCAGCGGAAATAGTGACGGGATATCTAAAGCAACTTGGTGGCCGCGTTCAAACTTGGGTGGTTACCCACCCCCACGAAGACCATATAGGGGTTTTGGGTGAAGTAATCGACGGAAAGGAAATACAGATAGACAGAATTTTGCACAGCAAGCTCAGTGATGACTGGGTTTTTCAATATGAGACTATGTACGGCCCATTGGTTTCGGGACATAATCAAAAAATAAAAGATTCGAGAATTCCGGCAATCGATGTTATTAAAGGGGAGGTCTATCCTATCGGTAAGGGCGTAGACCTAAAAATTCTCGCCGTAAAAAATGAGTCTATTACAGAAAATGCAATTAACAACTCCTCTTTGGTTTTTAAAATTATGAGTAAATCGAAGTCCGTTCTTTTTCTTGGTGATTTAGGGGTTGCGGGCGGCGAAAAGCTCCTTTCGGAAACCGATTCTAAAGAATTGCAGGCCGAATATGTTCAAATGGCCCACCACGGCCAGAACGGGGTCGGACTGAGTTTTTATAAAACCGTTGGCGCCGACTATGCCCTGTGGCCCACACCTGAATGGCTATGGGAAAACCAAGCACCTGGTCAAGGCCCTGGTACTGGAAAATACCAAACTCCCGTGGTAAGGTCTTGGACGGAAAACGAACTCAATATTAAACAAAACTATGTAGCAGGCCTGGAGGGAAATCTGCAAATAGATTAACCGCTCATGGCAACCGTATCCAAGAATATTTTCTGGTCTACCCTTACTTCGGCTTTACAACTGTATACCGGAAGCGTCGTTTTTATCGTTTTGGCCAAACTAATGCCGGTACAAGATTTCGGCATCCTGAGTTTTGGTTTTTCTTTGTCGGCCCTCGCCGTAATCGTTGCCGATTTTGGCTTTTCGTTAATGATTATGAAAGACTACCCTCAGCAAGCATCTGGGCATGCCGAATACATCTCAAACAGTATTTGGGCCAAAATGCTGTTGGCGATTATTGGCACATTGTTTTTCGGCACCTATCTAGTCTTCTTTTATGAGGGAGTTTGGTTAAAAGTCGGCGCGCTATATGTAGTTTTTGCGGTAGTATTCTCCTTTATCATTTACTTGCAGGCCCTGCTCAAGGTGCAAAACAGGTTTCATAAATTTACTGAGTCTACGGTAGTGTATGCGGTGGCCGTATCTATCGCCATAACACTATACTGGCAATTTCCGACAACTTTGGTTCAGTTGGTCTTTTACCTGTTGCTGGCCAAAGTGGCCCAGTTGCTATGGACGGGATACCTGATCAGGGATTCGTTGTCTGGATTTACTTACGATTCGAAAATGGTTTATGGGCTTTTGAAGAATAGCTGGTCCTTTGGGTTACACACTATTCTGGGCATTTTTTATTTTATGATCGACACCCAAATCATATCGCTGTACCTAGGGGCCACTGAGGTTGCATTGTACCAATCGGTTTTTCGAGTCGTGTTGATTCTACTCATATTCTCCGATATCGTTTCGAGCGTGCTACTGCCCTATCTATCCTTTAAATATTTCAAACGGGAAAATATTTCGGAATTGGTATCCAAGATTTTCCTATACCTTTTGATTATAGGATGTTCATTGTTTTTACTTTTCACCTCCTTTAAGAATCAAATTTTAGAAATACTGTACACCCCCGAATATTTAGAGGCGGCTGTTTTGGTACTGCCGTTTTCCATAGTGGTCATACTACGTACCGTATCCGTGTTGCTGGGCAATCTACTTACTATCAGCAACCGACAGGTCTACCGAGTGATTACCGTTTGCTGTTCGTTGATAGTCAGTGTAGTTTTGAACTTTATTTTTATTCCAAAGTATGGCATTTGGGCAGCTGCATGGATAAGTGTTTTGGTACACCTGATTTTGTTCGGAATGTATCTAATGTACAGTAAAATGGAGGTGCCTCAAATGAGGCTGTTCGGCGCATCAAGCCTAATTTTAGTTTTTTTCACCGTAGTGATTTACGCCTTGATTAATTATTTGGGGGATGGACGCCTTTGGATATTCACGCTATGTACGCTTCTTTGGCTAGGGGTTGTATTCTATATTATGAATCGAGGCAATAACTTTGGGTTTCTACAACAGGTTTTGCGCCAGAAAGGAGTAGGATAGCCAAAAAATGGCAATCTTTGTTCAAGAAATGAGTAAACCTTTTCCATTTGCTAAAAATTGTAAATTTAGCTTTAATGCAAAATGTTTAAATCATTTCTGAGATAACCTTAGCCAGAACATGCGAACCCTCCTGAAGATTATTTTTGCGATTACCCTATTGGAGCTGTTTGTCGGTGGCGGCGGAAGAATTTTCGAAATTGGGCCCATCACCCTACGAATGGTGCTTTTTTTCTTGAACATTGTCCTGATTGCCGTGCTGTATTTAGAGAGGGGGAGAATACCGGCCTACACGATCGTTCTTTGTATTGTGGCATTGATTGTTTTGGTCTTTTATTCCCTCTTGGGATGGGCAAACGGTGCACCGCTAAGATTGATTGCAGAGGATATAAAGCCCTTGTCCTATTTTTTTTGCATCCTATTTTTCGGCTACTATATTGATAGTGAGGAGCGGGTCAGGCTGGTGGTCTCCTTGCTCAAGAAAAGCAGTTTGTTTATGGCTTTGGCCTATATTTCCATACAAGTGCTTTTCTATTTGGGTAAAATCCCCTTTTTGCCTTTTTACGAATATGTGAACACGCAGGTTTCCGAAACGGATTTCAGTTTTAGGGGCTTAGAGGGTCTTTTCTTTTACAAAGGCTTTATGTACATGGTGGTTGGGCTTATTTTTTGGATACATAGCCCCGGTTCTAAGCGCAAATCATTGGCCATACTGATAATTACGGCCGCCATGATTCTTACAGGAACGCGTGGGTTTATATTGATGTTCGGCTTTGTCTATGCCCTGTTTTACGGTCTTCCGTTGCTTCTGAAGCTCAATATCAAAATGCTTATTTTGGCGGCGGTTCTGGTTTTTGGAAGCATTTTTTTCTTTGGAAGCCGTGATATTGGCGACAAAGACCTTAGTGATTCCATAAGGGTCCAACAGGCGACACAGGTTGTGCAGGATATCGACCCATTGAGTTTCGTCATTGGCCACGGCTTTGGCAATGGAGTGCAGATACGCCCGGTCCACATGGAAATCGCTTATTTGGAAACTTTTCATAAGCAGGGCGTTTTGGGCCTATTTCTCTGGGGGCTTTTTTTTCTGGTGCTTTACAACGCCTATAAGCGAAAAAGCAACTTCCCGGCTATTCGAAAGGCGTTCTTTTTGAGCTTATTGTTTATGGTACTGCTCTCAGTGACCAATCCGTTTTTCAACAACCCTATTGGAATATCTTTGTTCATGATTTCCTTGTCAGCTTTTACCGCGCTTAACAATATTGGTGAAGAAAAACCCGATTTGGTATCACCCAATCAAAAAGCTGTCTCTTATACACATCTGACGCTGCCGACGA
>JAGXIC010000080.1 GCA_024635875.1 Pricia sp.
ACCATCCATGGGTTTTCTTCAGAACGTATAATCCCTGTCTATAAAAAATACAATTCCACCTCTACCTACATCTCGATTTCGGACGCGGACCGGCATCCAGAGTTGGATTACCATCGAACTATTTATCACGGTATCGATTCCGCCAAGTTCCCATTCAACCAACAAAAAGAAGAGTATCTATTGTTCTACGGAAGGATCCATCCCGATAAGGGAACGCTTGAAGCCATCGAAATTGCAGAAAAATCAGGATATCCCCTCAAGATTGCGGGGCTGATTCAGGACCAAGATTACTACAGCCGTACTATTGAACCCCGCATCGACGGTACGAATGTCATCTATCTGGGAAATGTCTCCCAAGCCGGGGGAAGCGAACTTTTGGGAAAGGCAAAAGCCCTATTGCATCCCATTTTGTTCGATGAGCCTTTCGGGTTGAGCGTTGCGGAGGCCATGATGTGCGGCACGCCCGTAATCGCCTTCAACCGGGGAAGCATGCCTGAACTTATTGAGCAGGGCAAAACCGGCTTTTTGGTCGATACGGTGTCGGAAGCTGTTGAGGTAGTACAGCGATTGAACGAACTGGACCCCTACTATTGCAGGGCATACGCTATGGAGAAATTTAGTATTGAAAGAATGATTGCAGAGTATATTGGGGTTTATGAGGATATTGTTGGATAAAAAAAATTAAAGAATAGTATACTGAGCACATGGGTTTTACGGATAACCAATAGCCATTGATCAACTTTAAACCAATGGTAACCTTCCTATTTCTTCAACGCCTGCATCAGTTCCTCCATCTCAACAGTAGCATAGGAAGACGAATAGTCCGACACCGCATAGGGCAAAACCAAACTCCCGTTATTGATCATCGAACCGCAGGAATAGACGACATTGGGCACATAGCCTTCGCGCTCTACCTCTAAAGGTGAGAGCAAGGGCTGCGACAGCCTTCCGATCTGCTTGGTGGGATCGTCAAGATCGAACAATGATGCCCCGATACAGTAGCGGCGCATGGGGCCGACCCCGTGGGTGATGACCAGCCACCCTTCTTCCGTCCAAAGCGGGGCGCCGCAATTGCCTATTTGGGTAAACTCCCAAGGATGCTGTGGCTCTTGGATCTTGATCGGGTGGTTCCAAAGCGTGTTGCGATCGGAATACATCAGGTAATTGTTAACGCCATCGACCCTGGCCAGAACCGCATATTTTCCGTTGATCTTTTTGGGGAAAAGGGCAAAATTCTTGTTCTGTGCCGCCTTGCCGTGCATGGGCATGATACGGAACGTGCTAAAATCTTCGGTCGATAATAATTTCGGCAAGATGGTATGGCCGTCGTACGCGGTGTAGGTCGCATATATCTTCGTCGAACCATCGTCTTCGGTAAATCGCACGAACCTAGCGTCTTCGATGCCTTTGCTTTCCGAAGGGGAAATTGGAAAAATGATCCGTTCGGAAATATCTGAATCCCGACTGAACTCGATATCGTAATACGAATCGACCAACCAAGTCATTTCTTCCAGAGCTAGGCGGTTATCGTTACTGATACCATTGCCTAATACCTTATCCACCGATACTTTTAACTGATGATATTCAAAATGATCCGGTAAATCGTCCATAATCTTTGCTGAATACCGTGGCGATATTTTCATCTCCTTCAACTTTTGAACGAACCGCCCTTTATCGTAGGATTTTTTCTGGACGATTTTGGCCATATCGATATGGTTCCGGGTTTTATTCGGATGAAAATCGTTATTGGCATCGAGGATACCCCGCCGAAAAACGATGGAAGAGAGATGTCCTTCGCCGGTGGCGCGGAAAGAGATGATTACCCGCTTTTCCCCTTTCGCCAAGAACGATTGATCGAAATCCTCGATAATGGAGGGATTGAACATCGCCGCCGATTCGATGGAATATTCCATCGTCGCATACGAGCCGATCAACAGTTTTTCTTCGTGGGAAAAACTGTTCGGGTCCATTTTCAAATGTTCGATAAGTCCCTTGTGGTTCTCGAAATGGTTGAGAAATATTTGGGAAATATTCCGGTGGCGGCCGTCAAACTCCCGCAACGTATGTTCCAGCACACGGTTTACCTCGGCCTCATCCAAAGCGACTATCCGTTTGATCAGTTCATGGGTACGGTTTTCACCGTTGTTAAAAAACCGGGCGACGACCCTACTACTATCGGGTAAAAACTTGACGTCTTTCCGTTGGACTTTTACGTGCATATTTTAAGGGGTATATGGTGCGCTGAACTAGGATGCTGAACTAGGTTTAGGTTAATTGTAATTTACTGGTATCAAAAATAAGTGTATTTCAATTCCGAAACGGGGTAAAAGACTAAATTATTGTCTTTACAAAAAGAAAAAAGACCGCATTCTTGGAATGCGGTCTTTCAACAATCAACCAACTGGTAAGGTGGGTAAAACCATTTCTAAACCCTGTCCTTGTTCATTTGTTTTGCTTATTTCTTCAATATGGATAGCACACCAAGCAAGGCCGTAGCTTTACATTCTGATAGAAAGGTAGTGCTATCGAGGGGCTCTTATGCATCTTAAAAGGTGATATGTTGACCCTAAAAGGATATACCCTTCTATGCGTTCGTCTTTTCTTCCATCAAGCCGTTCAAGTTGATAAGAACCTGCCCGAACTTCGTTATGTCCTTTTCCAGAACCCCCTTGATGTTGACCTTCATTTCAAACATATCGTCATAGGCCATTACCACAGTATTGGCGATCCGGTTCACTTCGTTCGCTTTTTCGCTGAACGGCACAAAGGCGAATGTATCTTGGGCCAAGGCATCCATGTGATTTTTTACGAGTTTTTCCCTGCTTTTGACCTCGGTCGGCCATCCCTGATCGTTAAAATGGAACAGGGCTTTATCTTGGTTCAACTGCTTTACCCAATGGGTATAGAATTCCTGGAAATCCGAATTTTCGTCATCCGACGAAAAAAAGGGCATCGAGCGCAAAAGTTTCCATCGTTCGAAAGTCCGTTCCATTTCAAGGTAATTGGTACCGAAGGCGTCGATTTCTTGAGTGAAATAGGAATGATAGTCCCCGAAAAAGTTGGAATCGACCAAAAAAGTCCTGAAAATGGGATGCGCATCCGTTCTATAATCTTTGTAGAACCTGTTCAGATCCACCAAGTTGATTTTGCTCAGGAACTTATCGTTCAGCCCGGGGGACAACAAGATGGGATGGACAAACTGGTCCGCATCCATATTTTGGACGAATTCCCTGAGATTTTCGATGGTGTCCTGTATCGATTGCCTCAATTCAGGCAAGGAGGACTGAAAAAAATCAAAGGCATCCTTGGCGTTGTCCTTGCGCTGTTTGCGGTAAAGCACAAAGGCGAACAACAGTCCGATCAGCGTCAATAATATTGCAAAACTATCAATAACCATGGACCATTGGTTGGGGTCCAGGCTCCAATTTTCAAAAAGCACATAGTATTTGTCGGGATCTTGATTCATTGTGGTAGCGTTCTTAGGGGCGGAATACCTGAAGCAGATGCTCGAAGCTGATAAAAAATAGCCTGTCCAAAAGTTCTATTATTTGGGGACAAATTGCGATTTTAAAAGGCAATTGAGGTGTCTTAACAGCGCAAATACTAATGCTAAACCTTCGGCATTCCCATGTAACGACGGATAATTCCTTTAGGGTTAGGATTTTTGCTTTTATCATACACTAAGAAACGAAAGCTCACCTACCTTGCGGGAAGATGAATTCGCTACGGAACCCGATTTTGAGAAGGGTAGGTTCGAATTAAACACAACTAACATGAAAACAATTGAACCACAATCCGGCACCGGTTTCAAACTGAAAAAAGGGGAATATCTCAAGGTAGTCTGTCCCGAAGGGGAACAGGTCGCCGATCTGGTAGCCTACCGGGAAGACGATATGACCGAATTTTTAAGCAACGGAAAGACCTTCGATTACGAAGAGACCATCTATTTGAGCACGGGCAACATCCTATACAGCAATAAAAGCAAGGAGATGCTCGAAATCGTACTTGACACCTGCGGCCGTCACGATTTTCTATTGGCGCCCTGCTGCCCCGAGACGTTCAAGAAATTATATGACAACGTGGCCGAGCATCCCAGTTGTCGCAACAATTTATATGAAAGCTTAAAGGAATACGGAATTGAGGCACATACCATCCCCACGGCATTCAACATATTTATGAAAGTGGATGTCAATAAAGAAGGAAAACTACACGTAAAGAGGCCCAAGGCCAAAGCCGGTGATCAGATTGTTTTCCGGGCGCATATGGATATGGTCATCGGCCTGACCGCATGTTCCGCGGAGAAGACGAACAACGGCACCCTAAAATCCATCAATTATCAGGTGCTGACCTTGGAGGAATTTACTAAAGAAAACCAGACGCGGCAAAAAACGTAACGGCGCTGGAATAATACGAAAGCCATGGAAGAAGATTATTATGGAATACCCACTACAGGGGAGTTTTGGTCTATCGTTATTTCCACGATCTGCATTTTTGCAGCGGTTATCATACTTACAAGAATTTCCGGAAAGCGGAGTTTCAGCAAAATGTCGAGTTTTGATTTTGCGGCCACGATTGCTATAGGTTCCATTATTGCCAGTGCCATCCTTTCAAAAAGTATTACCCTTTCGCACGGTATCTTAGGAATGGCTTGTATCTTCGGGCTACAGAGTGCCATCGCTTGGCTAAGACGAATAAAGAAATTCAGGAACGCAATCGATAACGATCCCCTGTTATTAATGGATGGCGAAAACATCCTCCACGAGAATCTAAAAAAGGCCCACGTCACCCAAGGCGACCTTCGAGCCAAACTTCGGGAAGCGAACGTTTTAGATCTCTCGCAAGTACGTGCCGTGGTTTTCGAGAGTACCGGTGATATCGCGGTGCTGCACACCTCGGACTCCGACCAAGAATTGGAGGATTGGCTTTTGAAGGGGGTCAATCGTTAGTAAAGGGGAGATTGCAAAGCAGTCTGGAAGTACATCAAGTTGGACTCGGCCTCCTTTCGGTGCGTGGTTTTGCACCGCCCGCCTACGTAGGCTGTTCGACAGGAAGTATCACATGAAACGCCGCCCCTTTGCCTTCTTCCGAAACCGTATAGATGGCCCCATGGTGGTTCTCGATGATTTTTTTGACCAGCGACAGGCCGATGCCGCTGCCCTTGTGTTCCAAAGATTGACGCAAACGTTGAAATATCATAAATATCTGCTCTTGGTATTTGGGGTTAAATCCGATACCGTTATCCCGTACGATAAGTTCGATATACGATAGGTCAGGCGATAATGCAGGGAAATCAGCCGTTTTATTCTTGAGGAAAGGCCGCGAAGTTATCCGTATTTCCGGAACGACATCTTTTTTCGTAAACTTTAGGGCATTGCCGATCAGGTTGTTGAGCAATTGGCCCATTTGCAAGGGTACGGACTCGATTTCCGGTAGCGTATCGACGGCTATCTTTGTGCCCTTTTCTTCGATGAGCAGTTCAAAGTCGATAAGGATCTCGTCGACGATATTGTTCAAATCGGTCCTCTCAAACAGCTCGCCATGATGTGCGACCCGTGAATATTCGAGCAGGCCCTTGACAAGACCTGACATACGTTGGGCGGCATCTTCTATCTTTCCGACAATGGTCTTGTCAGCGTCGTCGGTAATATTGCCCCTACCCATGAGCCGGTCCGAAAATATCATGATTTTTCGAAGGGGCTCCTGCAGGT
>JAGXIC010000081.1 GCA_024635875.1 Pricia sp.
CCGGTACGCTTGCTAAAGAACAAGTTTTACCATGATGTGCAGCAGGCCTATGCCCATGGGGCGACCACCGAAGAATTAAAAGCCCTTCTTGGCCGTGCCCGAGCCAAACTCGGTATGTTCGAAGGCGATATGGAAGAAGGTGAACTGGAAATCGGGCAGGTATCCTCACTTATTCATGAAATCAAACCCGCGGCGGATATCGTAGCGGATATGATGGCAGAGTTTGAGAAGGCGAAGAAAGAAGTTGCCACTTTCGGGTAAAACGGAAGGTGTGGAACTTTTTAAAGCAGTATACGATTGCTAGTTTACGGGGCAATCCCTTCGATGCGCCAAAGGCGGCCCACCTCCCTTGATCTTAAGGGAGGAGCCTCAGCCTAATTCCTGAAGGTAAACAATCAGAATATACATCCGGCCCAGCCTGCCAAAACACATATCGTATTCAATATACAAACCCGCCTACCTGAAACATTAGGTTTTCACGAAAGCCATTGGCAAACTCCAAACTCTTGACTTTTGTTTTCCAACTAGCGAATCGAATCACTCAAACCCGAACTCCTTAAGTCCCTTGTGGCTGATGTTCATCGCTTCCAGAGGTTTCATGCCGTCGAAAGTCTGATCTTGTTCCACCCTATACTATTCCATTCCCCATTGATTTTTTTTATCCAAAATTCAGGTGAAGTCAATAGCACCATTTCCGACAGGGACGAACCGGCCCTGTTCATCCATATCTTTAACGTGCCCTATTTTAAAACGGCCTTGACATTACCCATCATCGAATCGGCGTTTTCCAAAGTCACATTACCTTGGTGAGTGCTGATGGGGGTAAGATCCATTTTTTTTGTAGAACCCTATTAAGATTTTTAAAACCTACTGCACCGGATTGATAGCCAAACTTTTAAATAGTTTTGCCTTCGAAAGGTAGAATTTATTCAGTAGACTGTTACTCTTAAGCCGGGCATCTATCAATTTGGTCTCCCGTGCGTTGACCAAGAAAAGTGAACTCTCACCAAAGCCGAACTTTCGTTCTTCGGCGGAAAGCAAGATTTGGTAATTATCGACAATTTCGGCGATTTGGGAATTCTGTTCTTGCAATGCCTGAAGTTCGCGATATATAGACTCAATATTGTTTTTGATCTGAATTTCTGTATTGTCAAGATCTAGACCGGCATCCCTGACCTTGATTTTTGCCAGTTGAAGGTCACCGCGTTCCTTTCTTAGAAACAGGGGCATACGGAAGGTAACTTTTCCCTTGTAATCTTGGGTCTCGAAAGAATTGATAAGTTCGGGAGTCTCGGTCAGAAAATTGTATTCCACATCGATTTGTGGTAATAATTTATTCGTTTTTAACCGTTGATCTATTTTAAGGCCATCAATTTTAAGCCGTAGGGATAGTAACTTTGGATGGTTTTCCAACGTAAAATTAGTCAGGGGGTCTCCCTGAATGTTCAACACCAGATCGATATCATCGACCAAATCGGTGTCCGGGATCGTATTTGGCTGCAGTTCCATAGGGATGTTATTGCCTATCCAAAGAAAATTGGCCAGGGCAAGCGATGTTTTCAGTACATCTAGCTGTGCTTGCTGCAGGTTCAGTCGTCGATCTTGTACCGCAATTTTGGCCTCTACGGTATCTATTGCTGCAATCTCACCTGAATCGGCACTGGTCTTTACGGCCTCAAAACGGATTTGCGCATTGTCTAAAAAATCGCGAAAAATCATGAGGTCAAGATAGGCCGTCAACCAATCGAAATATGCCGAAGAGGCTTCGAAGAGCACCTCGTTCACACGAATATCAAAGTCTGCCATTACCTGATTTCTGAAAAGTTTGGCCTGTTTCAGGGTTGCCATACGATCATTGATCCACAATCCTTCACCCAGCGACATCGATACACCGGCACTATACAATCCTTCACTTGGTACCGTTTCGGCCGGGTCGAGAAATTCGCCCTCGTTCTGTTCAAAATTCCCTTTGAGATCGATTCCGAACCAAACGGGCACTTTGAATGTGGCATTTAACCTATCGTAATATTCGCTTCCCTTAAAATCCTTTCTTTCGTAATCGACCTCTATCTTGGGGTCGAACCCACCACGCGAACGTATCAGATTTGCCTGGGCGGAATCAATGCTAAGTTCAGCTTGTCTCGCTATAGGATGGTACTGCTTCACGAAACCTATAAACTCCCGGAAACTTACGATCTGCGCATCCGATTCTTGGGCAAAGGTAGAAAGGCAGAACAATAAAAAAGCCGTCGTTAAAAAACCTCTCATTTTTTTACTTCTTTAGCAGCGCTGTTCTGGGGCTGGTAATAGTTGGGCGGGAAACCGTTCAACTGGCGCCAAAGTTCGTACCAGATTGGTACATCTTCCAAGAGGGCGATCGTATCGGCACCTGAGCCAACCTGTATATTTGGCCACGGATGGTCGTCTGGGTCCGGGGCGACAAGTACCCTGTATTTTCCGTTGTCGCTAATGAATTTTTCTATCGCTACCACTATGCCCCCATAAGTGCCGTACGATATGTTCGGCCATCCGCTGAAAACGATTACCGGCCAGCCGTCGAATTGAATCCGTATTTTTTCTCCTTGGTGGATTAAAGGCAAATCTAAGGGACTCACGAAGGTTTCGACGGCAAGATTGACATCGGCGGGCATGATGCCCACCAACCGATCCCCTTCCTTGAAGGTCTCGCCGATACCTCCTTGAATGGCCCTGTTGATATAGCCTTTTTGAGGTGCCCTGATATGGTACATGGTCTGCCTTATTTCATAGTTGGTGTATTCATTTTCCAATTTGGTTACCTGGGCTTCAGAATCGAACTGGTTCGATTGTGCGGTGAACATATCACTACGGGCCTTGGAAATCTTATCGATATATTCCGCCCGTATGCGCTGAATTTCGACCTGGGAATTGAGTATCTCGTTGCGGGACGCCAGTAACTTGTTTTCTTGGGAAATTAACTTGGCCTGAGTTTCCTGTAACTTTAGGCGTTTCTCTTCTACATCCGTCATGGCCTTAAGCCCCTCTTGCTGCAGCTGCTCGGTACGTTCATACTGCCTTTCGGCAATTTTGATATTGGTCTTCGCGGCCTCGAAATCGATACTGTCGCTCTGTACCTTTAAGTTGGCCTGTAGAAGTTTGTTTTTGGCCTGTTCCGTCTTTAAGGCCTGTTCGTTCTTTAGGGCCTCGATCTGTTGGTTCAAGGCCTTGACCTTGCCCTCGTACGAAATCACCGCTGACTCCTTGTTTTTAATCTGTTGCCCGGTTCGTTCTACCAACCTTGGATCGAAATATTCGCCCTTGATTTCCGAAATAAACAGAATGGTATCTCCCTTGTTCACCATATCACCTTCTTGTACGTACCATTTCTCTATTCGGCCGGGTATGGGCGATTGTATGGTCTGCGGTCGCTGATCCGGAGTAAGCGTGGTCAGAAACCCCCTGGCCCTTACATTTTGCGTCCATGGGAGGAACAAAAACAAAAATCCAAAAATGGCAGAGCCCAATAGAAACCGGTTAAGGTGTTTATAGTGCCGCTGGTGAAATACCATATCCGTTGATTTGAAACCGGTCAGGTGTACGGTCTTGTTCACGGGATTTTTAGAAATGTTCAGCATAGTTTAGTTTTCAGAAACGATTTTACCTCCGTCCATAGTTACGATACGCTCACAGTGGGCCAACCACTTTTTATCGTGACTGACTATTACCAACGACCATGGATTGGATTTATCGGTCAAGAATTTGATGATCCGAATCGCCTCGATCTCATCGAATCTATGCAAGGGATCCTTAAGAACCAATAGTTTGGGTTTTCTGATGATACTGCGGGCCAAAATTATTTTTTTCGCTATGGTATGGGGTATCTGTTGCCCCTCGGGATGTAGCATCGTGTTTACCCCTTTCGGTTGTTCTTTAACAAACTGCAGCAGACCTGATTTTTCCAACGCCCAATGCAAATCTTTTTGTGGAATATCCGGATCACCGAACGTAATGTTATCCGTAATGGTACCTTCAAAAGGACTCTCTTCGGTTAGGGACTGGCCTAAAAATGACCGGTAATGATTGGCATTGATACCGTCCAACGAAATATTGTTGACATAGATATTACCTTGGGTGGGCTGAATAAGGCCCGCTATCAACCGCAATAATGTAGATTTTCCGCTACCGCTGGCACCTGCAATCAACGTATGGCTTCGCGGGGATATTTGTAGGGATATGTCCTTTAAAATAGTATTTTTTGCACCAAAGCCGAACGATACGCTTTCAAGTTCTATCATTAGCTCGGTATCCTCATTGAAGGGCATTTCGCCCTTTTGATCTTCCAAATCTTTATCTACCACCTGCCCCAATTTTTCAAGCGAGGTCAAAAGGTCATAAAAAGTATCCAGTCCGCGTATTAATTTTTCGACCGATGTAATGACCAGTAAGATGATGATTTCCGCCGCGACGAACTGGCCGATGTTCATTTCTTGATTCAGTACCAAAAGTCCCCCTATCAAAAGCAGCCCCAGAGTTACTAAAACCTTGAAGCCCACCATTTGGATGAACTGAATGACCAATACCCTAAAATGGCTCTCGCGGGCCTTGAGATATTCGGTCACCAATAAATCGTTCTTGGTGACCGCTAGACTCGTTTTTCCCGATAATTTAAAACTGACTAACGAACGTGCCACTTCCTGAACCCAATGGGCGACCTTGTATTTGCGTTTCGACTCATCAAGACTGGTGTTCATTCCCTTTTGAACGGTGAACTTGAAGACCACGTAGATCAAGAGCAACAACAGTATGCCATAAATAATAAAGAAGGGATGATAGAAAGATAGTAATAGCAATCCTAAAATTATCTGTAGAATGGCCGCAGGAAAATCCAATAATATTTTTGAAACTCCCTTTTGAACGGTCAAAATATCGAAGAAACGGTTGGCCAGTTCCGGTGGATAGTAATCTTGCAGCTCGCTCATCTTGATTTTAGGGAACCTATAGGTAAATTCGAATGAGGCCCTTGTAAAGATTTTCTGCTGTAAATTCTCTATGATGCGTATTTGCATCAATTGCAGAAGACCGGCAAATGCCACACCACCTGTGACCAAAGCAACGAGAATGATCCAAGAGGTACTGATTTGGGCCCCCTGTATCAAATTGATGATGGCCTGGATGCCCAAGGGAAGGGAAAGACTGACCAGACCTGCATAAACGGCATAGTAGAAAACCTGTAGTACGTCACGTTTATCGAGTTTGAGCATGGCTATTAACCGTTGCCATGCGGTCAGAACGGATTTAGACATGTGGTTGTATGTTTAGTCGATTAAAGACCAGGTCGGAGAAATATTTGGTCGGTTGTTCGTCTTCATGACAGTCGGTCAACGATGAAAAATGATCTTTTAAGAAATGTTGGTGTAAAGAACCTTCTAAAATTGTGCTGGCCAAACTTGAAGGATAATCATATTGGGTGTCCACCGCCTTGATCATTTCACTCATTCGACTTACCAGTCTTTTATAAATGCTGAAATACCCTTCTTTATTTTTTGTGTCGACCTCTTTGGTGAGATATGATTTAGAGAATTCGTTGATGACGATCTTGTTCAATAACTTTTCGTTGATATGCACGAATATCGTATCATTTACTGTGGTCTGGGTGACGATTTCTATCGCCTTGGCCAATTTTTGGTCCGGTTCGGCAATACCGTTTGTGGCAAAGACCAATCGATATTCAAGCCATCCCCAATACCAAGAAGTCAAATACAGCAATAGTTTTTGTTTACTTTCAAAATATCGGTAGACCGAGCTTTCGTTCGATTTGATTTTTACACCAAGTTTTCGAAAAGTGAAATTTTCAAAACCAATTGCATGAATCATTATAATGCTTTGCTCTACTATACGTTTGCCCAAGTCTGATGATTCGGGGTCTTTGATGTACAATTTATCATTGACGGTTATTTTGATGGATGCAAGTAGTCTTTCCATTGAGATAAATTTAAGATTCGCAAATATAATAGTAATACTATTGGTATTTGAAAGTTTAACTTTGATTTAACAAGAGTACGGATATTAATTTTGAAGGCGATGCTTATTCTTAGGATTCATCAAGGATGGTTTTTAATCCAAGGTGCCCCCGCATCTGTTGCAAACAATACCTTCCTTGTCACGCTGTTGTTAAAAGGGCAACCTGTAACTTTGCTCATCCGTAAAGTGTACCGAAAATGAGAATATATCAATATTTTCAATTTAATATCCTTTCGAAAATCGGAAATATGCCATAAATATGGAATCATTACGAATAGGCAAAGAAAGTTTAAAGCAATCCTAAAGAAATTTCCTATGAACAGAACTTTGACCAGGAGCAGGTCAAAACCGATATTTCATACTCAAACGGATGACCTGGTTCTCGTAGTAGTTTTCCTAAAGTGCGGTAAAGCCTTCGCCGTTCAGTTCTTGCCGAATGCCAAAAGTGTTGAAGATGTCGGTCGCGGCGAGGGTCACTTCTCCTTTAGTGTCCCAAATTGTTTTTTTGAGTCCGAAATCTACAGAGGAACGGCCGAGTTGTTCGCCCTAGGGGGATGTTCTTCCTCGATTGATAGACTCCCGTCAGCTGTGCCCACACCTCCCAAGGGGCGCTTCGAATCTTGAAATTGGGAAAGTAATAGTTTAGAGGCGCCAATCTTACTCTCCTGTAATTAAAGGGAACGCCCCTTTTACCAAAAACTGGTCATCCCCCTTGAAATCGGAACTATTCTTGATTTCCGTAAAACCGCCAAAGGAATACCCCGGCCTCACTTCCCTGCGTTGAAAAGTATAGTCGCCCTCTTTCTGGGACTGAAGCACTAAGACGTAATCGCTTTCGTCGGCGTTTACAATACTTTCCGAAGGAAGCGACTTGGTTTGGGTGGTATCGGTAATGATTTCGGCCTGCACAAACATCCCGGTGGCCAAGTGTTGTTTCCCCTTCTCCTTAAAATGCCCGTGTACCTTGACCGTCCTTTTTTCTTCGTTGATGGAAGCGCCCACCAGATAGACTTCGCCGGCAATGGTATCACCGCTGGCCTCGGGAATGGTCAGCCGGATGGATTGCCCCTTTTTCACTTGCATCGCATCTTTTTCAAAAACGTTAAGTTCAATATGCAGGTGGTCGCGGTCAATGATCTGCATAAGTTCATCGGCAGCTGAGACGAACATGCCCCTGTTTATTTTCATCTCCGTAATGCTCCCTGAAATGGGGGCATAAAGCCGTATGGACGAAGAAATTTCCCCATCTTCTACCGCTTGTGGGTCCAGATTGAGCATTTGCAGTCTTTTGCGGATGGCATTATAACGGGCCAAGTTCCGTTTGTATTCGCTTTCGGCCTTAAGAAAATTCTTTTCTGAGGTGATATTTTCGGCCATCAACTTTTTCTGGCGTTCGTGTTCCGATTTTAGAAACTTCATTTGCTCCATAGCATCTAAATAATCCTGCTGCATTTGTACAAAATCAGGATTCTCCAAGCTCACCAAAAACTGTCCCTTTTTAACGATATCACCTATCAAGAGTGGTGTTTGCTTTACATACCCGTCCGCATACGAACTGACCACCGCCTTGTTTTCCGGCGGCACGTCTATCGTTCCCGTGGTCTCCACGCTGACGGGAAAGGTTTTTTCCTCAAGGCTTCCCAATCGCATGGCACTGCCGTCGAACTGGGCCTGGGTTACGGTCAAGCCTCCATTGTCCGCGCCAGCATCGTTTTGTTCATTGCCGGAATCCCCTTTTGCGTCCTTATCGCTTGAATTTCCACAGGATAAAAGCATAGGAATAAAAAGGAACAAGAGACTTTTTATAAAGGTATTTTTCATCGGGAAAAATTATAGCGTTAGATAGTTGATACGGATGACCGTCTGGTTATACGCATTGAGATTGTCGTAATAGGATAAAATGATGTTGTACGAATTTTCCAGACTTTGGATATATTCAAAAAAATCGATCTCCCCGTTTTTATAGCTCAGCGTGGCCATCTTAATGATTTCTTCGGAAAGGGCCTTGCCTTCGTTTTCGTAATAGGAAAGGGCTTTCTGATGCTTTTTTAACTGTTGCCTGAACTGGCGGTATTCCGCATTTAAATGCAGCTTGTAATCTTCGGCCTCTGCCATTGCAGCCTTTTTGCCCAAATTGGCCGCTTTTATTTTGGATGTATTTCCGAAGAACAACAAGGGGATATGCACTCCTACCTGATAGCCTTGCAGTGGGGAATCGATGACATTGTTGTCCCATTGAAAATAGGTCAGGCTGATATCTGGTAGCAACTGTTGCTTCTCCAATCCGGACTCGGCATCAAAAACGGCAGTGCGGTTTTCATAAAAATCTAAGGCAGGGTTGTCGGCAACTTCAAAATTTTCTAAGGTTAATTTCCCCAATGGGATGGTTTCGACAGAAATATCAGCATCGGTTTTCAGGATGGGTTTTAGTCGTTCCACTGATGCTGCTAGGTCGTATTCTGCCTGTTGGAATTGGGTCTCCAATTGCTTTTGTTTGGAACGGGCGGTAATTTTTTCCAGATAATTGCTTTCCCCAAGTTCGAACCGCCGTTTGGCCGCGTAGGCAAATTTTTGGTACAGACTGTCTAACTGCCGGTACACGCCTATTCGCGCCTTTTCATATTGAATTTGGTAATAGACACGCACCGTTTCCTGTTCCAATTCCAGCTTTTGGATGTCGTATGCACTTTGCTGCTGGCGGTTTTGTGCCTTTCGCAACCTTTTCCGGGCAAAATAAACGCTAGGAAATGCAAAATTCTGTCGAACGCCCAGTACACTCAAGGCTTCGTTATTGGAACGGTTGCTTTCGTCATACCCGTAATAGCCTTCTGTTTTATCGAAGCTAAACGCACTGCCCACCATAGCTTTGCTTTCATCGACCCGAAGACTGGCTGCTTCAAGGCCGGCGTTATTTTCCAAGGCCATCTTTTTTAAACTGGAAAGATCGCTGATGGTCAACGTATCCTGCGAATATCCCGAAAGCCCCATCAACATAAAAAAAACGCTCAATGGCTTGATACGACTTTTGCCATTCTCGTTTTTCTTCTTCTTTTTATCGCTATGAAAAAGGGAGTAGATGACCGGTAGCACCACCAGGGTCAGCAAGGTCGAGGTAATCAGTCCCCCGATGACCACCGTGGCCAACGGGCGCTGTACCTCCGCCCCCGCACTGGTGGATACGGCCATGGGCAGAAAACCTAGCGCCGCGGCGGAAGCGGTCAACAATACGGCACGCAGACGGTCCTGGGCTCCGTTTATGATTAAATCATCATCGTTTTTCATGCCTTTTTCGCGGAGTTCCTTAAAGTGTTCCAGTAGCACTATGCCATTGAGCACCGCAATCCCGAACAACGCGATAAAGCCCACTCCGGCGGAGATACTGAATGGCATGCCACGCATCCACAGTAAAAGGATACCGCCCACGGCAGCCAAGGGAATAGCCGAAAATATCATCAAGGCTTCCCGCAGGGTTCCAAAGGCAAAATAGAGCAGGATAAAAATAAGTACCAACGCAATGGGCACTGCGATTTTTAAGCGGGCAATAGCACTTTGTAGGTTTTCAAACTGCCCACCGTATGTAATCGTATAGCCAGGGGGCAAGCTGATATTGTCCTCCACGATTTTCCGAATGTTATCTACCACGGTCTGCAGGTCGCTGCCACGTACGTTGATACCCACTACGATACGGCGCTGGGTATTGTCCCGCGAGATTTTAGCGGCCCCTTTTTGGTAGGTAATTTCGGCCAGTTCGCTCAAGGGTATTTTTTGTCCGGATGGCGTATCCACGTAGAGGTTTTTGAGATTGGCAATATCCTGTCGCCGGTCTTTTTGCAAGCGCATGACCAGGTCAAAACGTTTTTCGCCCTCAAAAACGCTACCCAGGGTGGTTCCCGAAAAGCCCATCTTGATGATGTTGTTCAGATCGGCGATGTTCATACCATAGCGTGCAATTTTATCACGTTTATAGTTGACGTTCATTTGGGGAAGACCCACGATTTTCTCAACGGTGATGTCGGAAGCCCCTTCCACATCGGCGATCAGCTTTTTTATTTTTTGGGCCTTGGTGTTGAGGACGTCCAAGTTTTCGCCATACACTTTTACGGCAATATCGGCACGTACGCCCGTAATGAGTTCGTTAAAGCGCATTTCGATGGGCTGGGTAAATTCGATTTCCATCCCCGGAAATACGGCCAGGGCTTCCTTGAATTTTTCGGCCAGTGCATCCTTGCTATCGGCGGAGGTCCATTCATCTTTCGGCCTTAAGGTCACGATCACATCGGTCTCTTCCATGCTCATGGGGTCGGTGGGCACTTCGGCAGCGCCTATGCGGGTCACGACCTGTTTCACTTCTGGAAATTCATCCAATAAGATACGTTCTATCCGGGTGGTCGTCTCGATGGTCTTGCTCAAGGAAGTCCCTGTCTTTAAAACAGGTTGGATTACGAAATCGCCCTCGTCGAGCTGCGGAATAAATTCCCCGCCCATCCTGCTAAAAATAAATCCGGAAACAACCACGACCACCACGGCGATACCCAACACGACTTTTTTGCGGCGCAAAGCCCAAGTGATGACCGTTTTATAGTGCCTATTCAAAAATTTGATGAGGCGTACAGAAACGTTTTTGCCAGAAGGGGTCTTCGCCTTTAAAAACACGGCCGATACCACAGGAACATAGGTCAAACACAAGATAATCGCACCGATCAGCGCAAAACCAAAGCTGAGTGCCATAGGGCGGAACATCTTGCCCTCGACACCGGTCAAAGAAAGTATGGGGATAAAGACGATAAGGATAATCAATTGCCCAAAAATGGCAGAGTTCATCATTCGTGACGAACTTTCGAAGGTCACCACATCCTTTAAATGACGGAGTTCGGTCTGTGTAAGATTTTCGTATTCTTCATGTTTTTTGGTGATGCGAAAGGCTGTAAACTCCACAATGATGACCGCGCCGTCGATGATGATGCCAAAATCAATCGCGCCAAGGCTCATCAAATTGGCATCAACCCCGAAGATATACATCAGGGAAAGCGCAAAGAGTAGGCACAACGGAATGACCGAGGCGACCACAAGTCCGGACCGGAAGTTCCCAAGCAGGAGCACCACGATAAAAATCACGATAAGGCACCCCAAAATTAGGTTTTCAGCGATAGTAAAGGTCGTTCGGCCGATCAGTTCGCTTCGATCCAAAAAAGGTTTGATGACCACGCCTTTGGGCAAGGTTTTGGAAACCTCGGCGACCCGCTCCTTCACGGCTTTTATAACCTTGTTGGAATTGGCCCCTTTTAGCATCATGACCTGTCCCAGCACGGTTTCGCCCTCGCCGTTACCGGTAATTGCGCCATATCTTGTAGCGTTCCCGAAACCGACTTCGGCAATATTCCCGATGTAAATCGGTGTACCGTCATCGTTCTTGACCACTATATCCCGGATGTCGTCTAGAGAGGTTACGCGGCCTTGGCCTCGAATGAAATAAGCCTGGTCAGCTTTTTCGATATAGCCGCCGCCAGCTACGCTATTGTTTTTTTGTAGGGCATCCATAACCGAGGAAATGGAAATACCTGTTGCATCAAGTTTTTGCGAATTGATAGCTACTTCGTATTCTTTCACATAACCGCCCCAAGCATTGATTTCTACCACACCGGTGATACCCGAAAGTTGTCTTTTTACAATCCAGTCCTGTATCGTTCTTAAATCTTCGGCGTTATAGCGATCCTCGAAGCCCGGCTCGGTACCCAAGGTGTATTGATAAATCTCGCCGAGTCCGGTGGAAATGGGACCCATTTGGGGCTCCCCGAAGCCTTCAGGAATCTTTTCAGATGCGGATTTGATTTTTTCGGCAATTAATTGGCGCGGGAGGTAGGTACCCAAGTCTTCCTCAAAAACAATAGTGACCACGGAAAGCCCGAATTTGGAGACCGAACGGATTTCCTTGACCCCGGGCAGATTGGCCATTTCCACCTCGACCGGATAGGTGATGAACTGCTCCATATCCTGGGTGGAAAGGTTCTGGGAGGTAGTAATGACCTGCACCTGGTTGTTGGTCACATCGGGTACGGCACCGATGGGAACTTGGGTTAGGGAGTATATCCCAAATCCGATGATGAACACCGTAAATAAAAGAACGATCAGTTTATGGGTAATACTGAATTTAATAATGCGATCAAGCATGAATTTAGTCCTTGCTAAAAATTATTTTTAAAAGTAGGAATTTTTACAATGGACATGCTCGAACTTGCCTTTAGATTCACTTTAAATTAAAGTGCGTTTCCATCTATAGTTGGGAAAAGACTGATTGCTTTTTACCTGTTAACGACCTTACGTAAATCCATTGGATTGAAATTGGATAGAACCTCTTTGTATTCTTCCTTAACCAATGAAACTGAGATTTTTAAATTTTCACGTAATGCACTTTCGTGACGTTCAAATTATGCTGCTTTACCGGCTCCAGAATATGCTTGCCATAGGTGGTATTGCGCTAAAGCCTTCGCCGGTCCCTACTTGCCGAATGCCAAAAGTTTTGAAGATGTCGGTCGCGGCGAGGGTCACTTCTCCATTAGTGTCCCAAATTGTTTTTTTGAGTCCGAAATCTACAGAGGAGCGGCCGAGTTGTTCGCCCTGGGGGATGTTCTTCCTCAATTGATAGACTCCCGTCAGCTGTGCCGACACTTCCCAAGGCAGCTCGAACTCGTTTCATTACCTAAAATTAAGGATTAAAAATAGGCGCTGTTTCTGAAGGAATTCTAAAGGCATAACTTTAAAAGGCGGTGCCGAATAGAACGAAATAATTCTGAAACTTCGGATACATACCAACAAAACGCTTTACCCCCGAAACAAAAAATACCGCTCCTTCAACTCCTCGATCGCCGTTTCCTTGTTCGTAGTGATATAGCGCAAGGCTTCATCCGTAAATTCCTGCCCCTTATCGGTAAGAGAAACAATATTTTCCGAAATCTGAATGAGATTGTTTTTAGAGGCTAGTTCCAGAACCGTCTTCGCCTGTACCTTTTGCCAATTGATATGTTCGCGTAGGTGGTTGACATGGCGTTCTTCCGGTTCTTGGTGGTTTTGTA
>JAGXIC010000082.1 GCA_024635875.1 Pricia sp.
AAATAGATCTGAATTTTAAATGCTCCACTAAATCTTGGTATTGATTGAAACCTGAAAAATTGGTATCCGCATTGCGTTGATCCTTAAAGGCGATTACTTTATCATAGAGCAAATCAAAATTTTTGGTCTCAAGAATCATTTTCCTTACTTCTTTGCTGATGTGTGTTCTAGTCATCATGTACCTCAAATCGTCGCCATAAAGCACAGATTCCCGATTGAAATCAAATAGGAATAACTTGCAATCGCTCTTGTATACGTTTCGATTTATCCTACCTGCCAGTTGCTCGTCACTGTCCAATAACGATTTGTCTTTAAATCCTATATCCATATCTATGTCTACTCCAGCTTCGACGACTTGCGTAGTAATGAGTAAAATTTTCCTTTTACGGTTTTCTTTTTGTTTTAGAAAATTGATGATGTACCGCCGCCGATGTTCCAGGATAGTTCCGGAAAGCACGAAAACCTCTTCGAAGAAACCATTGTTAATCTTTTGAATCTCCGAAAAGAATCGAGTAGCGGATTTTTTGAATATGAATTCGATTATCGTAAAAACACTGCCTTTTGGTTTTACCGTTCCCAGATCTTTTTTGGCATATATTTGGGATTCCTCCATTACTTTTTCGGCTAGATAGTCCAATTCGATTTTTTGGTCGGTCAAACTAAAATCGAACGCTACCCTATCTTTAAAATTGACATTTTGGAAATAATCTTCACGAGCGTTTGGCAGCAGATAAACGATATTTTGGACAGGTATTTCCAACTTCAACTTATTGATTTTAGGCAATGTTGCCGACATGATGATGAATCGGATATTATATGCTCTGGCATACTCCTGAATAAAGTAGATAACCTTGTCCCTGTGCTTTGGCGAGTAGGACTGCAACTCATCAATGACCACAACGGAATTTGCCAACCGATGCAATATATAATTGTGTTCTTTCTCGTTAGTTACCAACACATTAAAAAAACGAACATGCGACAAAAGACAAAAAGGATAATTTAAAAAAAGATGGCCCAAATAATTTTTACGTTTATCTCCATAATCGTCATCTTCTTCATTGTCCTTGAGAAATGAAGTTTTGGAATGTAAAGCCACGATCTCGTTCTCGGATAAATCTAGACTTTGTTGAATGCTTTTGTAAGTTTGATCGATGAGCGTGGTGAAAGGGAATACGTAAAACACCTTGTTGAGCTCGGGATTCGCTTCTAAAAGTTCTAGGGCTACCAACATCGATATATTGGTTTTTCCACCGCCGGTAGGTGCTTCAATATAAAAAATCCTTTCGCCAAGGTTCTCTCGAACATTACGAATGGCTTCCGTTGCCATCTGTTGGCGGAGCAGGTTCAGGTTCTTATTGCTTTTGCTAATTGGTTTTTCTAAACTTAGGGTGTCCAAATCTTGATAGGTCTTTTTATTGAAGTTTCTTTTTTGACCCTGGTCATCTAACCAATGTTCTGTTTGTATTCTTTTAACCATTTTGTTTATCCGTTCTCGGGATAAAACACCAAAATCGATTATCCGATCTTGATTCATATATTCATTTGTGGCCAAAAAATCGGAAGCGGTAAGCAGTGAAAAATTCAAACGAAGTAGTTGATACATTGAAAAGGACTGGGCGTAATCTGTGAAAGAGATTTTTTCTAAAACCATCTCTAACTTCAGTAAGGAGTTTACAATTCTAGATGAATCGCTTTCGGTCTTAAAAAGATTCAAATAACCTTTTAATTTTTCAGCTATTCGATTATCGGTGATAATCTTTGTCAAATAGTCATCATCGAAATATTTACCGTGATGCTTGTAGATACCATAAGAGAACAAGACCGCTGCGGAAATAGCCACAATCTGTTCTTTTCCGGTAAGCTTTTTGGATATCTCATCAATTTTATGACAAAGGAAAATAAAGGCACTCAACGTAGAATGTTGTGTGCCAATTCCATTTTCTGGGTTTTCTTTCCCCTTGAAATTGGGGTTGTTCATTTTTTCGGGACTAGCCTGAAAATTCTCATTTACTTTGCCATGATCGTGATAGCAAATGCTATGAACAAATAATTCTTTAATACAGTCAGCAAGTTGTAGTGAACCTATTTCAATTTTGGATAAATAATCTGAGATTAATGCATCTATAGCGGCGTCCAGCCCGTGTATTTTTACTATTTCTTTAAAATAATCCTCAACTAAACCCAAATGCTCGGCCAGTGTTTCGGATTTGTTGGGGTTTGCTTCACTAGGCGTATGTGCATAGTATGAATCAAAATTCGTTAATGTTTGGGCAACACTTTCGTTGCCCTCATACTCCTTTAGGATTTCTTCTATATTTTTAGTGCAATTGTACATACCCATTTTCATTGGTTAGATGATACAAATCCGGTATGTTATGGGCGTTTTTAATAACACAGTTACTGAATACCATTTCAGATAATTCATATTGCATCAATTCTTCGTTAAACCGGGTAGGCAGCCTTTCGAAATACATAAATGGTAATTCAGTATCATCATTTGCCGCACTAAAAAAATCCACTTCTGGTTTTTCACTATTTTCTGCAATGACTTGATTTTTGAGGAAAACGTTTTGAATAGGAATACTTTGATCTTCTTGAAGTTCCGCCTGCTGAAAATCATATACTTTGAAAGAATCTTTGTCCCACCAGACAGTGAATTCATTCTTTCCAAAATAAGGAATGAACTCAGTACGGCATCCTTTTAAATTTTCAAGAAGCTGTTCCTGCTCTTGCTTATCAATGTCCAATAGTAAAAAAACCCGGTATTGGGGTGAAATTAATGTAAGTTCCTCCGTTAGGAAAGTAGTTCCCTTATTGCCATAGCCCACCGTATTTGAATATTTGATAGGGGTCTTGGTAAAATTTCCCTTATCATGATTTAAGGGTTCGATACCCACTTTTATTTTGGAAAGTTTTTGGTAATATTCTGGTAGTTCCCCTTTCTTTTGATACCCTTTTAAACCAATAATTGCCCCCAAAAGACCAAGCAAGGCCGGTTTGTGCAACATGTTGTAGGAAACATTGAGGGTATTGTTGGTTTCAGGTTTTCTAAAAAACCCAAAATTACCCTTTAAATCAAATGATACGAGGTTCATGTTTTTTGAAATATTAGAGGTATTCTTAAAAATCAGATAGTTTTGCGCACCGCTATTTCAGGTTCGTTAACAACCTTGGTAACCGCTTTATTATAATAGATCTCAACGTTATCGACATCATTTTTTACGTCATCGCTTCGTAAATACTCAGATACTTTTTGAAGGTCTATTGTACGGTCTTGGGCAATGTCCACAAATTCTATAAACGAGGGCATGACCAGTGTAGAACCCTCTTTTAATTGAATCCAGAATAAGAGTTCGTTTTCGGTTCCCGACTTGGCGGCACTATCATAATAACTTGCTCCCTTGCGAAGGCCTTCCTTTAATTTATCGATGTCAACTGATGTTAGACCCTCGGCATCAACACGGGCTACATCATCGGCGATGTTTTTTGGGTTGATGGAAAAATGATGCACGTAATGACCTTCTTCCAGTTTAGATTGTGTTCCCAAAGTCGTCATCGTACTATCCTTATTCTTTTCGCTTGGATTCCTAAAAGGCGACATAATTTGTTCCGAATAGATTATATCCTCTGGAAAGCGGTTCAGACCATGGGTGATTTGACAAGTCCCATGAATAGAAATGTTTGTGGCACCTGCATAAGTCCCCCCAAAAAGCCTAACATCTAAAACCTTTAAAATATTACCAAGAATCTCCTTGCGTAATTCAGGGCCTTTTTTATTAATCATTTTACCAAAATGAAGCTCATACGTTTCGTCCAAAGTCCTGGGGGACATATCATCGGTAAGTGATTTGAAATAGAATACTTTCTCGCCCAAGGCATCTCTCCAGAAATTGCGGATGGAATACTTCAGTGCTTTATCGGTGGCATAAACCTTTCCGTTCGGCAGCTTTCGCGGTTGCCCAGAAAAGTCTGCATTGTAGTTGGAATTGATGGATTTAATGATTGCAAACCCATATACTCGATTGTTGAATGTTGGCATGATTAGTTGTTTTTAATATTAGAGAATATTTGATTTTTAGAGAAAAGCCCGGATAAAAGTTGAGGCTGTAAGGTTTTAAGGTTTTTTGTTTCCGTTTCATAGCTTAACACAAATGCAGAAACCTTTGAAAAATTATTGGAGAAATTCTCATGTTTGTAACGTGCGAAATCCTCGGAAATGGTCTGCAGAAAAGACTCGCAACTGGTCTTTTGCAGGTATGGCTCCATTAATCGAAAACTCGTGTCATCGGATTTGCTTTTTTTAAGCAAATAGTAGATTATCTGCCCGGCAGCAAAAGCAAATTGCTCATCATTCGAATTTTCGATATCCGCATTTCCCTCAATCAACTGAGAAACAAAATCTTGATACTCTTTTAATTTACTTGCCATAGTCGTTTGTTGTTTGATTTTTGATTTGTGAAAATATTCGTGTAAACTATACCAATAGTTCAGCTTTTCTTTGATGCCATATTCGGTGTTGTTTTTAACATCATCCTTTATGCCATTAAAAACCATTTCATTAAAATGCTTACCCTCAATGGTATTTCGACTTGATTTATACACATAGTCATAAATTGCTTTTCTATACTTACAAAATGACAAAAAGGTAAAATCCCTGTTTTCATAATCCTCTTTCTTGAAATCTGAAAAATAATCAACCCTATGATATTTGTTTTGAATCAAATATTTGAGTACCCTATCCTCTAATTGAAAAATATTTTTGACGGATTTGTAATGTTTCTCCTTTTTATCTTCGTATAAGTTGAAATAATTCTGGATTTTAAGACCTCCTACTTCTCCCAAACTATATTCAAAACGTGAAACAAAATCAAAGTCATTGAAGACAATGCCATTTTGGGTATTTGACCAATTCAGCAAATAGTAATTCTTGAAATCATCTTTATGGCTCAGATACAAGGAGTCCACGAGATCCCTGAAACCTAAACGGCCATCTTTGTACAGGGCAATCACTCTTTTTTTGAACTCATTTTCATAAACAAAAATTGGCAAAGGATTTGGCAAGGTCTTTCGAGGCAAGATGTTGCTAAATTCATATAAAGTTCTTGCTTCTAAATTTGAAATTCTACCCGTTATGTCAAATGTTGCCGTTTGATGAAGTAGAAAAGGCATGTTCGCATTGTAGCCATTTTGGAAATCATTCGTTCCGTAAATTAAACCTTCTGCATCGGGTTTGGTGTTGTACTTGTCCGTATTGAACAGCTTGTCGTCCAAATATTTCCCGTGGGTTTCTTTATACACTGTTACCGGAAAATCTAGATAGAACAAAATATAATCGCTGTCTGTTAAAGGTTGAACAACCAAAAGTTCTGACTGAATGTCCTGTAAATTTTCTTTGAGCAATTCTTTTTCAGATTTATCCGTCGTATTCTGAATTTTACTTTCAAATTTTTCCTTTTTTTGAGATAACATCGCATACTGTCCGGCACGTCGTTTTTCAATATTTTCTAAAATAACTTGCCAAGATTCTTTCTCGAAAAAAGATTTGAAGTTGTCAAATGCTTTTATCAAAATTCCATTTTCGGTCAAAAGACCTTCTGCTTTTTCGAAATACGACTCGAAACGTTCTTGAAGCTGTGGCTTGCCCTTTTTAATGTTTGCATCATATTTAACCCCACCTTCAAGATGCTCTCTTTTAAAGCCTACACAGATTGGCGAACAGGTGTGAATAGCTTTCATGGGAAGATCAAAACATTTGTTTGTGTTTACACACCAAGCATTTTCCTGAAGTTGTTTGCAATTTTCAAGCAAGGAATGCTGCACCCCTTTTATTTTTTTAGAATAAAATGAATGCCGAATAGTTTCAGATTTGGTTGCAATTGAGCCGTCTTCGTTTACTTGTAACAGCACATGAAGCCCTTCTTTAGGGTTTAGGCCAAGACTTTTAAAGTCATCGCTCAGCGTTTCTGTAAAGTTTATTAGTTCTGTGAGCATATGCCAATTATTGAAGCTTCATAATTTTGGTTCGATTATTTTTATTGTTCCTAATATGTTTCAATTCCTTTTTTATGAAACTTCAATGATCCCTAATGTATCCTTCTTTAAAAAATCAATGATTTGAACCCAGCTGGCATCCAATATATTTATGATTTTCTCCGTCTTGGCATTTCCACATTTTAAAATTATGATTTTCGGAGGAAAGCCTTTTACACTTTGAATAACTTCGAAATCTGAATCTTTAGTCAAAATAGTGTATCCCGATTTTTCTGCATGTTGCCAAATTTTCATATCGTCAGCTTCATGCAATTCATCGGCATATACGTGGTGTGCTATCACTCTTTTTTTCTTGAAGAATTGAGCTAACCTATATGATAAATTTTGGTCGATCAAAATCATGATTCAAATATACTCAATATTATGAACTATAAATAAGAGACAAAGTTATTTTTATTCGATCCATATAGGAATTGAAATTGAAATTGTTTATTTTCGATACTATGAAACCGAGTCTCATATCAATTACCAAAGGAAAACGCTCCGGCCAGCCCTGTATCCGAAATCTTCGTATCACTGTGGGCGACATTCTTGGGTATCTTGCTTCCGGAATGAGCCAAGAAGAAATTCTTGACGATTTCCCTGAGTTGACCCAAGACGATATTCTTGCCGCTTTGGAGTATGCTTCCCAACAATTGAACCGCACAGGCCGAATCGTTACCGCACTTTAGTTTTTCCATCTACTTATTTCTTATTTTTCCATAATACCCCTAACCGCTCCCGCACCTCCTCCAGATCAAAAGCATTTACATCCCATTTTTGCCCTTTTTTAAAGTCCACCCACTCCATAAAGTCTTCATGTTCGGGGTGCTTGGGGTCGTTGATGGCCTCGACCATCTCATAATACCCCCACATACCGCCGCAGTCTTCCATGGGGGTCTGTCCCTTCCCGGCCAAGCAAACAGGTTGTTGGATTTTCTCGTCAGTGATCTCCACCAGCTCCACAGTATGTTCCCAATCGTCCCCAAAATCATAGATATAGGCTATTTTTTGTTTCGGGGAATGGAAATAATCCTTTAGTTCGATCTTGGCACAATCATAACGTTCGCCATGGGGCCAGGTCTTGGGATCGCTGAACGGGGCCTGGTCCCAATCCTCGACCCCGTGATCTTCCTGTAAGATCGGGGTGCCGCCCCAACCACCGGGAGAAAATTGGTGCAGGTGCGAGTTGTACCACCCGAACGCCCCTTGAATTACCCAATGCAGTTCCAGAAAAGTAAGGGACTCGTTTACCTTTACCTTCCGCCAAATGGGCGGTTTTGATGAACGTTCTAATTTTATCTTAAAAACGTATGCCATACAATGTTTGATTTAATTGTTCATTTTTTTGCCATCGTAGAAGTCTCTTTTTTCCTTAATCCCCAAACACCCGCATCCCAAACTGTTATAAATGCCGCACCCAGCATTAAACAGCAGTTCCAATGCCGCCGACGGCCCGGTAGCCCAGATGCCAAAACCACGATAGCCCTTGATCCGGGTCTGGGCCCCGGTACCGGCCTTGATGACGATCAAGCGTGATGCCGGTTTCTTTTCACCCAATAAGGGCTCAATATCCATAATGGCCCGTTCGGTTTCGGAAAGGTCCAAACCTAGGGCCTTGCCTTTTTCTTTCCAGTTATACAATGTCATCGCTTTCCAATCGGGGTGTTCGGGCGAAAGAAATTCGTATTGTCCATTTTCCTTTTTCTTACCGCAGATGACCATCGAAAGCACATCGAAATACAATGCGTCGATACTGCCTTTTGAAAGGTTCAATGGAGGCAGTGCCTCTACCTGTTCCACCAAAAAGGTCGCTTTACTTTTGGTATCGGCGATATCGATTTCACGGTTCGAAAAAAGACCCTTGATGAAATGTTGGGCGGCTTCCGGCAAATGAAAGGACACCACCAGTTCTGGATGGGAAAGGACT
This sequence comes from Pricia sp., assembly GCA_024635875.1. Classification (GTDB taxonomy): domain Bacteria; phylum Bacteroidota; class Bacteroidia; order Flavobacteriales; family Flavobacteriaceae; genus Pricia. Next base: position 7,961 of record JAGXIC010000082.1, read on the forward strand.
TGCATACGGTCTTCTTTCCGTCTATATCTCATCTGCAAATCGGAAAAAGTAAACAGTTTATAACGTTTAAGACCATCCCCTACTTGATAGCCCTTTTCATGTAGAAAGGTAGCGTATTCGGCATCAGCTTCGGCCAAAATCCGGTAAACGACCGCACTTAAGGGATATTGATAGTTTATAGGAACAATCGGGTTTCGGGTTTTCGGAACAAGGGTAATCTTAAAGCGCATAGGTCATTTTTAATCCAGCCTATTATAGTTTAATACCAATGCAGAAATTACAAAGACAGTGAAGTAATCAATGAGAATCTCGAATATATAAAAAATTGTTAAAGAAAAGGTAACTATTCAGGTAGTAAGTTAGCGATAGTCTTAAAGGCGCCCAAAACGTTCTGTCCGTTCTTGACACAGGTATCCGTCACCGATCTGATGACGGCATAGGATTGCGCACCTTCGGGGGTCTTGAACTGGCCGGACACCTTCTGCTTGACCTTCACGTTCCTGATCGCCCGCTCCGAGGCGTTGTTGTCCGGCGGGACTTCGTGGTAGTGGAGGAAGGCGAAGACGTAGTCCCCGTATTTTATCATCCGTTTATGGAACGCCCGAAGGTCCTTATGTTCTTCTGGCAACGGCCTGTCCAAAAGGGCCGACATTTTTTCCTTTATCCCGTCCCTTTCGGGGAGCGGGGCACCGTATCCGTCCGGTCCCATCTTTTTCTTGAGCTTCAGCCCGCGGTAGATCAGTTCACTGAACTCCATCGCCCACTGCGAGGCGTAGCGTTCGGTGAAATAAACCAGTTCGCGCAACAGGTGGGCGGTGCACAGCTGGTGGGTCCTGCACACGGTGCGGAAATGGCTCGCCCAACAATCGTGTACCAGTACCGCATTGGGGAGGCCCGAGGGAAAGTTCCTTTCGATCGTCGCGATGCCGCGGTTTTCGGAGAACACGATGTAGGTTGCCGACCCGCACTGCCAGGCCCAGTACCATCCCTTGTTCCCGTCGACCCTTATCCCGGTCTCGTCCGCCCCGACGGCCTTCGCCCCCATTACCTTTTTGGCGATCAGCCCGTAGGCGGGGGCCGACTTTGCCGTGAATTTTTTCAGAAGGTTGATCACGGTGCCCTGTGAGAGCGGCAGGCCGCAGAAGTCGGCGAGGAACTCCGCCGTCCTGCCGACGGGCAGGTACTGTCGGGTGTGTAGGTAGGCGGCCGTCGCCTGTACGTTGGGGCCGTAGCTTATCGGCGCCCTTACGTTTTCCGGGAAGGCCCCCTCGCAAAGGTGCCCGCACGGGCATTGCTTCCGCAGCGTACGGTGTTCCGTGTAATGCGGGGCTATGGGCGGGATATCGACGACCTGCCTTCTTGCGGCCACCTCCCCGGGAACCTCGGAGAGGCCGTTGCCGCAACCGGCGCAAAGATCGGGGGCGTGGTATATCACGGAATCGGGGGCCGGGGTCATTTCCAGGGTGCTTCCCCTGTGGCCCGTCTGTCCGCCGACCTTCCTGTCCGATCCGGGGCGGAGGCTTTGGTTCTTCTTGGGGCGGTTCTCGTCCTTGGACGGGGGTACGGAACTGTTGCTGCTGTTCTTGGGGTTCTCGTACTTGGCCAGGCGTCCCTCAAGTTCG
>JAGXIC010000005.1 GCA_024635875.1 Pricia sp.
GGTACCTTCGGAACTTGCCTTGTTCTTGCAATCCGTAGCGTTTTGGCCTTGGTCGAAAGTGTATTTTCTGTCGGCGCTAAAATTGTAGTCCCCGTCCCTCTGGCATTCGGAATATTGGGCGTAGATATCCTTTTCGGGATTATCCTCGTCATCGTCGGTAAGGTCTATTTCCTTATCGGCGGTAATAGCCGAGAGCACCCATTCTCCGGTCAACTTTTCTTCATTTTCCGCCAACGCCCCCGTATAGTCTTCGGGACAATCGATACTATTGTCCGAATTACATCCCATAAAAAATCCGTTGATTGCGCCTATTGCAACGACATAAAATAGTGCTCTTTTCATAATATGCTATTAAGATTTAAGGTTCAGAATATGAGATGCGGACATTGCGGAAAGGTTGCGTGAGAACACTCAAAAAATAGTGTTAAAGACCAAAGTACATTCTTAAAAGCGGTTAAGTACAGATGCCGGACTTTGAGACTTTTTAAACGGGATATTGAGCTTTTGTGGAACTTCGTCGGGCAAAATTTCAATCGCAAAACCATGCTTTTTCACCAGTGCGATAATAGGTGCCGCATCAATAGTTCTCTCCTCGGTTTCCATTCGAAGAATGTTATCGCAATCCTGCAAATCGAAATTGATATTGCAATCGGGAAACGCTTTTTGCAATTCTTCCAAAATGAAGTCCGCTTCCTTTTCTGTCTGAATATTTGTTCGAAATACTTCTACCATTGTTTTCAATAACTTCTTTGCATGCTTTAGGCGGAATCAATCTTTTTCTTTCTTCGGATTCAACTATCGACTTACTTTTTATTTTTCTACGTATTTTTTAAAATTGTTAATGATAGCCTGCCAACCGCCTTTTTGCATTTCGATCGGGTTCTCATTCTCCGCATCAAAGACGGTGGTAATTTTGGTCTTGCCATCGAGGTCTTCAAAAGTGGTGGAAACCTTTCTGCCATCGGCTATCGTGTACACGATTTTCTCTTGGCCAACGACCTCGTCATACGTGGCCTCAAAATCAAAACCGAAACTGCCGTCCTTGGCTTCCATTCTCGATTGGAGCTTTCCACCGACCCTTAAATCGTTCTTGGCCTTGGGGCAATGCCAGTCATCTGCGGCAAAGTTCCATTGCTTGATGTGTTCGGGTTGGTTCCAATATTCCCAAGCCTTTTCTTTGTTTGCATCGACTGCAGCGTCTACTGTAATTTTTGTTGATTCCATCTGCAAATTATTTGTATTGTTCGTTATGATTGATCATCCATCCAATACCGAATTTGTCAATAAAGCTACCGAAGTAATCGCCCCAAAACTGGTCTTGCATAGACATCTCGATTTCACCCCCCTCGGAGAGGCCATTGAATAGGCGGTCGGCTTCTTCACGGCTTTCAGGATGCAATGAAATATAGAGATTGTTCCCTTTGTTCAAGGTATGGCCCATTGAAGGAACGGTATCCGAAGCCATTAAAATAGTGTCTTTGCCTATGGGCAGGCCAATGTGCAGGGTACGGTTTTGCTCCTCCTCGGGGAGTTTGTCAGCTTCGGGCATACCGCCCATCTTTAGATTAGCGGTAAATTCGCCGCCAAAGATCGATTTGTAGAAATTGAACGCTTCCTCGGCCTGACCGTCGAAGTTTAAATAGGGATTTACTTTCATGATATCTATTTTTATTGATGAAACATTAATTTGTCTTTTTATCCTATCAACAGCTGATATTTTTGCCTGTTCTCGATTAGAATCCATACCAAGATAGCTGCGAGGGGAAGTGCGATTGGTAATCCACTGGCGTCCACCATGATATGTACCATCAAAATGCCGACCATTACGGGCAGGATTATCAAAGCCCCCAAAGCCCTTGTCTTGGGAATTATGACCAACAGACCTCCGACAATTTCGGCCACTGCAATCAACGGCATCAGCCACGCAATTTCCATTATTGCCTGAAAATCGTTCATTAAGGCCTCGGGCATATCTTCCGGAATAGGCATGTAGTTCAAAAATTTGTTCAATCCAGCATTGATAAACATTAGTCCGAAGAGTAGTGACAGGACAAAAAGAATCTTTTTTTTCATTAATATTGGTTTTAGTTGTTATACTTCATTTTTCAACCCCCAAAAATCCAAAATCCGGTTCAATTGAAATAGAACAAACCCGACGCGGATTTTTATTGGTTTTTTTTCTTAATGATACAAATTTAGATAGATATTTTTTTAAATAAAAGGAGTGAAAACGGCATTTGAAGGGGGGTATTCCGCCAATTTCAAACAAAACAGCCTCCAGTCAACGAACAACATGACAATTCTAAAGATATTATATTCCTTCAGAAACTCCAATTACCTGATTTAGGGATTCGGATTGTTGGTGAAAAACAACTTTCCAACCTTCGTCCGTTTGTCTATAAGGGGGCAATTCGGTTTACACGGATACGGCATAAAGGAAAACGGGAAATGGCTCTATATTCAGGCCCAAATTACACCACTAAAGTGATTTTTGTTCTTGCATTTTTGTAAATTTATAATTTGCCACTCTGTTACTTTGTGATAGCCGATTTTTTTAAATGGAAAGGCCATAAGGACATGATCAAACCAAGTTTGTACTTAATTTCTTAGATGAACCGATGAACCGATGAACAAAGACATCCAATCATACAATGAGGCTCAATCCGAGGAAGACAGAGAAATTTGCCAAATCCTTGCTTCGGAGATCAACCGAAACTTGCCAAAAGCGGAAAGCAAAATTTGGCACGCTCACCCTGTTTGGTTTTTGGACGGTAATCCGATTGTTGGTTACAGCAAACAAAAGGCGGGTATCCGACTAATGTTTTGGAGTGGGGCTGACTTTGAAGAGGAAAATCTAAACATAAGAGGAAAGAAATTTAAAGACGCATCTGTTTTCTACAATAATGTTTCTGAAATGGTAACCAATGACTTAAAACGTTGGCTGAAAAAATCAAGAGACATTCAGTGGGACTATAAAAATATTGTAAAACGTAAAAAGAAACTTGAAAGCTTAAAATGAGAACTTCTTCGAAAAAACACTGCTACCAAAAGCGGTTTTGGGTATTGGTAAAAAAACCATCATGAAATGGTATTTGAGACATATGACATAAAATCTTCATTAGGTAAATATGTGGAAAGTATATTTTACTACAAAAACTACAATCCAGAACATAGGCTGGAGCGTGTTGTTCCCACAGGTAACATTTTTGTACTCTTTGAATTGGATAATATTCCGAGAAACACCTACGACAATAATCTAAATCCGAATGGAACTTTTCTGAAAGTTTGGATTTCCGGAATGCACCAATCCTATATTAACATTTCGACTGCGAATAATTCGGAAATGTTGGCTGTACAATTTAAAACATTAGGGGCTTCTCCATTTTTTAAAGTCCCAATTAATGAACTTAATAACACTGTTAGCCCAGCCGAAATCTATTTTGGAAAAACTATATTAAAAATTCGGGAAGAAGTAATTGCAAAAGAGAAGGTTTCCGACAAATTCGAAATAGTTGAAAGATGGCTTTTAGGATTGCTTGATGAAAAAAGGTCTGCTCCGCAAGATATCATCGAGGTATTGACCAACCTGCAAAACCAACCATTTTCAAAGCACAACGAAGTACTCCAAGAATATCCCAAAACCCAAAAGCATCTCATTGACCAATTCAAAAAACATTGTGGGCTTACACCTAAAGTGCTACATCGAATTTTTAGATTCAATAAGTTATTGGCCAACATAAATCAGAGAAATGAAATTATATGGACCGATACGGTTTATGAAACGGGCTATGCGGACCAATCCCATTTCATTAAAGATTTTCAGAGTTTTTGTGGCTTTAATCCATCTAAATATATTAAGAATGGCTACAACGATTCCCTTCCCAATTTCTTTCCCCTCAATAAGGAAGGTTAATTTTTTACAATACTATTGGTTTCGAGTAAAGTACCTTTATAGGTAATTTAAATAATAACTCCTATGGAAATTTCAACTTTAAACTGGTTAGCGGTCATTGTGGCCGCATTGTCCAACTTCCTTATTGGTGGACTCTGGTATTCTCCTGTCCTTTTTGGAAAACTTTGGATGAAAGAAAACAATTTTTCAGATGATGACTTGAAAAAGGGGAATATGGCAAAGATTTTCGGACTTACCTTTCTTTTCTCGTTCGTGATGGCCTTTAATTTGGCCATGTTTCTCAATGATGCCGATACAACTGTTGCCTGGGGTGCTGTAGCAGGTTTTTTGGCAGGTTTTGGTTGGGTCGCCATGGCCATTTCTATAATAGGGCAGTTTGAACGAAAATCTACAAAATATATCTTGATTCATTCGGGCTACGTAACAATTAGCTTTATTGTTATGGGGCTGATAATTGGGGTTTGGCGGTAATTCAAAAAAATAAACGATATGAACACAAAAGGATCAATAACTAAATTGAACAAAGGTTTTGGGATTTATCACGATTCGATTATAAAGGCACCAATTGAAAAAGTTTTTAGGGCGGTTTCCGAACCTGAACATCTAGTCAATTGGTGGCCCCTAAAATGCACTGGAACCCCCGAATTGGGAGCCGAGTATAATTTATACTTTTCGCCAGAATATAATTGGTACGGAAAAGTAAATGATCTTGTCCCTAATCGGAAATTTTACATAAAAATGACCAAATCGGACTTGGATTGGGATTCGACCACTTTCGGCTTTGATATGGCCGAAGATAACGGAAATGTATCTCTAAGTTTCTCTCATCGTGATTGGCCACAATGTAATTCGCACTACCGAACTGCGTCATTTTGTTGGGCAATGCTACTTAAGGGACTAAAAGATTATTTAGAAAAAGAAATAATCTTGCCTTTCGAGGAGCGAAGTTAAGTCTTTTGGGCCAAACGAATGTAAAACCACCACCCACAACAACCTATAAAAAATAGGGGTTTTAGTGCTTAAATGAGATGAAGTTTATTAAAATAAGGTCACCTAAAAATCAAATGAGACCACTAAAATGATACTTGTTGAACCAAAATTATCCATTTAACATATGAGATATACACCTGAAGATGGTTTTCAGTATTATTTTGACTTTGTAAAGAATATCGATTGTAAGCCACTTTTTTCTTCGTTAGCAACATTTACATTCCTAGATTCAATCGATGAGGAAAAAGCTGCTTATCGTTATGCCCCCAATAAATGGAGCATTAAACAAATTGTGGGACATCTTACGGATCACGAAAGGATAAAGATGTTTCGTGCATTTTTAATGAGTAGAAATGAATCAGTACAACTATGGGGCTATGACCAGAATTTCTTAGAAAAAAATTGGCGTTTTGAAGTGTTGTCATTGCAGCAATAAATAACCGACTTTCTAAATGTACGGAAAGCATCTATTAGTTTTGTTGAGACATTGTCCGAAAAGCAATTAAAAATTAAAGGAACGGCCCAGCAATATGAAATTACACTTGAGGACTTTCTAAAGTCTATTATTGGACATGAGATACACCATATAAATAGTATCAAAGAAAGGTATATCCAATAAGAATTGTAAATAAATGTTCATGCCCTATCCAAGTATTCAAGTGGTTATATATGGACTGCAGACCGGCCGGTATGCTGCCAAAAAACGTTAAGAACCCGGGAGCAGAAATTTGTAGCCTTGTTTCTTGATTTAGTTCGGCCAAGTGGGAGAAAATGGAGCCTCGAAATCTCGTCACGTTTTATTAGGTAATAGAACCCCTTTTTTAGATACTTAACTAAATTCGGCGCATATAATGTATGTCGAAATACGAAATGGCTCTAAACGCCTAATGAATTGATGTTTCTAAGCGCAGGCCATGAATGGAAACCGCATTTTGCTTCCCCTTCAATTGAATGCTTCCCAATACTTTGTTTTTAAAATCCTTGGTAGCTGGCAGCAAGTTGAGCAGATCGGCACTGATAATGATTTCTTCTTTTAGCTCGCTGCATTTGCCTAGAATTCGGGAAGTCGTGTTCAACACATCCCCGGAATAGGTAATGTCCCTTTTAACGATACCGACCTCCCCGGCGATTACCCTACCGGAGTGGATCCCCGCCTTAAAGGAGGGTACCAGCCCATACCTTTTTTGATAGGTTGCCTTCTTTTTGGCGATGACCTTCTTTATATCAAAGAAACACCGTAGGCAATGCTGCTCTTGCAAACCTTCCGTATAGTCCCACGCCACCACGACCTCGTCGCCCTCATATTGATAAATGCTGCCCTTGTTCTCCAATATCGGATCGGTAATATCGGCAAAGAAATCCTTGAGCAAATCATGGTAGGCCACATCGCCCAAGGTCTCCGCAATAGTGGTGGAATTGTTCAGGTCCAGGAACATAAAGATTCGTTTCTCCTCCTTTGGGGTGTTGTACCTTCCGCAAAGGATGTTCCAAAAGGTACGATGGCCGAACTTGCTGTTCACTTGCAGCATCAATTGGGTAAAAATCACGATAAAGAACCAGACCACCCCGTTTTTTAGGGGAAAACTGTCGGTAATAAACGCTACAAATGCTTCTTTTGTAACTGGGTCGGACAGGGGCATGCCGGTTTGGGAGGGCACAATGACGATACCCATGACCAGGGTAATGAACCCTACGATAAGGACAAAGGATACCCCAACGATCAAAATGGTATAACCATAGGGTTTGTCCCTGTACTTTTCGTTTACATAGAACACCAGAAGACTGCCGCCCAGCATGGCACCGATAAGCCCGGGAACCATATTTCTTAGCACGGAGCCAAAAAAGGAATATCTTGGGGACGGGCCAAGGGAATAGTAGGTATGGAGTTGTAAATGGTCATAGACCGCGATTACAAAACCCATAAATAGCCAAGCCATTGTAATGATTCCCAATTGCTTTAGCTTTATGCGGGTTCCCGTTTTCATATTCCCATTTACCATTGAAATGTGGAACTAATTTATGAAATTTATCGGATTGCTAGCCGACATTCTTCGGGGTAGGACCTTCCATAATTTTGGCATGGATATTCTCGATTTGATGCGTATGCCGCTGTGTGTGGAAAAGGATAAACCGAAGCCATTCGTACCGTATCAAGTAGCCAAAGGTGGGCAGTTCCATGTCCTCGCACAAAGCTTTTAGGTCTGTGGTATCGGCCACTGTTTTAAGGTGTTCCTTGATTTTCGTTAGCTTTTGTAGCAACGCTTCCTTGGCATGCGGTGGAGGACCGGGGGCAATGGAGGGGTCGGTCTCGAATTTCAGTTCAAAATTGAGGAACAGCTTCTTTATGGCATCCACTTTTTCATCATACGGTCTGTTTGCCTCCGTAATTTTCGTGTCAGGGATACCGCTGCCACAGATGATAATGTGCTCGGCGGTTTGGCCAGCCGTCCAGCTTCCCTCGAAAGGAATTTTGTTCAGGGTTACTTCATCAAATTTTGATAGTTCATTGATGAGAATATCGAAAGTGCTTTCGATATCCCGTGTCAGATTATTTCTTTCTAATTCCATTTTCCAAAGATTAGTTGCCCACTTTTGGCTGTTCAAAGACCATATAGCTCTTGATTCCCTTCACTTTTCCGTTATCAAGTTCGTATACATCGCAGAAAAAACTATTTTTCAGCGAGCCATCGGCATCTTTGGAAGTAACGGTTCCGGTACCGGCCAATTTGTTCCCTTCCTCGATAAATTCGCCAATACTGCTTGAAACAATTTCTGGGACATCGTTAAAGAATCCTGTTTTACGATTTCCTTGTTTTTCATTGGATTATATTTAAGGGTTAAAATGTTGTCTATAGTCTCTTGGTTCCGTTTTCGGTATATATGCACTGTACAAGGTATAACCTAAAGAGTCGCTGCTTTGGGTATTTAGTATGTCTCCTTCCCATTCCCAGTTCCTTTGTTGGAACCCATTTTTGTGGAAGTCCATAAATACCTTTTTGGAATCCATTTTTTAATTCGACTTACATCCTCTTCAAAATGTTTTCGACAAGCTTAATTTTAAATGTATTTAAATGAAAGCCCTTCCTCATCTAAAGCTTTTTTCAATTTGGGAAGTGAACTCTTGCCCATTCCGTGAAGCTTGAGAATTTCCTCTTCTGAATATTTTGCAAGTCCCTCCAAAGTGGAAATGCCATTATTCTCCAATGCTCTTCTGGCCGGTGCCGAAAGAAGGGAAAGGAAGCCGTCCTTCGGTTTTCTTTCTTCCTCACAGATTGGACAAGTGGGACAATCAGTACTCTTATAAAATTTGTGTCCCTTTTCGCAAGTTTTAAGTGTTCTCATTTTATTTCTCCTTAAGCTCCAACGGTACCTGTCTTGACTTTTCCGGCTCGCCTGTAATTGGCCATAATCACTCCGGTTGTAGTAACAGTACTTTCGGTTAATGTAAATGCTGCCGGGATCACGCCAGTGTCAAACAATTTTTTTCCTTTACCAAGCATCAACGGGTGAATTTTGAGCCGAAGTTCGTCTACCAGATCGTTCTTAAATAGCAGCTGAATGAGCTTACCGCTGCCCCAAACTTAGATATCGGAACCTTTTGAATTTTTAAGTTTTTCGATATCTGTCAAACTTTCGAGGAATACCGAGTTTTTCCAATCCGACTTTTCCATGGTCTTTGATAGGACGTATTTTGTGCCATCATTGATACCTGGCCAAAAGTCTGCATGTTCAGGCCAATAGTCGACCCAAATCTCAAATGTTTTTCTTCCCAATAGATAATCTGCAGGTTTCAACTCTTCTTCTACCGCCTTGCCATAAACCTCGTCACCATACGGTGCAGTCCAACCGCCATGTTTGAAACCGCCTGACGCATCTTCTTCAGGTCCACCAGGTGCTTGCAGTACTCCATCCAATGAAATCATTGATAAAACAATTATCTTTCTCATTATATTTATTTTTAGTTCGACTTAATTTCCACTCCAAAGTTATGTGGCGGAATGGCTTTAAAATATTCAGCTACCGTCTTGAATTTTATGTTGTCCATTTTGTCTTTTTTTAAATTGAAGTTTCCGTTTGCAATGAAACAACCAATGGTTGCCATACCTGTCGGTCAGCCCACCAAAAAGTTCGCCCCAATGGGTTTCCTGCAAAGGATGGGCAGCCGTTCCGCCTTTTTGCAGGTTTTGATAATAGGTTTTGATCAAGTCTTTGTCATTACAGTCCAACAAAATGAAAACCGAATTGCCCCGCAACACTTCTTCGTCTGCCATATCGGTACCCATCAGTACCAAAGTATCATTTTTGACGGAAGCCTGTACGATATATGCTTTCATAGGTTCGGGCAGCATTTCCGTTCTAGGGGATTCGCCCAAAGTCTGAAAATGCAATTCCCCACCAAGGCATTCATGATAAAATTCCATCGCTTCCCTGCAATTGCCGTTAAATGTCAGGTATGTAATGATTTGGTTCATTCTTTTGATTTTGTACCATACAAAGGTGGGAATGATTTAGATGGTTTTTGGGGTGGGAAAACGTCAATTAAATAGGTCGATTCCGCCAATGCAGGAGTTTATAGGAACAAGAAAGATATAATAGAGCTTCCCTCGGATCAGATTTTTACCGTTTTCCACCTGCCCCTCGAAAAAAGCCATAACGTAAAAATACCCACGCCAGTCTCCGAAACGAACACGCCCCAGAAAACACCTGAATAGCCCCAATCCAAATAAAGGGCCAAAAAATAGCACAGCGGGATCTGGATCAGCCAGAAAAAGACCAGATTGATCTTGGTGGGCGTTACGGTATCGCCAGACCCGTTGAAGGCCTGTACCGAAACCATCCACCAACCGTACACAAAATAGGAATACGAGAGTATCTTCAACCATTTTCCGCCCACGGCCACGACTCCGCTATCCTTGGTAAAAATGCCCATGAGTTCATGGTTGAAGAAAAAATAGACGATGGAGACCCCGACCATGAAGACCATGGTGTACAGCCCGATTTTCCATACCGCCAATTCTGCGCGCTGTGGATTTCCCGCTCCCAAGTTCTGTCCCACCAAGGTGGCTGCCGCGTTGGAGAGTCCCCATGCGGGCATCATGGTAAACATCATGATACGCAATGCTATGGTAGCACCGGCCACGGCATCGCTGCCTATATCCGCGAGAATACGCATCAGGAAAATCCATGAGGTCATGGCCACGACCATTTGCCCAACGCCCCCCGACGAAGTGTGGACGATGTTCAGGATTACCTTGGCATTCCAATGAATCTGCGACAGTTTGGCCCGGATGTGCTTTCCCCCTTTGAAAAGCACCCAAAGTTGCGTTGCCACGCCAACGCTCCTGCCTAAAGTCGTGGCGATAGCGGCACCCTCGATGCCCATTGCCGGAATAGGCCCCCAACCAAAAATGAGCAGGGGATCCAGTATGATATTCAGCCCGTTGGCGATCCACAGCACCCGCATGGCAATGGCCGCATCGCCCGCACCACGGAAAACGGCATTGATGACAAACAGTAATATGATGATGCCGTTTCCACCGAGCATCCATTGCGTATAGCGGTACCCATGTTCCAAGGCCCATTGATCGGCACCCATGAGCGCAAGAAGCTCCTTGGCAAAGAAAATGCCACCGATAGCAAAGGGCAACGAGGCCAAAAGTGCCAAGATGATGGACTGGATGGCGGCGGCACCGGCATCGTCTTTTTTCTTTTCCCCGATCCTACGCGCGATGATCGCGGTAATGGCCATGGACAGGCCCATTGCAATAGAATAGAGTAGGAAAAGATAAGTTTCCGTCAACCCGACCGTTGCAACTGCGGAAGCCCCAAGTTTGCCCACAAAATAAATATCGACAACGGCAAAAGTCGATTCCATGATGAGTTCCAAGATCATGGGAACGGCCAAAAGGAAAATGGCCTTTTTCAGGTCGATTTTTGTATAATCGGCCTCCGTGCCACGAACGGCATCCTTCAATGCCCGCCAAACATTACGTTTGGGAGGCGCGACCTCGGGTGTTAAGATTTCAGTTGCGTTGGACATAGTTAAGGTGGATGAACGTTGTCTAAGTTACTTTTTGTAAACACAAAATAATAGAAAAAAACCGACATCTTAACGGGGTGAAAACGAAACTTAAAGGGGTTGATTACGCCAAAACAATTTATTATTTTTACCATTCCTTTCGTAAATAACTAGTAGTAAATAACTATGAAAAAAATATCCATTTTAGTTCCCGAATCCGCAGTGGTGGAGGCCGTGGCATCACCACAATATGTATTTTCGGCTGCCAACCAGTTTTTACAGGCGAACGGGAAAGAACCATTGTTTCAAGTAAATCTTGTAGGCAACAAAAAGGAAGTGAAATTTAGAAATGGCATGTTTTCAGTACGTACCGATCTGCTTTTTGACGATGCCAAAGAAGCCGATCTTATTATAATTCCACCGCTTTTCGGGGATATGCGTTCGGCCATTGCACTCAACGAAGCAGCCATTCCATGGATTGTGCACCATTATAAAAAGGGAACCGAGATTGCCTCTCTTTGCGTAGGTGCATTTTTATTGGCTTCCACGGGATTGCTCAAAGGCAAAAAGTGTTCTACACATTGGGCGTATTACAATGAGTTCAGGGAGACCTTTCCCGATGTGGAAATTGTGGACGGCGGGGTTATTACCGAAGATAATGGAATCTATTCGAGCTATAAAGTGATTGCCAACGACCTTTTCATCGCCATCGATACGGTACGTTCGTACATCAAAAAAATATACGAAAAACTTCATGTCCACAGCAAGAGCGAAGCCGTAAACAAGGCGTTTAAGGATAGACTTCAGGAAGAAACATTTAACGGTTGTTATTTGTAGATTTTCTTTTAATTTACTTATCAACTCCACTATTTATGAATGCATTTTTAAATCCTATATTTGGGTCTTCCAATCCAAAGACAACTGAATATCTATTTCGTGACTTCAA
>JAGXIC010000006.1 GCA_024635875.1 Pricia sp.
ATCCCCAGTTGAGGCACAGGATTTCCGGTCATCTGTATGGATATAAAAATGGCCGGTACCATAAAGGCAAAAATCAGTACGCAGTATTGCGCGACTTGGGTATAGGTGATTCCTTTCATCCCGCCTAAAACCGCATAAAACAGCACGATAATCATCCCGATAACGACCCCGGTATCGATATCCACTTCCAAAAAACGGGAAAAGACCACACCGACACCTCGCATTTGTCCCGCTATATACGTAAAGGATACGATCAAGGCACAGATTACCGCAACGATACGGGCCGTTTTGGAATAGTACCGATCCCCAATAAAATCGGGGACCGTAAACTTGCCAAATTTCCGAAGGTAGGGGGCAAGTAACAGGGCAAGAAGTACGTAACCACCGGTCCATCCCATTAAATAAACGGAACCGTCATAGCCCGCAAAAGCGATAATACCGGCCATGGAGATAAAAGAGGCGGCGGACATCCAATCCGCGGCGGTAGCCATACCATTGGCTAATGGCGATACCCCGCCACCGGCGACATAGAATTCACTGGTCGACCCGGCCCGCGACCAGATAGCAATACCGATGTAAAGGGCGAAAGTAATGCCGACGAGCAGATAGCTCCAAGTTTGTACATCCATAAAAATTGGTTATTTGGTTTAAAATCTACTCATCAAAGCCATACTTCTTGTCCAGCTTATTCATCAAACGGATATACACGAATATGAGGATGACAAAAACATATATGGAACCCTGTTGTGCGAACCAAAAGCCCAGTTTAAAGCCACCGATCCGAATATGGTCCAAGGCATCTTTGAATAAGATGCCCGCACCGTAGGAAACGACGAACCAAATGGTCAAAAGAATAAAGAGGTATCGGACGTTTTCTTTCCAATAGGCGCTTGCGTGTTTTTGTTTTTTTGACATTGGGATTTTTTTTGATGGAACAAGATAGGAAATTATGATAGACCTGCAAGGATTGCTCGTGCACTTCGAATGTGCTCAGTACATCGCCTTACCGGTCGATAGAATCGTCAACTAGGCAGGAAAACTACCCCGCTTGACGAATCTTTTTTCGCCCCGGTCACCGAGCGCAGCACATTGGTTTTTCCCTCCATTCGCAGTACGCCCATCAGGGCAAAGACCAAGGCTTCCTTAAATTCAATTAGTTTTTTATCCGGGACCATGACTTTAGTGTTGGTATCCAATTTTTCTTGCAGGGTTTGTATCAGAAAGTCGTTCAAAGCTCCTCCCCCCGTGGCTAAAAGGCTGTTGTTCGATTTGCTGGAGTTGACGGTTACCTGCGTGGCAACCTGTTCGCAGATATGATGGATACCCGTGCACAAGAGGTTTTCCATACTTTCGTTTGTACTATCGACCAGTGGCACAACTTTTTCCACAAACCATTCATAGCCGGTTGATTTAGGGTAGGGAAGCCGATAATAGTCCAAATCGTTCAGTTTTTTTAAAAGTTCGGCATTCACTTTTCCGCTACGTGCCATTTGCCCGCCTTCATCATAATCCAGCCCGTTTTTTCGGGTAATGTGGTTCAGGATCATATTGGCCAGTCCGATATCATAGGCGATACGTTGGTCGTCTTTGTCGAAAGATACATTGGCAATTCCCCCGAGATTTAGGCAGAAGTCGTACTCGCTAAAGAACAAAGTATCGCCTATAGGCACTAATGGGGCTCCTTGTCCGCCCAAGGCCACATCGTTGGTACGAAAGTCGCATACGACCTTCTGCCCACTGGCATTGGCCAAATGCTGTCCGGATCCGATCTGAAAAGTGAGTCCCATTTCGGGGCGATGGTGCGTGGTGTGGCCGTGGCTGGCGATACCCTCGACATTTAGGTCATGTTCATCGATAAAGATTTTGGATTGTTCGCCCAGCCAAGTGCCGTAGGAATTATGGAAATTCAACAGTTCTTCTGCAGGAAGAAAAATGGAATCCCGCAATTTGGCTTGCATTTCGGGGGAATAGGAAACGCTCTTGGTTTCCTTGATGTTGAATTTCCAATGGGTACCGGACTGCCAGAGGTGGCAGTGGGCCAAATCAAGTCCGTCTAACGAAGTTCCGGACATGAGGCCCATGATTTTGTGTGTTTTCATTGCGTATTTTCTTTTATTCCAAGCTCCCCTCTTGAGGCCTGAACTGAGCGCAGTCGAAGTATCAAGAGGGGTGGCAGCTTTGCTGACGGGGCAATCCCTCGGTCACGGCAGAGCCGTGACACCTCCCTTTTGCAAACTGGAGGAGCCCCTAAAACAATGCTTTACTCTTTACTCTTTAATCTTAACTGGCAATTCCCCTCTTGATTTGAACTTACCCAAAAAATGTTCCGCCGCCGTTTCCTGAAACACCTCAAAATCTTGGTAGGCGACCAACACCGCTTTTGTGTTTTCAAAATCGATATGGTTCAATACATACGGATTTCCAAAAAGGTAGAGTACCACATTTTTTGTCTGTATCAATTCGTTGATTAAGATGAATTCTTCTTTGGAAAATCCGAAATTAGTTGTCGGTTTTACTTGCGGCGGAAATAAAGCCAAAAGTATATTTTCAGTATGTAGTGGCGAACTATCGGCTAAAGAAATCGATTTAAACTCTTTGTCCTTTTTAATGCATTTAAAAAAAGTAGTATCAATGCTTTTCGAAACCGAAATACCTATAAAATCGCCATACCTAATATCTGAAATTATTTTTGTCGAGCCCTTCAGTAAAGTCAGACTTTCTTCCGCAATTTTCTTGTTAAGTACTTCAGGGCTAGTTAAGTTTGAATTTGCGTCCGTATTTGAATTTGAGCTTGGCTCATGTGCTTGAACCTTCAGCTGCCAAACGCGTTCAAAACTTTCTTCGATCTGTTCTTCGGATGCATTTTTTAGTATGGTTTCGACGCCTTCTGCAATATGTTCGGCAAAACAAAGCACATCGTTGCCGGCATCGAAGGCCAGCCATTCCAGTTCGCCTTTGGTGGGATGGTCTTTCGCCACCGCGTGCATATTGAGCGCATCGGATATAATGACGCCGGTATATCCCATTTCATCCCGAAGCACTCCTTTGATGATTTCTTTGGATATGCTCGAGGATATGGTTTTACCATCTGCCAGGGCGGGAACGGACAAGTGGCCTACCATCACGGATTCTACGCCTTCGCCGATCAATTTTTGAAAGGGATATAGTTCGTTTTCGAGGAGCTCTGGCTTGGATTTGTCGATTAATGGTAGTGCTAAATGGGAATCCGTAGCCGTATCGCCGTGACCGGGAAAATGTTTAATACTGGTCAAGACGCCTTCGTTTCGCGTCCCTTTGATAAAAGCCAGCGCTTTTTCGGTCACCTTGAATTTATCGGCTCCAAAAGAGCGATAGCCAATTACGG
This sequence comes from Pricia sp., assembly GCA_024635875.1. Lineage (GTDB taxonomy): Bacteria > Bacteroidota > Bacteroidia > Flavobacteriales > Flavobacteriaceae > Pricia. Next base: position 3,365 of record JAGXIC010000006.1, read on the forward strand.
GATTGTTGGGATTGTCATTGATGTCAACACAGGGTGCCAAGTTCCAATGGATGCCCGCTGCCCGGCAATCTTTGGCGATATTTTGCGCGACTTCGTAAATTAAATTTGAACCCTCATCGGCCATGGCCCCTAAGGTAATCGCATAAGGATAATGCGGCGTATTTTCAATGCGCATGGCCAAGCCCCATTCGGCATCGATGGCAATTAGGAGGGGATATTTGGCCGCTTTTTGATAGCGCTGGATTTGGTTTTTCAGCGTCTCAAAACTGTTCTCATTCTGAACTACGGCTTTTGCGCTTTCGAAATTGGTCGCAGCGCTGGCGCGACTATGGAAGAAACAAAGGCTACCGACATGATGTTCGCGAATCAGTTTTTCCAGTTTTTGTATTTCTTCTTCGGTATCGTTGATGAAAGCAGCAGGCATAAATAACTGGCCGGCTTTTTCCTTGAGACTGAGGTGGTTCGTTGCTTTGCTATAAGGTAGTGTCTTACGCATCCGTATCACTGGTTTTTTTCCCAAAATCTGCGGGATATTCGATAAATTTCAATAGAAAAACTGCGGGAAGCGCCGCGATGACCACCCAGACAAAAAAGCCGCCGTAGCCCAGCCATTGTTGCATATACCCTGAAATCATACCCGGAAGCATCATTCCCAAGGCCATGAAGCCGGTGGCAATGGCGTAGTGCGAGGTCTTTGACTTTCCCTCCGCGACATAGATGAGGTACATCAAAAAAGCAGCAAAGCCGAAGCCATAGCCAAATTTTTCGAAAACAACCGTTGCGGTGACGGCGTAGACATTGGTGGTGCCTGTCATTGCTAAAATGGCGTAGAGAATATTGGGTACGTTAAGGGAGAGCACCATCGGGAACATCCATTTTTTAAGGCCGTCCCTTGAAATCAAGATTCCGCCAAGTATCCCACCGATGGATAGAAAAATGACACCCGCCGTCCCAAAAATCGTTCCCAATTGTTCGGTGGAATATCCTAAACCTCCTTTTTCGGGGGCATCCAGCAAAAATGGTGCTGCCATTTTGACCAGTTGTGATTCGCCCAACCGAAAAGTTAAGATGAACGCCAAAGCGATGCCGATGTTCTTTTTTTGGAAAAAGGATGCGAAAACCGCAAGAAATCCTTCCGGTTTATCCTGAGTGATGGCGGCAGAGGATTCAAATTTCGGGGTTGTAAAAAAGTTGGCAACTGTCAATGCCAGCATCAAAAACGCGGCCGCGGTCATGGTGATGCTCCAAGCCTTGGTGTTGTCGCCGTACTTGTTTTCCAGAAAACCCGCCATGACAACTATTAGGCCTTCCCCAGTCACCATGGCTAATCGGTAAAATGTACTTCGCATGCCCACGAAAAAGGACTGCTTTTGTTCCGTAAGTCCGATCATATAATACCCAGCCGAAGCGATATCATTGGTTGCAGATGCGAAAGCGGCCATCCAGAAACAGGCTAGGGTAGTGGTGAAGAACATACTGGTCGGCAGCGTCAGTCCCACACCCAAAAGCGCGATTGCAATTAATAACTGCATACCCAAAAACCATTTGCGTTTGGTGCTTTTAAGGTCTACGAACGGGCTCCAAAGGGGTTTTAACACCCACGGCAAATATAGTAAGCTGGTATACAGCCCGATATCTTCGTTGCTGACGCCCAGTTTTTTGTACATGATGACCGATACGGTCACCACCAATACATAAGGTAGCCCCTGTGTGAAGTAGAGAACGGGCACCCATGCCCAGGCCCATTTATCTTTTTTGATCAAGGTGTTGGTTTTGGTTTCATAAATCTACAACTAAAGCTTCATATTCGCGGCCAAAGCGATCGATCAATAGTACGGCGACCCGTTTACGTTTTCCTAGGATTTTCTTGGGAAGGATTATAGAGTTGTTATCACCCACCGACAATTTCGCAAGCATCCTTTTCATCGGATAACGGGATTTTATTTTCTTCCCAGAGGGATAAACAATCATAAACCGATACGCAGTTAAATCCTTAAAATTAAGAACGATGGAATCATTTGTATGTTGTATCGATTTGAGTTCAAGTTTTGCCGTGGCTTGACCGGACATCCACGGGGATGTTGGGGGCAGGGCTTCCCTTTTATAATAGTTTCGGCGCAGGTATTTCACCACATCCGCATTACTTTCCATTAGACTTTTGGCACTGAAAAAAACATTCCCCTGAACCGCTCCCGTATTTCTGGCGAGACGCAACTGTTTGGGTAGCTCGTTCTTTATGTCCCACGCCTTGTCGCTATTATTACGGATTTTATAAGGCCCGTTACCGATGTAGAGATTACTGTTTGTAGTGTTTTCGGCCCACCAGTCCACTATCTTACGGTGGGATGCCACCGGTAGGTCCATGCTCCAGTACACTTGCGGCACCAGATAGTCAAGCCATCCTTTATCCATCCAAAGCAAAGGATCGGCGTAGAGGTTTTCGTAAGTGGTCTGTCCCGCTTTTGTATCCGAACCTCTGGCATCGGTGGCTTTGTTTTTCCAAACCCCAAAGGGACTGATGCCAAGCTGTACCCAAGGCTTTCGGGCCTTTATGATTTCATAGCTGTCCTTGACCAGCCTATCAATATTGCTACGTCGCCAATCGGCAAGTGATTGGCCCTTGGGGGCATGCGCTTCGAAACTCAGCGAATCGGCGAATACCTCTCCGGCGATGGTATAGGGATAAAAATAGTCATCGAAATGCACAGCATCGATATCGAAGTTCGAGACCAGCTCGTCGATTACCGAAACCATACGCTCACGCACTTTCGGCAGTCCAGGGTCATAGTAGAATTTTTTACCGTATTTAAGCATCCATTCGGGATGCTGATTATAGTCATGATCTGGACTCAAAATCTCCGTATTCAGATCAAAGGTCGCCCGATAGGGATTCAGCCAGGCGTGGAATTCCATACCTCTTGCATGCGTTTCCGCTATCATCCACTTTAAAATGGGTTCTTCGGTTTCGGGAGCTTTGCCTTCTTGCCCGGTCAAAAATCGCGACCATGGGGCATATTCGGATGCATAGAAAGCGTCCCCCGCCGTTCGTACTTGTACGATGGCCGCATTAAAATTGAGAATATGGTAAAAATTGAGGATTTTCAGATAGTCCGCTTTCTGTTTTTCGATGGGGTCATTGCCGTCTTTGGGCCAGTCGATGTTCACCACGGTAGCGATCCAAAAACCACGGAATTCTCTCTCTGGCTGGGGAATGGGGTCGAAAACCGCACATGAATTCAAGACTAGCAGTGAAAATAGGAACAGGAGAATAATCTTGACCATATTGTAAATAAAAAAGGTCTATTTAGCTTCAAAAATAGACCTTTAGATTTTGATATCAATTTTACTAGAATTTATACCTAACAAACGCCTCCATCGCCGCATAATCGGCCAGGCCAAGGGCGTGGTAGCGTTCAGCGGTTTCTTTGTTGCGCTCCTCGGCCCGCATCCAGAATTCCCGCGAATCATCGCCTTGGAACATGACCCCATCTTTTTGGGATTGGTGGGCGAAAATAGCGTTCCGTTTTCGCAATACCTGACCGGGACTCATTGGTACGGCCATTTCGATTTCATGGGTATCCCACTCGTGCCAAGCGCCGCGGTACAACCAGACCCAGCAGTCTTTCATGTACGGCTCCGATTTCAAACGTTCAAGGGCCGCAAATATAGCGTCTAGACAGACCTTGTGCGTTCCATGGGGATCGGCCAAATCGCCGGCGGCATAAATTTGGTGCGGCTTTATCTCTTCGATGATATCGGCAACAATTTTGATATCGGCTTCCGAAAGAGGGTCTTTTTTGACCCGCCCGGTTTCGTAAAAGGGAAGGTCAAGAAAATGTACATTGTCATCATTTAGGCCGAGATATCGAACCGCTGCGTACGATTCCCCCCTTCGTATATCGCCTTTTAAGCGTAATACCTGTTTCGAATCGTAACTGCTTTCTTTTTTTTCCTTAATATAATCGATGATTTCCTGTGCCTCTGTCGATTTGTAGATGCGCTTTGAAATCTCTGCGAATTTAAGCGCTTCCTTGTCCGATACGGCGATATTTCCGGAGGTCTGAAAGGCGACGTGTACTTCGTGCCCCTGATCGATAAGCCTGTCAAAAGTACCGCCCATTGAAATGACATCATCGTCGGGGTGCGGGCTAAAGATAATCACCCTTTTCTTTGCGGGTTCGGCGCGTTCGGGCCTGTGGGTATCGTCGGCATTGGGTTTACCGCCGGGCCAACCGCTAATGGTATGTTGTAACTTATTGAACATTTTGATGTTCAGGTCGTAGGAATCCTGTAACGCCAGTAGGCCGGACATACCGTTGTCGTTATAATCCTTATCCGTGAGACTTAAGATAGACTTACCGGTCAAGGTGCATAGCCAGACCACGGCCTTTCCGGTGAGTTCTTCCGTCCAGTCCAAGGATTCATCCACCAACCAAGGCGTTTTATTTCGGGTAAGCAGGCTGCCGGCACCGGTATCGAGAACAAACGTACAGTTTTTATGCTCTTGCAGGTATGTGGCCGGAACTGCGGAGGAAATTTCGCCTTCGACCGTCTCCTGAATAATTTCTGCCTTGTTCTGTCCCCACGCGAGCAACACAATTCGTTTGGCGCTGCGTACCGTAGCGATACCCATGGTAATGGCCTTTCTTGGCACATTGTCTATACCGAAAAATGCAGGGCCCGCATCGACACGTGTAATGTAATCTAAGGTAATGACCCTCGTACCCGAGTTGTAATGAGATCCCGGTTCGTTAAAACCAATGTGCCCCGTACGGCCGATACCCAATAGTTGGAAATCGAGCCCCCCGTACTTTTTGATCTCTCTTTCGTAGGATAGGCAATATTCGATTACTTCGTCGCCTTCGACGGTTCCATCGGGGATGTTGATATTTTCTTTTGGAATATCGATATGGTCGAACAAATTTTCGTGCATAAAGTACCAATAGCTCTGACGGTTTTCTTTTTCCATGGGAAGGTACTCGTCGAGGTTGAAAGTGACAACGTTCGAAAAGCTGAGTCCCTCTTCCCTATGCAGCCTTACTAGTTCTTCGTAAACACGTAGGGGAGAAGAACCCGTGGCGAGACCCAGCACACATGGTTTGTCCGCCGCCTGTTTTTTACGGATAAGGGCCGCAATTTCATGCGCGACTTTCACGGATGCTTCGTTGGAATCGGAAAAAATAACATTATGGATTTTCTCAAAACGGGTCTCCTCAAATTGGCCGACCGGTTTGTAGTGGATATCTACGTTTTTCTTTTGTAAAGCTGTTTTCATAATTCGTTCTTTTTTGGACGGAACTGCAAATGTAGCCAATAAAAGGATGTATTGCAGTTTTTTGCTTTTTATTTTGCGTTTTTTTGCTATTTTTAGGTTTTTTAGGATTTTAAGCTGTAAAAAACAGCATGTAGTTTTAATTCTTATCTTTGGATGGTTTCAGGCTGATCTTGTTGGTCTATAACTTACTGGAGAACGCGGAAACCTTAAATCTGCCACAAGGCAAGATTGAACCTTGAACAATGCCCCATGTTAAAAGAAGAACGGCATCAGACCATTTTAAGCGAGGTCGAGCTCCACAACCGGATATTGCTTACCGATATCGCGGAAGCATTGGATGTTTCCATTGATACCGTCCGTCGCGACGTGAAAGAACTTGATGGGGACCACAAACTGCGCAAGGTACACGGAGGTGCCATATCATTGGGTTTTACCACGAACAGCACCCGAAACAACAACATTTACAGGCTTGAGGACAAAAGCACCATTGCCGAAAAAGCGCTGGTACTGCTTAAGGACGGTGCCGTAATCTTTGTTGACGGCGGTACGACCTGTTTGGAGCTGGCTCGTTTATTGCCTGCCGAACTTGAATTGACCTGTTTCACCCACAGTCTTCCGGTTGCTATGGAACTATTGAGCAAACCCAATGTTACTGTAATAATGGTAGGTGGACAGGTTAGCAAAGAATCTCAAACCGCAATCGGTGCCAACGCCATACACAATCTCTCGGAAATAAAGGTAGATTACAGTTTTATAGGTACGGGTTACGTAGACTCCCAATACGGATTGACCGAATTCGACTGGGATATCGTTCAGGTGAAGAAAGCCGTAATCAAATGCGCCAAAAAAACGGTACTTTTGTCTATCTCCGAGAAGTTAAATTCCCAGCATCGGTACAAGACCTGTGAAATCAATGCCATCAATACCATGATAACGGAGCTCGACCCGGCGGATAAGCTTTTGAATCCGTTTCGGGAGCATGATATTGGCTTGCTTTGAAAATGGCTGCAGTTGAACGTTGCAGTCGGCAACCGGGGGAAGGTCGCCAAAATAGCGTTAATGATGTAAGGTGAAAAAAAGTTTATGAGTTTATAAAGTTATGAGGTTTGGAAGTTTAGTAAAATTGTTTTATTACCAGACCTCTAACCTCTAACCTCTAA